>JAJZUI010000152.1 GCA_021847175.1 Pseudomonadota bacterium
CCGCGCGCCACCGCGGCCGCGAAGCGCCTGTCCATGAACGCCTTGAAGTCCGACCAGGCGGTGTAGTTGCCGTCCGTGCGCGTCAGCGCCGCGTCCGTCAGCTCCGGCTGGACGTCCGCCCAGCTCGAGTAATGCGTGCCCCAGGCGCGGTCGAGCGCGGCGAGGCTTCCGTAACGCTTACGCAACCATGGCCGGAAGATCGCGAGGCTCGACGGCGAGGTGTCGAAGTCCCACGCCGAGGCGAGGTCGGCGATGCCGGGTTCGTCGCCGAGATTGTAGAACAGCGGCGTAGCGCCGAACACGCCGACGGTCGCGGCAAGGCGCCGCGCGATGAGCCGCTGCCAGGCCGGGTTCTCGAAGCCCGGATGGCGCCGGAACAGCGCCGGGTCGTGCGGCGAGACCCGCCGCAGCGCCCGCAGCTTGTCCATCTGCCAGGTCGGCGGATGGTTCGGGAAGTAGCGATGATAGGCGCTGTAATAGTCGGTGGCGATGTTCTCGACGTAGAACCCGAGCCCCGCTGCCTCGACCGGCGCTGCCTCGCGCCGCAGTTCCTGCGTGTTCACCGGATCGCTGCGGCTGGCGATGATACGCCCGTCCGTGACCCCGAGCGCCTTCGCCGCCGCCAGCGCCGCGGCGCTGCGCCGGGACTGCCAGAGGATGACATGGAACGAACGCCACGGCGCCGGCCCCGCCCCGCCGGCGAGCAGCGCCGCGATCAGCAGGAGCGCCGCGCGCCTCACCGGGCCAGCAACGCCGGCAGGAACACCAGCGTCGCCACCAGCGTGCATAACAGGCTCACCAGCAGCAAAACGCCCATGCTCGCCGTCCCCGGGTGCGCGCTGGCTGCGAGCGAACCGAAAGCCGTCCCGGTCGTCAAGGCCGAGAACAGGATCGCCCGCGCCGTCGCGGTGCCGAGGAAATGCCGCGCGCCGCCGCGATGGTTGCTCACGAAATACACGTTGAACGACACGCCCACGCCCAGCAGCAGCGGCAGCGCGATGATGTTGGCGAAGTTGATCGGCAGCGGCACCACCACGATCGCGATCGTCGTCATCAGCGCCGAAAGCAGCAGCGGCGCCAGCACCCGCGCCGCATCGTCCACGCGCCGCAGCACCAGCGCCAGCAGCGCCGCGATCGCCACCAGCGCGCCGATCGCCGCCGTGCGGAACGCGCGCACGATGGTCTCGCCGCTGTCCACGATGACGACGGCGGAACCCATCGCATCCGGCGCCACGGACCGCACCGCGGCGACGAAGCGCCGCAGCCCCGCGGGCTTGCGCGCATCGGGTCCGGCCACTGCCTCCACCCGCACGCGCCCGTCGGGCAACTGCCACTCGCGCACCAGCGGCTTCGGCAGGTTCGCGAGCGTCACAGGCTGCGCGCCGAGCCCCGCGCGCAGGTCGTTGAGCGCCGCGGGAAGGAAGCGCGTCAGCGCATCATTGGCGGCGAACAGCGTCGTATCCGGCGCGCTCTCGAGCTTCGCGAGGTCGGCGCCGATCAGCGCCAGCGTCGAGCCCGGCTTCACCTCGCCCTTCTGGACCACGCGCTCGATCGCCGTCGCCGCGGTGCGCGCCGCGAGCCTGATGTCGCTCGCCTGCACCGGCGCCGCGGGGCTGGGCGGCGACAGGCTCGGCATCAGCAGCGACGCGGCGTCCTGGATCAGCGCCAGCTTGTGCGCCTGGTCCTCCGGCACGAAGCTCGACAGCGTGCGCACCTGCGCCACCTGCGGCAGCGCCGAGAGACGTTTCGCCATGGCATCGGCCGCCGCCACGTCGCGCGTCACCACCTCGGCGACATAGGGCGTCGTGATCGGCGAGGACATCAGCGACTTCAGCGTGCGCATCGCCTCGGTGTTCGGGTTCTGGGTATGCAGCGGGTCGCCGTCGAAGGGGATGCGCGGCAGCATCACCGCGCCCAGCACCGCCACCACCGCGAACCCCGCGAGCACCAGGCGGCGGACCGGCACCAGCCGGTCCTCGATCCGCCCGGCCCAGGCATACCCCACCTCGGCCCCCTCGGAGCGCGGCCGCGTGAGCGCAAGCATCGCCGGCAGCACGGTCAGCGTGCAGGCCAGCGCGATCACCATCCCCGCGCCCGCGATCAGCCCCAGCTCCGCCACGCCCGCGAAATCGGTCGGCACGAAGGACAGGAACCCGGCGGCCGTCGCCAGCGCCGCGACCCCGATCGCCGGGCCCGCGTGGTAGCCGGTCGCCATCATTGCGATCTTGGGTTCCGGATACTGGTGCAGCTGCTCGCGGAAACGCACGCAGAACTGGATCGCGAAATCCACCGCGATGCCGACGAACAGCACCGCGAATGCCACCGAGACGAGGTTGAGCGTGCCCACGGCGAGCGCCGCGAACCCCATGGTCAGCGCCAGGCCCACCACCAGCGTGGCCACGATCGGCACCACCAGCCGCCAGGACCGCGCGGCCAGGAACAGCCATAGCAGCACCAGCAGCCCGGTGATGAGGAGGGCCCGCCCCGCGCCCTGCCGGACGCTCGCGAACTGCTCGTCCGCCAGCGGCACGGAACCGGTCAGCGCCACGCTGACGCGCCCCGCCTTCACCTCGGCCAGCTTCGCGATCGCCGCGCGCACGGCGTCGGTCGCCACGCGGCCGGGCTCCAGCACCCGGTGGTCGAGCACCGGCGTGATCAGCACGAAGCGCTCGGGCCCCGCGAGGTTGGCGAGCCCGCCCGCCAGCAGCTGCTGCCAGGACAGCGGCGCCGCCTTGCCCGCCAGCGCCGCCTGCAGCGTGTGGTGGAAAGCCGCCAGCGCCGGCTCCATCGGCCCGGTGGCCGCACCGTGCTCCACCCCCACCGCGACCAGCGTCAGCGCCGCGAACAGGCCCCGCGCCGTGGGATCGGCCGCGAGCTGGCCGAGGAAGGGCTGCGCGTCGATCGTGCGGTTCAGCAGCGCCGTCAGCTCCTTGGTGTCGAGGAACAGCATCCCGCTCTGGCGGAACCAGGCCCCGGCATCGGGCCGCCGCACCGCGCGGATCGAGGGCACGTGCGCCAGCGCCGCCGCAAGCTGCGCCGCCGCGACGTTCGTCTCCTCCGGCGTCTTCCCGCGCACCACCGCCACGATGAGGTTGTTGTTCTGGGGGAAGGCCTTGTCGTAGGCGATCTCCCGCTGACGCCAGGGCAGCGAGGAGGCGAACAGGTGGTCGGTATTGGTGTCGATGCCGAGCCGCAGCCAGGCCGCGCCCAGCGCCAGCAGTGTGAGGATAAGGGCGGCGAGCAGCACCCGGCCGGCCCGTTGCCGGCACGCCTCGACGAGGTGTGCGAGCCGCAAGGGGAGCGTCATGCCGCGCCGAATAGACCATGATCCGCGTCGGCGAAACCGTCTTTGCCCTTCCGGCGCCCGCTCGCCTTTGACCTGCGGCACGCCAGGCGGCATGAAGTCGACTGATTACGGAGGATTAAGATGGCCCAGACGCCCCGCGCCCGCCCGCCTTTCCGCGCCGACCATGTCGGCAGCCTCCTGCGCCCGCCGGCGCTGCGCGAGGCCCGCGCGAAACACGCGGCGGGAACGCTCTCCGACGCCGATCTGCGCGCGACCGAGGACCGGTTCATCGCCGAGGCGATCGCGAAACAGGAATCAATCGGCCTGCGCGCCGCGACCGACGGCGAGTTCCGCCGCGCCTACTGGCACTACGACTTCGTGGCCAAGCTCGGTGGCACGGAGCTCTACGTCCCGGAGCAGCACATCGAGTTCAAGGGCGGCGTGAAGCTGCCCCACATGCTGCGCGTGAACGGCCGGATCGCCTGGACGCAGCCGGCCTTCATCGACGACTTCCGCTTTGTCGCCAGCCACGTGAAGACCGCAATCGCCAAGCAGACGATCCCCGCGCCCTCGGTCGTGCACTTCCGTGGCGGGCGCAACTCCATCGACCGGCGCGTCTACCCGGAGATGGACGCATTCTTCGACGATCTCGGCCGCGCCTATCACCACGCCGTCCAGTCCTTCGCCGCCGCTGGCTGCCGCTACCTGCAGCTCGACGAGGTCAACATCGCCTATCTCTGCGACCCGGAGCAGATCGCCGGCCTCAAGGCGCGCGGCGACTACGTGGAGAACCTGCTCGGCATCTACGCCGACCTCATCAACCGCGCGATCGCCGGCCGTCCCGCGGACATGGCGGTCTCGATGCATCTCTGCCGCGGCAATTTCCGCTCCACCTTCGTCGCCAGCGGCGGCTATGAGCCGGTGGCGGAGGCGCTGTTCAACCAGATCGGCGTCGACGCCTACTTCATGGAGTGGGACACCGAGCGCGCGGGCGGGTTCGAGCCGCTGCGCTTCGTCCCCCGCGGCAACAAAATCGTCGTGCTCGGCCTGGTCACCAGCAAGACCGGCGCGCTGGAATCGAAGGACGAGCTGAAGCGCCGCATCGAGGCGGCGAGCCGCTTCGTGCCGCTTGAACAGCTCGCCCTCTCGCCGCAATGCGGCTTCGCCAGCACCGAGGAGGGCAACCTGCTCACCGTGGACGAGCAGTGGCGCAAGCTGGAGCTCTGCGTCGAGGTCGCGCGCGAGGTCTGGGGCTCGGTCTGACCGCCGCGCGCGCGTGAAGGTCCTCGAAGTCACCAACGTCGACTTCGCGCTGCGCCAGTTCATCCTGCCGCTGATGCGCGGCATCCGCCAGCGCGGGCACGAGGTGGTGGGCGTCTGCGCCGACGGCCCGCTGGTGGAACGGGTCCGCGCCGAGGGGCTGCGGGTCGAGACGGTGCCGATGTCGCGCAGCCTCTCGCCGCTGGCGCAGTGGCGCGCCTTCACGGCGCTGCTCGCGCTGATCCGCCGCGAGAAGCCGGACCTGGTGCACGCGCACATGCCGATCAGCGGCTTCCTCGCCCGCGTCGCCGCGCGCGCGGCGGGTGTGCCGCGCATCGCCTACACGTGCCACGGCTACCTCTTCAACCAGCCCGGCCCGTGGTGGCGGCGGCGGCTCGCGGTGGCGATGGAATGGATCGGCGGGCGCGTCACCGACGTCTACTTCAACGTCTCCGCCGCCGAGGCCGAGGACGCGCGGCGCATGGGCCTGGCGCGCGCGCCGGTCGCCATCGGCAACGGCCGCGACCCGGAGCGCTTCCGCCCGGACGCCGGGGCGCGGGCACGCATCCGCGCCGAGTTCGGCACACCGCCCGGCCGCGCGGTGGTCGTGATCGTCTCCCGCCTGGTGCGCGCCAAGGGGATTCCGGAGCTGCTCGCCGCGGTCCAGTCCGTCGAAGGAAGGGGCCTGGACGCCGAGCTCTGGGTGGTGGGCGAGCGGCTCGCCTCCGACCATGACGATTCCGTGGAGCCGGATTTCGCCGCGAGCACGCTGGGCCCGCGCCTCAAGCGCCTCGGTTACCGCGAGGACGTCCCGGCGATCCTCGCCGCCGCCGATATCTTCGCCCTGCCGAGCCATTACGAGGGGCTGCCGATGTCGATCGTGGAGGCGATGCTCGCGGGCCTGCCGGTCGTCGCCTCGGACCTGCGCGGCGTGCGCGAGCAGGTGGTCGCGGGCGAGACGGGGCTGCTGTTCCCCGCCCGCGACGTCGCCGCCCTCACCGCCGCCCTCGCGCGCCTGGTGGCCGACCCCGCGCGGCGCCGCGCCATGGGCGAGGCCGGCCGCGCCCGCGCCTTGGAATGCTTCGACGAGCGCCGGATCCTGGCCCGCACGCTCGACCTGCTGGGGCTGTAGGACCGCGCAATTGCGCCCGGCCCCGCCGCGCGCTACGCGACCACCATGCCCGACATCATCCCCATCCGCCGCGCCCTGATCTCGGTCTCCGACAAGACGGGGCTGGTTCCGCTCGCCCAGGCGCTCGCCGGGGCCGGCGTCGAGATCCTCTCCACCGGCGGCACCGCCCGCGCGCTGCGCGAGGCTGGGGTCGCGGTGAAGGAGGTCTCGGACCACACCGGCTTCCCGGAAATCCTCGACGGGCGGGTGAAGACCCTGGTGCCGCAGATCCATGGCGGGCTGCTCGGCCGCCGCGACGACCCCGCGCATCTCGATCAGATGCGCGCGAATGGCATCGCGCCGATCGACCTGCTCGTCGTCAACCTCTACCCGTTCGAGGAGACGGTCGCGAAGGGGGCGGATTTCGCCACCTGCATCGAGAACATCGACATCGGCGGTCCGGCGCTGATCCGCGCCGCCGCCAAGAACCACGACTTCGTGACCGTGCTTACCGCACCGGACCAGTACGCGACCGTGCAGACTGAGATCGCCGCGAACGGCGGCACCGGCCCGGCGCTGCGCCGCACGCTCGCCGCCGCCGCCTACGCGCGCACCGCCGCATATGACGCGGCCGTCGCCGCCTGGTTCGCGAGCCATCTCGGCGAGGCCTACCCGGCGCGGCTGACGATTTCCGGCATCCGCCGGCAGCTCCTGCGCTACGGCGAGAACCCGCACCAGACCGCGGCCTTCTATGCCACCGGCAACCGTCCCGGCGTCGCGACCGCGACCCAGGTGCAGGGCAAGGAGCTGTCCTACAACAACCTCAACGACACCGACGCCGCGATCGAGTGCGCCGCCGAGTTCGAAGGGCCCTCCATCGTCATCGTCAAGCACGCGAACCCGTGCGGCGTCGCCTCCGGGCCGAGCCTGCACGAGGCCTGGAAGCTGGCGCTTCGTTGCGATCCCGTCTCGGCCTTCGGCGGCATCGTCGCCGCCAACCGCACGCTCGACGAGGAGACGGCCGCCGCCATCGCCGCCATCTTCACCGAGGTGATCGTGGCCCCGGACGCGACCGCGGGCGCGCGGGCCATCCTGGCGAAGAAGAAGAACCTCCGCCTGCTGCTCACCGGCAGCCTGCCGGACCCGACAACGCCCGGCCTCGCCTATCGCAGCCTCGCCGGAGGCTTCCTCGCGCAGTCGCGCGATACCGGGCATGTGGACAAGGCGGCGCTGAGGACGGTGACGAAGCGCCAGCCGACGGAGCGCGAGATCGCCGACCTGCTGTTCGCCTTCCGCGTCTGCAAGCACGTGAAGTCGAACGCCATCGTCTACGCGAAGGACGGGGCCACGGTGGGCATCGGCGCGGGGCAGATGAGCCGGGTCGACTCAGCGCGCATCGCCGCCTGGAAGGCGCAGGAGGCGGCGAATGCCGCGGGCCTGCCGGAATCGCTCGCGCGCGGCAGTGTGGCCGCCTCGGACGCGTTCTTTCCCTTCGCCGACGGGCTCGAGGCGCTCGCCGCCGCCGGCGCCACCGCGGTGATCCAGCCCGGCGGCTCGCTGCGCGACGCGGAGGTGATCGAGGCGGCGGACCGCGCGGGGCTTGCGATGGTCTTCACCGGCATGCGCCACTTCCGCCACTGAACTCGCGCCGGACGGTCGGAGGAACGTGCGCGTCACCGTGATCGGCGCGGGGATTGTGGGGTTGGCCACCGCCTGGTGGCTGGCGCACGACGGCCACGCCGTGACGGTGCTCGACGAGGCGGCGGAACCGGGAAGCGGCACGAGCTACGCCAACGGCGCGCAGCTTTCCTACAGCTACGTCGCCCCGCTCGCCGAACCCGGCGTGCTCAGCAACCTGCCGAAGTACTTGCTGGATCGTAATGGACCGCTGCGCTTCGAGCCGCGCGCCGATCCCGCGCAATGGGCGTGGCTGCTTCGTTTCATCGGCGCCTGCAACGCGGGTGCCGCGGCGCGCGGCACGGCGAGCCTGCTGCGCCTCGCCTTCGCCAGCCGCGATGCGCTCTACGCGATGCTGGCGCAGACGCCGATGCAGTTCGACCATGTGCGCAATGGCAAGCTCGTCGTGCAGTCGAGTGCCGGGGCGATGCGCGCCGCCGAGGCGCAGATGCGCCTGCAGGCGACGCTTGGCTGCGAGCAGCAGGCCCTGACCGCCGGGGAATGCCTAGCCCTCGAACCCGGCCTCGCCTCGATCCGCGACCGGCTCACGGGCGGCATCCTCACGCCGTCCGAGGAGGTGGGCGACTGCTACAAGCTTTGCCTGGAACTCGCCCGCGTGCTCGCCACACCGGAATTCGGCACGACACTGCTGCTCGGCACACGGGTGGAGCGGCTGGTGGTGGAGGCCGGGCGGCTGCGCGCGGTGCGCACCTCGAAGGGCGATCACGACGCGGACCTCACGGTTCTCGCCGCCGGTGTCGCCGCGCGCGCGCTCGGACGTTCCGCAGGCGTCACGGTCCCGGTCCTGCCGATCCGCGGCTATTCCATCACCGCCCCGGTCCGCGCCAGCAACCGCGGCCCGCGGCACAGCATCACGGATTCCGCGCGCAAGACAGTCTATGCGCCGCTCGGCGGGGCGCTGCGCGTCGCGGGTTTCGCCGAGATCGGCACCAGGGGCCCCACGCCGGGCCGCGTCGAGGCACTGGCCAGGGAGACGGACGCGATCTTCCCTGGCGCCTGCGACACGGGCTCCGCCACCACCTGGACCGGCCTGCGCCCGGCGACGCCCACCTCCCTGCCGGTGATCGGGCCGACCCGCATCCAGGGGCTCGCGCTCAATGCCGGCCAGGGCGCGCTCGGCTTCACGCTCGCCGCGGGCAGCGCGCGCCTGCTCGCCGATCTCGTCGCCGGCCGCGCGCCGGTGGTCGATCCGGTCCCGTTCCGTCCCTGAATTTCCGCGCTGGTAGCGCGAATGCGAGGCGGTCGCAGCGTCTTGCATCGCCCTTGATGCGCGCGTGCTTCGACGGCATCTAGGCGGTCAGTCCTCTTTTCGGACAGTCCCCGGGGAGCCCCGCATGCGCAACTTCGACGAGCTGTCCGAGCGCGAGATCCTGGCCCTGGCAATCGCGGGCGAGGAGGAGGACGGGCGCATCTACATGGATTTCGCCGACGGCCTGCGGGAGAACTACCCCGCGTCCGCCCGCGTCTTCACCGAGATGGCGGCGGAGGAGAACGAGCATCGCCGGCGCCTGATCGATCTCTATGTGCAGAAATTCGGCGAGCACATTCCGCTGATCCGCCGCCAGGACGTACGCGGCTTCGTCTCCCGCCGGCCGGTCTGGCAGATCCGTCCGCTGCCGCTCGACAAGGTGCGCGAGCAGGCGGAACTGATGGAGCTGGAGACCGCGCGCTTCTATCACCGCGCCGCCGCGCGCAGCACCGACGCCTCGATCCGCAAGCTCCTCGGCGACCTCGCCGCCACCGAGGAATCGCACGAGCACATGGCTGGGAAGCTGGTGGCGGAGAACCTGACGCCGGACGTTCGCCACGCGGAGGACGAGGCGGCGCGGCGCATGTTCGTGCTGCGCGTGATCCAGCCCGGGCTCGCGGGGCTGATGGACGGCTCGGTCTCCACCCTGGCGCCGGTGTTCGCCGCCGCCTTCGCCACCCATTCCTCGTGGGAGGCGTTCCTGGTGGGCCTCGCCGCCACGCTCGGCGCGGGCATCTCCATGGGTTTCGCCGAGGCGCTCTCCGACAATGGCAGCCTCACCGGCCGCGGCGCACCCTGGGTGCGCGGGCTGATCTGCGGGCTGATGACAGCGGCGGGCGGCATCGGCCACACGCTGCCGTTCCTGATCCCGAGCTTCATGACGGCGACCCTGGTCGCAATCGTCGTCGTCGTCGTTGAACTCGCCATCATCTCCTGGGTACGCTGGAAATACATGGACACCCCCCCGATCTCGGCGGCGATGCAGGTCGGCTTCGGCGGCGCCCTGGTGTTCGCCACCGGCATCCTCATCGGTAGCGGCTAGGCCTTGCCGCCGGCCGCCGAGCAGCCATCCACCGTCGCCCGGGCGGCCGGGGGGTCGCTCTGGACCGTCGGCTGGCGCTTTGCCTCGCGCGGTCTCGGCATCCTCAGCGTCGCGGTGCTGGCGCGCGTGCTGAAGCCCGCGGATTTCGGCATCATCGCGCTGGGCAGCGGCCTCGCGCAGTCGCTCGACCACCTCACCCATCTTGGCACCGAGGAGGCGCTGATCCGGGCCCGTGACCCGGCGTCGCTGTGGGACACGGGCTTCACGCTGTCGCTGCTCCGGGCTTGCGTCATGGCGGCGCTGTTGCTCGCCCTTGCCGTGCCGGCGGCGCACCTCTTCGCGGACCGCCGCCTCATCGTCGTCATGGCGGCGCTCGCCGCGGGCGTGCTGCTCGACGGCGCGGCCAATATCGGCACCGTCGAATGGCGCCGCGCTCTGCGCCTCGATCTCGACGTGCGGCTGCAGTTCGCACCCAGGCTCATCGGCGTCGCGGTCAACATCGCGGGAGCGCTAATCCTACGCTCCTACCTGGCGCTCGTCGCGGGGATGCTGGTGCAGCGCGCCCTGCAATGCGCGGCGTCGTGGCATATGCACCCGATGCGTCCGCGCCCCTCCCTTGCTGCAAAAAAAAAA
>JAJZUI010000153.1 GCA_021847175.1 Pseudomonadota bacterium
CGGAGCGCCTGCCGCTCGACTACCGGCGCGCGGCCGACGCGCTGCTCGCGGAACTCGACAGGCTGGCGGCGGGCGTCGGCAACGCGCTCGATCTGTCGTCCCTGCGCGAGCGCGCGCGTCGGCTCGGCCAGCTCGCGGGCGCGATCCCGGCCTCGGCGGACGCGGAGGCGGTGAACCGCTCCCTGATGGCGGTCTCGCGCGCGCTGGTGCCGATGGACTACACCAGGGGCGATCGTTTCGATCACGATCCGGCACTGGCGCAGAACCCTTACCCGGTGCTGGACCCGGTGCGGGCACTTGCCGCCAGCGCGCCGGACAGTGAGGAGCGGCGCTTCCGCCTGGTCGCGGCGCGGCGCGCCTGCAACCGGCTCGGCCATGCGCTGGCGACGGCAATTGGGGCGTTGGAGACGGTCGCAGACTGAGACTCGTTACGCGCTGGTGCGGATCAGGCCGCCCATCGGCGCGACGCCGCCGCTGCCAGGGAAGATGCGCAGCAACGCCGCCTGATCGAGTCCGAGATGCTGCGCCAGCACGCCCTTGGCGAGCGCACGAAGCTCCGCGGTCGGCGCCAGGTCGCGGTTTTCGAACAGCCGGCCTGGCGCGAGGCCGGGCCAGTCGGCCCGCACCCTGCCGCCGGCCACCGCGCCGCCGGCGAGGAAGGCGACCGTCGCGGTGCCGTGGTCGGTGCCGCCGGTGCCGTTCTCGCGCACGGTGCGGCCGAACTCGGTCACCACAAGCACCGCGGTATGCGCCCAGGCCGCGCCCAGCCCCGCCTTCAGCGCCACCAGCCCGTGGTCGAGCGCCGAGAGCGGGTAACGCAGCCGCGGCACCTGCGCGACATGCGTGTCCCAGCCGAACATCTCCATCGCCGCCAGCCGCGGCCCTTCCGGCGCGGCCAGCATCCGCCCGGCGACGCGGGCGAGGGCCGGGAAGGCGAAGCGTTTGCGCCCGTGCCTGCCGCCCTGCACCATGTCGATGAAGCCGCGCTCGCGCAGCCCGTCGGCGAAGGCGGGGCCGGTGACAGGGTCGTGGCGGTTCAGCGCCGCGATCTCGTCGTAGAGCAATGCAGCGGGCGGGCGGAAATTCTCCGGCAGCCAGGACGCGGCGGGTGCCTTCCCGCGCAGGATCAGCGGCGGCGTCGCGGCGATGGCGATCGCGTTGTCGCGCCTGCCAGGCCGGGGGATGGCGCCAGCGACGCGGTTGAGCCAGCCGCTGTCGATGCGCTGCTCGCCGTCGCCCATCTCCAGATAGTCCTGCGCCTCGAAATGGCTGCGCACGCGCCACGCGCCGGCGATCGCGTGCACGGGCAGGAACTCGCCGGCGGCGTAGAGGCCGTGCATGCCGGCGAGCGCCGGGTGCAGCCCGTAGAACCCGCCGAGGTCGAGCGGCCCGCCGGCCTGCCCCGGCCGCCCGGTGAGCAGCCCGGGGCGCCAGGTGGCGAGGCTGGCGTCGCCATACGGCACCACGGCCGCCATGCCGTCGAGCGCGCCGCGCAGCAGGATGACGACGAAGCGCCGTTCGGTCGGCGCCGCGGCGAGGGCGAGCGAGGCGCGGCCCAGCGAAATGGCGCCGCCGAGCCCGAGCAGTGCCGCGCGGCGCGTCAGGCGCAAGCCCGGCCCAGCGGGTGCGAGGTGGTTTGGTGCGTGGGGATTTCCGGTCATCGGCGCATGAACTCCGGCGAGGCGAACAGCAGCGTCAGGGCCTCCCGCCGGGAGCCGGCGCGGGAAACGGCGTTGCGTGTCGCGGGGGAGAGCAGGGGGCCGAGCACCGCGTCGGCGACCGCCACGGGGTCGTGTGTCCCGGCGCGGGCGGCGACGTCGTAGGCCCAGTCCACCCGGCGCAGCATGGCCTCGCCAGCGGCCCAGTGGGCTGCGGTGTCGGGCCAGCCATCGGGCTGCGGCGCCGCGAAAAGCGGCTCGCCGAGCCCGGCCATCGCCGGCAGCACCGGGAAGCGGCGCCCTGGCGGCAGGGCCAGCGCGCGGGTGGTGGCCACCACGTAGTCCATGGGCGTGCGCAGCTTGGCGAGCGGC
The DNA here is from genome assembly GCA_021847175.1 of Pseudomonadota bacterium. Lineage (GTDB taxonomy): Bacteria > Pseudomonadota > Alphaproteobacteria > Acetobacterales > Acetobacteraceae > JAJXXT01. The sequence continues at coordinate 2,031 of JAJZUI010000153.1, forward strand.
GCGCCGGGTGCCTCGACCAGCGCCAGCGAAACGGCTTTCAGGTCGCCGCGCGTGGTCGCGAGCACGTGTTCGATCCGCGCCACGGCCTCGGGCGGCGGCGCGTCGGCGACGAAATGCGTCGCCAGCTTCGCGGCGAGCGAGTGGTAGGTCGAGGGGTGGTTGGCGAGGAAGCGCAGCGCCGCGACGCCGCCTGCCTCGCCCGGCGGGAAGCGGCGGCCCATCAGCGGCGGCGTCCCCGGCTCGTGCGCCGCGGCGAAGAAGCGGAAGGCGGGCGCCCCGCGCGCCAGCAGGAGGGGCGGGGAAATGCTCCAGCCGGTGAGGATCCTGGCGAAGTTGGTCACATCCGCCTGGGTGTAGCCGGCGGCTTGCGTGACCGTGTGCAGTTCCATGCACTCGCGCGCCAGGTTCTCGTTGAGGCCGATGTGCCGGCGCCGTCCCACGATGCTGTCCGGACCGAAGGAGCGCGCGTTGTCGAGGTACATCAGCATCGCCGGGTGGCGCATCACCGCAAGCACCATGTCCTCGAACCGCCCGGTCACGTGCGGGCGGATGGCGGTGCGGACGTAGTCGCCGAGCACCGCGGCGACGAACGGCCGCTTGAGGCTCACGGTGAAATGGTTGAACCAGAACCAGACCAGCCGCTCGCGGAACGGCATCGCGGTGTCCACCAGGTGGTCGCCGACGGCGCGCGCCTCCGCGAGGTAGATCCGCCGTACCCGCTCCGGCTTCAGCCCGCGCTTGCGGTCCAGGATGTCGGCGTGCAGCGCCTCCAGCCCCTCCACGGCGGTGGTGCCGGGGCCGTTCGCCAGCGGGTCCGGCCGCTCCACCTGGCCGCGCAGCCAGAGGGCGGCGTCCGCGGGCAGGGATTCGCCGGGCTTCGGGCCGTAGCCGAAGCGGATGGCGGCTTCGATGGGTGCGGGCGTCATGGCCGCGTGCTTACGCCACGGGCGCGTGACGGGATGTGACAAAGGATGAAGGCTGGCTACGACAAGGCCGCCAGCGCCGCCGCCGATGGAAGCCTGCCATGCGCCGCGCGACGGCAAATCCGGCCCGCTGTCACGTGTTCGAGCTTGCAAAATCGGGCGCGAGCGGGCATTGCGCCGCGCATGTTCGCGACCGGATCCCCATCCGGCGCGTTTTTTGTGCTACCCATACAGCCCGCACGCCCCGGCTGCCGGCCGGACCCCATGGAGGCCACCGTGTCCACGACCGCGCTCGACAAGATCCGCAACATCGGCATCACCGCGCATATCGATGCCGGCAAGACCACGACGACGGAGCGCATCCTCTACTACACGGGGGTGTCCCACAAGATCGGCGAGGTGCACGACGGCAACACCACGACCGACTACATGGAGCAGGAGCGCGAGCGCGGCATCACCATCACCTCCGCGGCCGTCACCTGCGAGTGGAAGAACCACCGCATCAACATCATCGACACGCCCGGCCACATCGACTTCAACATCGAGGTGAACCGCTCGCTGCGCGTGCTCGACGGCGCGGTGTTCATCATCGAGGGCGTGGCCGGCGTGCAGCCGCAGTCCGAGACCAACTGGCGCCTCGCGGACCGCTACAACGTTCCGCGCATCATCTTCATCAACAAGCTCGACCGCACAGGCGCCGATTTCTACCGCGCCTTCGCGACGCTGAAGGAGAAGCTCGACATCGTGGCGCTGCCGCTGCAGCTGCCGATCGGCGTCGAGGACCAGTTCAAGGGGGTCGTCGACCTCGTCGAGATGAAGGCGATCGTCTGGGAGGGTGGGGAGCTCGGCGCCAAGTTCCACGACGAGCCGATCCCCGCCGAGCTCATGGAGCAGGCGAAGGAGCACCGGCAGACGCTGCTCGACACCGCGCTCTCGGTCGATGACGCGGCGATGGAGGAGTATTTCGACAAGGGCGACGTCTCGGTCGAGACGCTGAAGCGCTGCATCAAGACCGGCACCATCTCCGGCGCGTTCCGCCCGGTGCTGTGCGGCACCGCCTTCAAGAACAAGGGCGTGCAGCCGCTGCTCGACGCCGTGCTCGACTACCTGCCCTCGCCCGTGGACGTGCCCGGCATCGCGATCGCGGCCGAGGAGGGCGAGGACGAGATCGTCGAGCATGACCGCCGCCGCATCAAGGCCGATCCCGCGGCGCCGTTCGCCGGCCTCGCCTTCAAGATCATCAACGACAAGTACGGCACGCTCACCTTCGTGCGCATCTATGCCGGCACGCTGAAGTCCGGCGACACGATCGTGAACACGACCAAGGACCACAAGGAACGCGTCGGGCGCATGTTCCAGATGCACGCCGACAAGCGCGCCGAGATCAAGGAAGTGGCGGCCGGCGATATCGTCGCCTTCGTCGGCCTCAAGGACACCGGCACGGGCGACACGCTGGCCGCCGCCGAGGATCCGGTGGTGCTGGAGCGCATGGCCTTCCCGGTGCCGGTGATCGACATCTCGGTCGAGCCCAAGACCAAGGACAGCGTCGAGAAGATGACGATCGGCCTGCAGAAGCTGGCCGGCGAGGACCCGTCGCTGCGGCTCAAGACGGACCAGGAGACCGGCCAGACCATCCTCTCCGGGATGGGCGAGCTGCACCTCGAGATCATCATTGACCGGCTGCGGCGCGAATACGGCGTGGAGGCGAACATCGGCGCGCCGCAGGTGGCGTATCGCGAGACCATCAGCCGCGCGCACACGGAAACCTACACGCACAAGAAGCAGACCGGCGGTTCCGGCCAGTTCGCCGAGGTGAAGATCGTGTTCGAGCCGCTGGAGCGCAACAGCGGCATCATCTTCGAGAACAAGGTGGTCGGCGGCTCGGTGCCGAGGGAGTACATCCCGGCGGTCGAGAAGGGCATCCGGAGCCAGTCCGACACCGGCGTCCTCGCGGGCTTCCCCACCGTGGACTTCAAGTACACGCTGGTCGACGGCAAGTACCACGACGTCGACTCCTCCGCGCTGGCGTTCGAGATCGCTGCCAAGGCCTGCTTCCGCGAGGGCATGAAGAAGGCCTCGCCGATCATCCTCGAGCCGATCATGGACGTGGAGGTGACGACTCCGAACGACCATGTCGGCGACGTGGTGGGCGACCTCAACCGCCGCCGCGGCATGATCCAGACCCAGGAAAGTGCGGGTTCCACCGTCATGGTGCGCGCGCATGTTCCGTTGAAGGAGATGTTCGGCTACATTTCCGACCTGCGCAGCATGACGAAGGGGCGGGCTTCGTTCACCATGCAGTTCCATCACTACGATCCCGTGCCGCGGAATATCGCGGACGAGATCATGGCGAAGAGCGCGTGACGGCAGCCGCTTTCAGCGGAGGCCACGGCGTGATTGCACGGGGGGCAAACACCGGGCGGTTCGCCGCCGGGGTGCGGGCCTAGAATGGAAGCTCCGCGCCTGCATTGGCGGCGCGGAAGGTCGGCCCCGGAAACGGGGACGATTGAGTGGGTTGGAGTGGACGACGCGGGCGACCCCATCGCCCGCGTCGTCCGGCTCCCGGGCCCCATCAGCGAGGGCTGGCGGGTCTATCCCGCGGTTGCCCTGGACGACGAGGCGCGGCTGATCGAACTGCGCCCCAAGCCGCCGGGCGGCGAGGGCTGGCTCGCCTGCGTCGGCGGCCAGGTGGTCGGCCGCGCGGCTTTTCCCATGGCGGCCGTGCGGACGGCGGAGGCGGCGCTGGGGGCCTCGTAACAGAGCGTGCGGACCGTTCTCATCGGCTTCGATTCGGCTTGGACGGATAACCGGAGGAACCCGGGCGCCATCGCGGCTGCGGTATTCGAGGGCGCCTGCTCTGTCACCTTCCGCGAGCCGGGGCTCGTTTCCTTCGCGCAGGCGGGCACGTTCATCGAGGACGTGGCGAGGGGAGCCGACCGGGTTCTCATCGCCCTGGACCAGCCGACGATCGTTGCCAACGCGGCCGGCAGCCGCCCCGTCGAGAAGGTGGCCGCCAGTCTGATCTCCGCGCTCGGCGGCGGCGTCCAGCCGGCCAACATCGGCAGGGTGGGCCTGTTCGACACCAGCGCGCCAGGGTGGCGGTTTCTGCGTGACGTCGGCGCCCGGCAGGACCCAGACGCATGCCGGCGGGGCGAGACTGGGCGCTTCCTGATGGAGGTGTTCCCGGCGCTCGCGCTGCCGTCGCTGGTGCCGGCGATCTACCGGCGGGGGCGCGCGGCGAAATACAATCCGGCTAACCGCGACAAGTTCCGGCTCGACGATTGGCGGCTGGTTGCCGATGGGCTTGCCGAGGCGACGGCCGGGTTTCCGGCGCTGTCCGGCTGGTTCCGATGTGCCGCCCAAATCGCCCGACCGGATAAGTCGGACCAGGATATGCTCGATGCCTCGATCTGCCTTGCCATCGCGCATCGTTGGCTCTTCGCGCCGCGCGCTGCCAGCCTGATCCTGGGCGATTACGCGACCGGCTACATTGTGACGCCTGCCGCCGAGCCAGCCCGGTCGCGACTGATCGCGGCCGCTAGGCGATACAATGTTCCTGTGGACGATCCAGGGACGATGCGAGCTGCCGCCCCGATTACGGTTGCTGCCGAAAAGCCTCCACGCGCCGCCCAGCAGGAACGGCCTGCGCGACCGCCCGTTGATGGCGCGCCTTCTGCGCGGCGGGTCGAGACCGACGCGCTCTACCAACTGCTGGCGCGGACCGCGCGTGAAGGGCGGACGGTGACCTATGGCGAGGTCGCGGCTTCGCTCGGCCTGTCGCCGCATCAGGGAACGATGGCCTCGCTGACCCGCGCACTCCGCGAACTGTCCGCGCGCAACCGCATCAACCGCGAGCCACAGATCATGGCGCTCGTCGTCGCGAAGGACACGGACATCCCCGGCCCTGGGTTTTTCCAGACATTGGGCGAGGCGGGCGCGGACAATCAGGAACAGAGGCGGATCTTCGCGCGCGAACGCGACCGCTGCTTTGCCTTCGCCTGGCCTGATACCTGAGCCGCTCGCGCTACTCCTTCACACCCCCCGCGGTGAGGCCGCGCACCAGGTAGCGGCGCGTGAGCAGGGTGAAGGCCAGCACCGGCAGCAGCACCAGCACGCCGGCGGCGGCGATCTTGCCCCACTCCCAGCCCGCGTACTGCATGAAGTTCACGATCGCGACCGGCGCCGTCATGGCATTCGTGCGCGTGAGGATGAGCGCGAAGAAGAAGTCGTTCCAAGACATGATGAAGCAGAGGATCCCCGTCGCCGCGAGCCCCGGCACCGAGAGCGGCAGCACCACGCGCAGGAACGCCCCCCACACGCCGGCCCCGTCGATCCAGGCCGCCTCCTCCAGCGAGTGCGGGATGGCGGCGAAGAAGCTGCGCATGGTCCAGATCACCATGGCGAGGTCGAAGGTGAGGTAGACCACCACCAGGCCGCTCACCGTGTCGATCAGCCCGAGCCAGCTGAAGGCGAGGAAGAACGGCACGGTGAAGGCGATCGGCGGGGCCATGCGCGTCACCAGCACCCACATCGCGATGGTGCCGCGCCGGCGCATGCCCCCACGGCTCAGCGCATAAGCCGCCGGCACGCCGAGCAGCAGCGCCAGCGCCGTCGCCGTGGTGCTGGCGACGACGCTGTTGGCGAAGGAGGCCGGGAAGCCGCTGCCGGCGAGCGATGTGTAGTTGGCGAGCGTCGCCACGAACACGCCGCCGTTGATGGATGCCTCGGTGCGGAAGGACATCTGCAGCAGCCACAGCGCCGGCGCCAGCACCACGAGCAGCAGCGCGGTCGCCGCCCACTCGGCCCCATGGCGGCGCCCCGCGCGGCTGCCACGCCTAGGCATCCTCGTCCCGCCCGAAGCCGAGCCGCCCGATCGCGAGGCTGAGCACGAACACGCCCGCGACCATCATCGTCGCGATGGCGCTGCCATAGCCCCAGTAGGCGAAGTTGAAGGTCTGAACGAAAGCGTAATAATTCGTCACCTCCGTCGCGCGCCCCGGCCCGCCATCGGTCAGCACGTATATCAGCGGGAATGCCTTGATGCTGTCGATGAGGCGGAACAGCACGGCGACCGTCAGCGCCGGGCGGATGAAGGGCAGGCGGACATGCCAGAACATCTGGCGGCTGTTCGCCCCGTCGATCCGCGCCGCCTCCAGCTGCTCGCGCGGCTGCATCTGCAACGCCGCCAGCACCATCAGCATGGTGAAGGGAAACCACTCCCAGGTGTCGGCGAAGGCGATCAGCGGCAGCGCCGTCACCGGGTTGGTGACCAGCGAGCCCGGGCGCAGGCCGAACCAGGCGAGCAGCGAGTAGGCCGGGCTGACATCGGGCGTGGTCAGCACCTTCCAGATGATCGCGACCACGATCGGCGGCAGCACCATCGGCACCAGGAAGCCGGTGCGCAGCACCTCCATCCAGCGCGACTCGACGTCGAGCAGGAGTGCCAGGCCGACGCCCGCGAGCGTCTGCATACCCACCGTCAGCAGCGAGAGCTCGGCCTGCAGCAGCACGGAATGCGGGAAACTGCTCTGGAACAGCGCCTGGATGTAGTTGCCGAGCGGGTGCGAGAAGTCGAGGCCGCTGCCTGGCCTGACCGGCGTCAGCGGCGTGAGGCTGGTCGCGACCAGATAGGCCGCCGGCCCCACGGTGACCGCGGCGAGCACGATGAGCGCGGGGGCGAGGCCAAGCAGGAAGGCGCGGCGCTGCGCGCGGGCCCAGCCGGCGCCCGCGCTCATGCCGCCTCGCTCAGAGCTTGACGCCGGCGCGGCGCAGCGCCTCGAGCGAGTTGTGCTGCGCGTCCTTCATCGCCTGGGCAGCCTTCTTCTCGCCGGAGATCACGCTCTGCAGCGCGATGTTGATCTGCCGGTCGATCTGCGGATAGGCGGGCACGGTGCGGTAGGCCATGTAGCCCTTGTCCGCGAGGTTGAGCGTCTCAAGGTAGATCTTTGCGACATCGAAACCGTTATAATTGAGCTTGGCATGGAATTCCGGGAGGTCGATGATCGAGCGGCGGGTCACGGAGCTCCAGCCCTGCTCGCGGAACATCCTGAGCAGCAGCTTCTCCGACATTGCCCAGGCGATGAACTGCCACGCCGCGTCCTTCTTGCGCGAGCCGGCGGGGATGCCCCAGCCATGCGTCGCGATCTGCGGGAAGCGCCCGGCCGGCCCCTTGGGGAACAGCGAGAAGCCGCAGGTCGGGGCGGCGGGGGCTCCCTTCTGCGCCATCTGCGTCACGAAGGCCTCGTTCTCCGTGCTGTAGATGACCTTCGCCGCCTTCAGCGCCGCGGTGACCTGGTCGTAGGTGTAGGACAGCGCGCCGCGCGGGCCGTAGTCGCGCATGATGGTGGCGAAGAACTCCGCGGCCTGCACCGCCTCCGGCGAGTCGAGCACCGGCATCAGGTCGTGCGGCGGCGCGCGGAAGACGTTGGCGCCGAAGCCCTGCAGGTAGCCGAGGAAGGTCCAGCCGTAATGGTTCTCGACCACGAAGCCGGGCAGCCCGTCCTTGTGCGAGACCGCGGCCAGCATCTTGTGCATCTCGTCGAACGTGTCGGGCATCGTGAGGCCCGCGCCGTGGATGAGGTCGTAGCGCGAGGCCCCGCTCATCATGATGTCGGCAATCCAGGGGACGGCACAGAGCTCGCCCTTGGAATCGCGGAACGCGGCCTCGATGCCCGGAAGGAAATCCTTGGGATTCCAGTCGGCGGGCGTCAGCTTCGGGTTGGCGATGAAGGGGTCGAGCGGCGTCATCCAACCCGCGCCGACCCAGCGGCCGATATAGATGAAGGTGACGTTGATCACGTCATAGGCGTCGCTGTGCGTCGCCAGCGCGATATCCATGCGCTGGTTGTAGATCGGGAAGGCGGGCGTGGTGTAGACGACGCGCGCGCCGGTTTCCTGTTCGAATTCCGGAATGTATTTCTTGAGGAACTGCGGATAAGGCGCGTTCCAGCAGGAAACGTTGAGGGTGACGCCGGAGAGCGGCTTGGCACCCACCGCGGCGGGCGCCTTGCCAGGGAGTGCAAGCATCCCCGCGGCCCCCGTTATGACCGCCCGACGACGCAGCTTTCCGCCCATCGTTGCCTCCCTGTTTTGCGCGCCGCGTTGTCCACGGTCGCCTGAGCCATCATGATGCGGGCGGCGAGCCGGCTTGACAAGCGACCTCTGCCCGCCGGCGATGTTCGGATGGTGACATGATGTCCATGCGTGCGATGCTGACGGCCCACCTTGCCCGCGAGCTCGGCGATCCCGCGATCGGCGCCGAACTCGCCGCGATCCTTGAGGATGAGGCGCTGGGCTG
>JAJZUI010000154.1 GCA_021847175.1 Pseudomonadota bacterium
CCGATCCCGCCGCTCGACGGCGGCCGCATCGCGGTGGGACTGCTGCCGGAAAACGCGGCGCGGGTCTGGGCGCGCACGGAGCGCTACGGCATCCTTGTCGTACTGCTTCTCGTCTTCCTGCTGCCGGAGGCGGCGCGCGAGATGGGCCTCGCCTTCGACCCGGTGGGCGCTGCACTGGACCACGTACTGCCCGCGGCGCTGCGCGTCGTGCTGATCCTCTCTGGCAACCACCCGTGAGCGGGGCGCCGACACTCTTCGAGCCCGCCACCCAGGCGTCCCAGCCCGCCTCGGCGCCGGCAACGTCCGAGGCGGACGCGCTGGTGGTGCGGCTGGAGGGCTTCGAGGGCCCGCTCGACCTGCTGCTGGAACTCGCCCGCGCGCAGAAGGTGGATCTCGCCCGCGTCTCCATCCTCGGCCTGGTCGAACAATACCTCGCGGTGATTGAGGGCGCGCGCCGCATCCGCCTGGAACTCGCCGCCGACTGGCTGGTGATGGCCGCCTGGCTCACCTGGCTCAAGTCGCGCCTGCTGCTGCCGAAGGGCGACGAGGCGGCGGACGAAGGCGCACTCGCCGCCGACGTGCTCGCCGCCCGCCTCGCCGAACTCGCGCGCATGCGCGCCGTGGCCGCCTGGCTCGGCACCCGCCCGCAACTCGGCCGCGACGTGTTCGCCCGCGGCGCCCCGGAATCCCTCACGGAGATCGACCGCTCGCGGCTCGCGCTCGACCTCTCGAGCCTGCTGCGCGCCTATCTCGCCGCCGTCCGCCGCGCCGCCGGCCAGCGCGTCTGGAAGCCGAGCCCGCTCACCGTCTGGACCGTGAAAGACGCGCTGGCGCGCCTTGCCCGCCTGGTCGGCAGCCTGCCCGACTGGTCGAGTCTGGAGGCGTTCCTGCCCATGGAGCTCGCTTCGCCCACGGAACGGCGGGCGGCGATAGCGAGCACGCTGATCGCGGGGCTGGAGATGGCACGCGGCGGGCTGGTGCGGCTGCGCCAGTCGGAGCCGTTCGCGCCGATCATGGTGCGTGCCGCAAGGGAAGGAGAGGAGGACCGGGTGGAGGAAACGGATGAGTGATACGCCCCAACCGGAAGCCGTGACGCCGGAAGAGCCAGCGCCGGAGCACGCGACGCCGCCAGCGCTCCCGGATGCTGCCCCCCAGGCGCCGGCACAGCCGGAGGTTACCGAGGAACAGCTCCGCCTCGCCGAGGCGCTGGTCTTTGCCGCCAGCGAGCCGGTGCCGACGCGCGCGCTGGTCCAGGCGTTGCCGGACGGCGCCGACGCCGACGCGGTGCTCGCCGCCCTGGCCGCCCGCTATGCCGGCCGCGGCGTGGAACTCACGCAGACCGCCGGCGGCTGGCAGTTCCGTACAGCCCCGGATCTCGCCCCCGCGCTCACCAGGGTCATTCCGCAGCCGCGCCGCCTGCCGCGCGCGGCGATGGAGACGCTCGCCATCATCGCCTACCACCAGCCGGTGACGCGCGCTGAGATCGAGGAGATCCGCGGCGCCTCCGTCTCCCAGGCCACGCTCGACGCGCTCCTGGAGGCGAGCCTGGTCGGGCCGCGCGGCAGGCGCGAGACCCCCGGCCGCCCGGCGCTATGGGGCACGACGGCGAACTTCCTCGCCCAATTCCAGCTCCAGAGCCTGCGCGACCTGCCGCGACGCGAAGAACTGCTGGTCGAGACCCCCAACGCCTCCAACGCCGAGGTCTCGGCGGCGGCCGGGGCGGCACCGGCCGGGGAGGGCGAGGCGCCGGAAGCCGCGAACCCGCCGGCCGAGCCCGCGCCCGACGAAACCCCCGCCCCGGAGCCCGGTTCATGACGCCTTTGCAACGGCGGTTTTCCTTCGCCGCCCGGTCCTGCTAGCACGCGCCCATGTTTGGTCTTGCTTGGTCCGAGGTTCTGCTCATCGGGGCGGTGGCGCTGATCGCCATCGGCCCCAAGGATCTGCCCGTCGCCATCAAGGCGTTCACCGGGGCGATCAGGAAGGCGCGTCGTCTCGCCGCCGAATTCCAGGGCCATGTCGACGAGCTCGTGCGCGAGGCCGATCTCGGCGGCATCACCGATTCGCTGAACGAACTGCGCAATTTCGACGTCAAGTCCACAGTCGAGAATGCGGTCGATCCGGACGGCACCCTGAAATCCGCCTTCTCCGGCGATATCCTGGGCGAGGGCGGCACGGCGGAGACCGCCACCACCCCGGTCGCCTCCGAGCCACTGGCGGAGGCCGCGCGGCCGCCGCAGATCGAGGGCATCCCGCCGTTCATTCCGCCCGAGATCGCGAACGCGCCGAAGCCGCCCGCCTTCATCCCGCCCGGCGTCCTGCTGCCGATCGAGACCTGAACCCGAGAGAACCCGAGCCAAACGCGTGTCCGAAACCGAGACCCAAGACCCGATCAACGACAAGGCGATGCCGCTGCTCGACCATCTGATCGAGCTGCGCCGCCGCCTGCTGTGGTCGGGGGCCGCGTTCCTGATCGCTTTCCTCATCTGCTACTACTACTCGGCCTGGATCTACGGATTCCTCGCCCGCCCGCTCGCCCAGGCGCTGCAGGGCCAGCCGCACACGCAACTGATCTTCACCCAGCTCTACGAGGCCTTCTTCACCTACCTGAAGGTCGCGATGTTCGGGGCGCTGTTCATCTCCTTCCCGGTGCTGGCCACCCAGCTCTGGATGTTCGTCGCCCCCGGGCTGTATCGCAGCGAGAAGCGCGCCATGCTGCCCTTCCTTGTCGCCACCCCGATCCTGTTCATCATGGGCGCGGCGCTCGCATATTTCTTCGTCTTCCCATATGCTTGGCGCTTCTTCCTCTCGTTCCAGTCGCCCAAGGGCGGTGGCGGCCTGCCGATCGTGGCGATGCCGCGCGTTTCGGAATATCTCGCCCTCGTGATGAAGCTGATCCTGGCCTTCGGGGTCGCCTTCGAACTGCCGGTCGGCCTCTCGCTCCTGGCCAAGGTCGGGATCCTGACGTCCAAGCAGCTCAAGGCTTACCGCCGCTATGCCTATGTCGGCATGTTCGTCATCGCCGCCGTGCTCGCCCCTCCCGACGTCTTTACCCAGACCGGTCTCGCCGTGCCACTGATCCTGCTTTATGAGAGCTCGATCATCGCGGCGCGCATGGTCGAGCCCAAGCGCGACGAAGCGGACGAGAGCGAGGATTGACGGCCGGCTTCCGGCGGTCTCGGATTAGTCACCAGGAACCAGGGACCGATGCACGACATCCGCGCCATCCGCGAGGTACCCGAGGCGTTTGACGCCGCGATGCGCCGCCGTGGCGTGTCGCCGGCCCCGGCGTCCGCGATCCTCGCCCATGACGCCGCCCGCCGCGCGGCGCTGACGAAGCTGCAGGACCTCCAGGCCGCCCGCAACGCGCTCGCGAAACGGATCGGCGAGGCCAAGCGAGCCAGGGAGGACAGCACCGCGCTGGAGGCGGAGGGCACGGCCCTGCGCGGCCAGATCGAGGCGGTCGAGCGCGAGGCAACCGAGGCCGAGGCGGCGATGAACCTCATCCTCGAGGCGCTGCCCAACATCCTTGACCTCGAGGTGCCGGACGGTGCCGACGAGACCGCGAACGTGGTGCTCAAGGTCGGCCGTCAGCCCGGAGCGCCAAACCTCAAGCCACGCGAGCATTTCGAGCTCGGCGAGGCGATGGGCCAGATGGATTTCTCCGCCGCCGCCAGGATCGCCGGCACCCGTTTCACCGTTCTGCGCCGGAACCTCGCCCGGCTGGAACGCGCGCTCGGCCAGTTCATGCTCGACATCCACACCGAGCAGCACGGCTACGAGGAGGTCTTCGTCCCGCTGTTGGTCAACGACGCGACCGTCTATGGCACCGGGCAGCTGCCCAAATTCGCCGAGGACCTGTTCCGCACCACCGACGGCCGCTGGCTGATCCCCACTGCCGAGGTGCCGCTCACCAACCTCGTCGCCGGCGAGATCGTGCCGGAGGCGAAGCTGCCCATCCGCGTAACCGCGCTCACTCCCTGCTTCCGCAGCGAGGCGGGCTCGGCCGGGCGCGACACCCGCGGCATGCTGCGCCAGCACCAGTTCACCAAGGTGGAGCTGGTCTCCGTAGCCCACCCGGACCGTTCCGCGGACGAGCACGAGCGCATGACCCAGTGCGCCGAGGCGATACTGGAGAAGCTGGAAGTCCCCTGGCGCCGCATCATCCTTTCGTCGGGCGACACCGGCTTCGGCTCGGCGCGCACGCACGACCTCGAGGTCTGGCTGCCCGGCCAGGCCGCTTGGCGGGAAATCTCGTCCTGCTCCAACATGCGCGCCTTCCAGGCCAGGCGCATGAACGCTCGCTTCCGCGCCGCGGACGGCAAGGTGGCGCATGTCCACACGCTGAACGGCTCCGGGGTCGCGGTCGGCCGTGCGCTGATCGCGGTGATGGAGAACCACCAGCGCGCCGACGGCAGCATCGGCATTCCTCCGGCGCTGCGCCCCTGGCTGGGCGGCGTCGACCACATCTCCTGAGCGCAGCATGATGAAATTCGCCGCCATCGGCCTCGATCACCGCCACATCTACGACCTTACGGAAAACCTTCTGAAGGCGGGCGCCGAATGCGCCGGCTACTGCCCCGAGACCTCGGACCCAGGCGTCATCGAGGGCTTCGCCAAGCGCTTCCCGCGCATCGAGCCCAAGCCTCGCGCCGCGCTGCTGGACGATAAGTCCGTCGCCTTCGTTGCCACCGCCGCCATCCCCGCGGACCGCGCCCAACTCGCCATCGCTGCGATGCGCGCCGGCAAGGACGTGATGAGCGACAAGCCGGGCGTCACCACGCTCGACGACCTCGAGGCACTGGAGGATTGCGTCCGCGAAACGAAGCGCATCTGGCACACCTGCTTCACCGAGCGCTTCCTCACCCCCTCCACCTACGAGGCGCTCGCCCTCGTCCGCGCCGGCGCCATCGGCCGCGTCGTGCAGACCATCGGCCTCGGCCCGCACCGTCTCAACGCGCCGATCCGCCCCGCCTGGTTCTGGGAGCGCGAGCGCTACGGCGGCATCCTCGGCGACATCGCCTCGCACCAGATCGACCAGTTCATCGCCTTCACCGGCGCCAAGGAGCCGCGCGTCGAACTGGCCCGCATCGGCAGCTTCGGCACCAGGCCAGGCTTCCAGGATTTCGGCGAGATCGTGCTCGGCAGCGAGGGCCCGCGCGGCTATGTCCGCGTCGACTGGTTCACCCCGGACGGCCTGCCCACCTGGGGCGATGGACGCATCATGGTGCTCGGCACCGAGGGCACGATCGAGCTGCGCAAATACGTCGACGTCGAGGGCAGGCCGGGCACCGACCACCTCTTCCTCGTCGACAAAAAGGGCACGCGCCACGTCGCCTGCGAGGGCCGTCCGCTGCCCTATTTCGCCGCCTTCCTCGCCGACGTGCGCGACCGCACCGAGACGGCGATGGCGCAGTCGCACGTCTTCACCGTCTCGCGCCTGACGATCGCCGCCCAGCTAAAGGCTGAAGGGCGGCCGTAGCCCGATGAGGGCGTAAGCCGGCGCCCTACAGCAGCACGGCGTCCGCCTCCACCCTCAGCCCGCCATCGGCGCCCGCGATCCACAGCTCGGCACCCGCCCCGCCCGGCGCGCCGCGCACATGGAACGGCGACGTATCGAACACCGGTGCCAGAGCGCGGAAGCGGAAGCTCGCTACCTCCCGCGCCGAGTTCCGTCGCACCAGGTCCAGCAGCAGCGTCGCCATCAACGGCCCGTGCACGATCAGCCCCGGATAACCTTCCACCTCGGTCACGTAGCGCCGGTCATAGTGGATGCGGTGCCCGTTGAAGGTCAGCGCCGAGTAGCGGAACAGAAGCACGTCGTCAGGCACGACGGTGCGCGACCAGGCGGCGTCCGCGCGCGCGGGGCGGGGAGGGGGCGACGCCTCGCCAGGCGCGGGGGCGGCGCGATAGACGATGTCGTGCTCCTCCTCGATCGCCGGCCCGTCCTCGCCCGAAATCGCGTGCCGCACCAGCACAAAGACCAGCGTCCCCGCACGTCCTTCCTTCACCGAAACATCCGCGATGGTGGACTCGCGTGTCACGTGCTCGCCGACGCGCAGCGGCTGAACGAAGCGCAGACGCCCGCCCGCCCACATCCGCCGCGGCAGCTCCACCGGCGGCAGGAACCCGCCACGCCTCGCATGCCCGTCCGGCCCGAGTTCCGACTGGCGCGTAGCGGGCAGGAAACACATCCAGTGCCACAGCGGCGGCAACGGGTCGCCGTCACGCGGCGCGGGGTCGTCGCGGTCGAGCGTCGCGGACATCGCCGCCAGCCGCCAGGGATCGACGCGGTCCTCCGTCGTCTCCCGACGCCCGATCCAGCCGCGCAGATGCTCCGCGTCCACCCTCATGGTTCCCTCGCCAGCACGCGGTCGACCATCGCCCCCGCGAGCCCGGTGTAGTTCGCGGGGTCCAGCATCGCGGCCAGCGCCGCGCGATCCGCGTGCGGCCGGATCTCGGGATGTTCCGCCAGCAGATCGAGGAACGTGCCCCTGCCGGCCACTACCTCGCGGCAGATGTCATAGACGAGGTCGTGCGCCCGCTGCCGCCCCAGCGCCGGCCCGAGCCCCATCATCACCGCCTCCGAAACAATCAGCCCCTTGGTGAGGTCGAGATTGGCCCGCATCCGCGTGGGGTCCACGGTCATTCCCTCCACCAGCGCGCGCGTCTGCGCCAGGCACCCCGCGCTCAGCAGGAAGATCTCCGGCACCACGATCCACTCGATCTCCCACGGCCCGGTGCTGCGCTCGTGGTCCTCGATCATCGCGTCGAGCAGGGATGCCACGTTCTGCCGCACGATCGAGGCGGTCGAATGGATATAGAGCGAGGCGATCGGGTTGCGTTTCTGCGGCATGGTGGAAGAGGAGCCGCGCCCGGCATGGAACGGCTCGAATGCCTCCTCCACCTCCGTCTGCATCATCAGCTTCACGTCCATGCTGATCTTGCCGCACAGCGCCGTGACGAGGCCCAGGAAGCACCCGACCTCGGCGATGCGGTCGCGCACCGTGTGCCAGGCGATTTCCGGCACGCCGAGTCCGAGCTCCGCCATCAGCCCGTCCTGCACCGCGAACCCCGCCTCGCCGAGCGAGGCCAGCGTCCCGGTCGCGCCGCCGAACTCGCCCACCAGCACCCGGGGGCGCAACTCCCTGAGCCGCTGAAGATGCCGCCGGAACCCCGCCAGCAGCACCGCGCATTTGTACCCGAACGTGATCGGCGTCGCCTGCTGCAGGTTGCTGCGCCCGGCCATCACCGTGTCGCGATGCTCCCGTGCGTGCCGCGCAAGGGCGGCGCAGATCGCCTCCAACTCCGCCTCGACGAGATCGAGCCCCTTCCTGATCTGCAGGATGGTGGCCGTATCGGTGATGTCCTGCGTGGTCGCGCCCCAATGGCACCACTCGCCGAGCCCGCCCGGTACCTTCGCCACCAGCTGCTGCACCACCGGCAGCACCGGGTAGCCGATGCGCTCGGTCTGTCGCTTCAGCAATTCCATGTCGTAGTCGCGGGCGTCGCAGTATTTCTGGATCGCTTCCGCGGCCTGCGAGGGAATGATTCCGAGCCGGCCCTGCACGCGCGCCAATGCCGCCTCGATGTCGAGATAGGCCTGCACCCGCCCTTCGTCGGAGAACACTGCCCGCATCGAAGCGGTCGTGAAGATGTCACGGAAAACCTTGCTATCTGGCGTCGATGCGATCACGCGTCTTTCCCTTCGGCACGACCTGGCGCGCTCCGATGCCGGAGCGCAGCCGCGCGGTCACCACAGATTTGCCCATTTCCTAGGCAACGCCTTCGTCAATGGCAACCCAGCCAGGAATAATGTGCACCCTTGCGGCATGCCGTGTTATGTTGCACTGCGTGATACCGGTTTTGGCCGCCGCATGGGTGGACCGGGAAATGCCGGCGGGCTCGCCCGTCAACTCGCACGAATGGCACTAAGCCGTAGCAACAAAAAGGACCTCGGCCGTGGCTACCGAAAAATCGCAAAACGTGCAGGACGTGTTCCTGAATCACGTGCGCAAGAGCAAGACCCCCGTGACGGTGTTTCTCGTCAACGGCGTGAAGCTGCAGGGCATCATTACCTGGTTCGACAACTTCTCCATGCTGCTGCGCCGCGACGGGCATACCCAGCTGGTGTACAAGCACGCCATCAGTACCGTCATGCCGGGCGCGCCGATCCAGCTCTTCGAGGGCCCGAAGGAGGGCGCGGCCGAGCGTCCGCAATCCTCCTCGACGCTGACCATGCCGCAACGGGAGTCGGTTCCTGCCGATATCTGACCGGGGCGAGTCCAACCGCGGCGGCAAGCCGACCGGTACCGCCGGCCCCACCCGCGCCGCCGTCATCCTGCCCTGGGAAAAGCCCCGCGCCGGGCCGGAGGGCGGCGTCGACGCCTCCCGCGCAGCCGAGGCCCGTCTGGCGGAGGCGGTGGGGCTCGCGGGCGCCATCGGCCTCGTCGTCGTCCACTCCGCCATCCTGCCGCTGCGCCTGCGCCGGCCCTCCACGTTGCTCGGCGAGGGCCAGGTCGCGGGACAGCGCGATGCCATCGCGCGCGAAGAGGTCGAGGTCGCGGTGGTGGACGCCCAGCTCTCCCCGGTGCAGCAGCGCAACCTCGAACGCGCCTGGAACTGCAAGGTCATCGACCGCACCGGCCTGATCCTCGACATCTTTGGCGAGCGCGCGGTGACGCGCGAAGGCACGCTGCAGGTCGAGCTCGCGCATCTCGACTACCAGCGCTCCCGCCTGGTGCGTTCCTGGACCCACCTGGAGCGCCAGCGCGGCGGCTTCGGCTTCCTCGGAGGCCCTGGCGAAACCCAGATCGAGGCCGACCGCCGCCTCATCGGCGAGCGCATCGTCAGGCTCAAGCGCGAGCTGGAACAGGTCCGCCGCACCCGCGCGCTGCACCGCGGCGCCCGCAGCCGCGTGCCGTTCCCCGTCATCGCCCTCGTCGGCTACACCAATGCCGGCAAATCCACGCTGTTCAACGCCATGACCGGCGCAGAGGTCACCGCCCGCGACCAGCTCTTCGCGACGCTCGATCCCACCATGCGCGGCATCCGCCTGCCCTCGGGCTGCCGTGCGATTCTTTCCGACACGGTGGGCTTCATCAGTGAACTTCCAACGGAGCTTGTCGCCGCCTTCCGCGCCACGCTCGAGGAAGTGGCAAACGCCGACGTCATCCTCCATGTACGCGACGCCGCGCACCCGGACAGCGCCGCCCAGCGCGCCGACGTGCTCAACGTGCTCGCCGGCATGGTCGCCGACGGCATGCTCGACGAGGACTGGCCCAGCCGCACCATCGAGGTGCTGAACAAGGCCGACCTGCTCGGCGGCCCGGAGCACGTCCCCGCCCGCAATGGCGCCATCGCCGTCTCGGCGCTCACTGGTGCGGGGCTGGACGTCCTCGCCGCCGCGATCGACGCGCGCATTGCCGAGGGCATGGAGATCGCCCTCTACACCCTCCCCGCGGACGACGGCGCGCGCCTTGCCTGGCTCTACCGCCACGGCGAGGTGGTGGAGCGCTACGACGACGAGGGTGGCGTGCACCTTACCGTGCGCCTCGCCCCCGCCGATCGGGCCCGTTTCGAACAGCCAACGAAACCATGAACCGCGCGACCCTGCTCGAGCTCGGCGCCATCCTCGAGAGCACCGCCGCGGCCGAGATCATGCCGCGCTTCCGCCGCCTCGGCGCTGGCGACATCCGCGCCAAGTCCGGCCCCATGGACGTGGTGACGGAAGCCGACGAGGCGGCCGAGCGTCGCATTGCCGAAGGCATCGCCCGCCTGCTGCCTGGCGCCTTCGTGCTGGGCGAGGAGGCCGCCGAGCGCGACCACGGCCTGCTCTCACAAGCGGCTGGTGCGGATGTCGCCATCACCGTCGATCCGCTCGACGGCACCTGGAATTTTGCCAACGGCCTGCCACTCTTTGCGTCCATGGCCGCGGTCGCGGTCAAGGGCGAGATCATCGCGGCCGCGATCCACGATCCCGTCGGCCGCGACACCGCGTATGCGCTCCGCGGCGAGGGTGCCTGGATCGAGGCGGATGGCGTGGCTCGCGACCTGCGCGTCGCACCGCCGGTGCCGGTCGCGCGCATGGCGGGTGCCGCGAGCTGGCGCTCCCTCGCGGAACCGTTGCGGACGCGTATCGCCCACCGGCTCGACCGCGTGGCCGCCAGCTTCGTGTACCGCTGCGCCGGCCACGAATACCGCCTCGCCGCCGGCGGCCATTGCCACTACCTGCTGTTCAGCAA
>JAJZUI010000155.1 GCA_021847175.1 Pseudomonadota bacterium
TTTCAATTGAATGTTTCAAATATTCCGGGGACGATGAAGCAGAACGAATGGCCGGCGCGAGGGGGCGGCGCAGGGCGCCGCGGTACCGCGCGACATGGGGCGGGTTTTGTGGGGGAACTGGCGCGCCCGAGAGGATTCGAACCCCTAACCCCCAGATCCGTAGTCTAGTGCTCTATCCAGTTGAGCTACGGGCGCCGCCGGAGCGGGTGCATAGACGATCCGCACCGGGTGGGCAAGCGAGGCGGAGCAGGGGAGAGCAGCCTCAGGCGGCGAGCTTCTCCAGCTCCCGCACCACCGCCTCGCCCATCACCTGCGTGCCGACCTTCGCGCATCCGGGCGCCATCACATCCGCGGTGCGCAGCCCGCTCGCCAGCACGTTGACGCAGGCGCGCTCGATCAGCGCCGCGTCCTCCTCCATGTCGAGCGAGTAGCGCAGCAGCATCGCGAAGCTCAGCATCTGCGCCAGCGGATTGGCGATGCCCTTGCCGGCGATGTCCGGCGCGCTGCCGTGGATCGGCTCGTAGAGCGCGTGCCGCCGCCCGTCCGCGCCCACCGCGCCCAGCGTCGCGGAGGGCAGCATGCCGAGGCTGCCGGTCAGCATCGAGGCCAGGTCGGAAAGCAGGTCGCCGAACAGGTTGCTGGTGACGATCACGTCGAACTGGCGCGGGTTGCGCACCAGCTGCATGGCACAATTGTCGGCGTACATGTGCGACAGCGCGACGTCCGGATAATCCTTCGCCAGCGCCGCCACGGTCTGCCGCCACAACAGGCCGCTCTCCATCACGTTGGCCTTCTCGACCGAGCACAGCCGCTTCTGCCGCTTCTGCGCAAGCTCGAAGGCGACGCGCGCCACGCGCTCGATCTCGGGCGTGGTGTAGACTTCGGTGTTGATGCCCCGCTTGGTGCCGTCGGGCAGCGTCTCCACGCCGCGCGGCTCGCCGAAATAGATGCCGCCCGTGCTCTCGCGCACGATCATGATGTCGAGCCCGCGCACCACGTCCGGCTTCAGCGTGCTCGCGTCCACCAGCGGGTCGAGCACCGTCGCCGGGCGCAGGTTGGCGAACAGGCCGAGATCCTTCCTCAGCCGCAGGATCGCGAGTTCCGGCCGCTTGTCGAAGCCCAGCGCGTCCCATTTCGGCCCGCCGACGGAGCCGAACAGCACCGCGTCGGCCTCCTTCGCGAGCCGGATCGTCTCGTCGGTGATCGGCGTGCCGCGCGCGTCGATCGCAGCACCGCCCACCAGGTCCTCGACGATGGTGAAGCGGGCGCGCTCGCGCTTCTGCATCCAGGAAACGACGCGGCCGACCTCGTGCATCACCTCGGGGCCGATGCCGTCGCCGGGCAGGACCAGCAGCTTGCGGTTGGGAATCACGCGCGCACCTCGATGCCAGGGATGAAGCTCCGCTCGCGCCTGACCTTCGCCTCGTAGGCGTCGATGGAGGCAGCATGCTCCATCGTCTGGCCGATGTCGTCGAGCCCCTCGAGCAGCAGCTTCTTGCGGAACGGGTCGATATCGAAATGGATGCGCTCGCCGTTCGGCCGCACCACTTCCTGTGCGGCGAGGTCGATGGTGATGCGCGAGTTGGCGCCCAGCTTCGCGTCCTCCATCAGCTGGTCGATCACCGCGCGTGGCAGGCGGACGGGCAGGATGCCGTTCTTGAAGCAGTTGTTGTGGAAGATGTCGGCGAAGTCCGGCGCGATGACGCAGCGGATGCCGAAATCGAGCAGCGCCCAGGGCGCGTGCTCGCGCGAGGAGCCGCAGCCGAAGTTCTCGTGCGCGATCAGGATCTGCGCGTGGCGGTACGGCTCCTGGTTCAGGACGAACCCGGGCCGCTCCTTGCCGTCCGCGTCGTAGCGCAGCGTGTCGAACAGGTGCACGCCGAGCCCGCTGCGCTCGATCGTCTTGAGGAAGCGGGCAGGGATGATCTTGTCGGTGTCCACGTTGGCCATCGGCAACGGGGCCGCCACCGCGGTCAGGGTGGTGAAGGGTTTCATCGAGCCAACTCCCGCACATCGGCGAGCCGTCCCATCACGGCCGCCGCCGCCGCCATCGCCGGGGAGAGCAGGTGCGTGCGCCCGCCCGGCCCCTGACGGCCCTCGAAATTCCGGTTCGACGTGCTGGCGCAACGCTGGCCGGGCGTCAGCTTGTCGGGGTTCATGCCGAGGCACATCGAGCAGCCAGGCTCGCGCCACTCGAACCCGGCCTCGGTCAGCACGCGGTCGAGACCCTCTTCCTCGGCCTGGCGCTTGACGATGCCGGAGCCCGGAACCACCAGCGCGCGCACGCCAGGCGCCACCCTGCGCCCGCGCGCGACCTCGGCCGCGGCGCGCATGTCCTCGATGCGCCCGTTGGTGCAGCTGCCGATGAACACCATGTCGACCGGCACCTCGGCGAGCTTCTGCCCGGGCCTGAGCGCCATGTATTCGAGCATGCGCTCGACCTGCGCGCGCTTGGCCTCGTCGGCGATCTCGCTCGGGTCCGGCACCACGCCGGTGATCGGCGCCACCGCCTCCGGGCTGGTTCCCCAGGTCACCATCGGCGCGATCGTCGCGGCGTCGATCTCGACCACCTTGTCGTAGTGCGCGCCCGGATCCGACGGCAGCGTCTTCCACCAGGCGATCGCGCGCTCCAGCGCCTCGCCCCGGGGCGCCATCGGCCGGCCTCGGACGTATTCGAACGTCGTTTCGTCGGGCGCGATCATGCCGGCGCGCGCGCCGCCCTCGATCGACATGTTGCAGACCGTCATGCGCCCGGCCATGTCGAGCGCGCGGATGGCGGAGCCGGTGTATTCGATCACGTGCCCGGTGCCGCCGGCGGTGCCGATGCGCCCGATGATCGCGAGCACGATGTCCTTGGCGGTGACGCCGAAGGGAAGGGTGCCCTCGACCGCGACCTTCATGTTCTTCGCCGGCTTCTGCAGCAGCGTCTGGGTGGCGAGCACGTGCTCCACCTCCGAGGTGCCGATACCGAAGGCGAGCGAGCCCAGCGCCCCGTGCGTCGAGGTGTGGGAGTCGCCGCAGACGATGGTCATGCCCGGCAGCGAGGCGCCGAGTTCCGGCCCGATGATGTGGACGATGCCCTGCCGCTCGTCGAGCAGCGGGATGTAGGGCACGCCGAACGCCGCGACGTTGCGCTCCAGCGTCTCCACCTGCAGGCGCGAATCGGCTTCCTTGATGCCGGACTTGCGGTCGGTGGTCGGCACGTTGTGGTCCACCACGGCGATGGTGGCGTCCGGCCGTCGCACCCGGCGGCCGGCCATGCGCAGCCCCTCGAAGGCCTGCGGCGAGGTCACCTCATGGACGAGGTGGCGGTCGATGTAGAGCACGCAGGTGCCGTCTTGCAGGCGCTCGACGACGTGCGCGTCCCAGACTTTATCGAACAGTGTCTTGGCCATGTTTCCCCCAGACGAGACCAGGGCTCTGCCCTGGACCCGCCAAGGGCCTCAGGCCCTTGGATCCCGAATTCTGGGGTCTGGGGCCTGAAGGCCCCAGTGGGGCCCAGGGGCAAAGCCCCTGGTTCTATTCCGCCTCGTTCTCGCGCGCGCGCTCTGCGATACGCGCCGACTTGCCGCGCCGGTCGCGCAGGTAATAGAGCTTCGCGCGGCGCACATCGCCCTGGCGCACCACGGAAATCTCCGCGATCGTCGGCGCATAGAGCGGGAACACGCGCTCCACGCCCTCGCCGTAGCTGATCTTGCGCACCGTGAAGTTGCTGTTGATGCCCTTGTTCGAGCGCGCGATGCACACGCCCTCGAAAGCCTGGGTGCGGGTGCGCTCGCCCTCGATCACGCGCACGGAAACGCGCAGCGTGTCGCCCGGGCGGAACCGCGGCACGGGCCGCGCCGCCGTCAGCTTCGCGATCTGCTCGGCCTCAAGGGTCTGGATCATGTTCATCGGCTTAAACTCCTCAAGCGCGACCCCTTAGGGCCCCGCGCCGGTTGTTGCAACGTGTCATCGCGCATGCTTGCCGCGAATTTCGTCCGCCGGATCGCCCGTCCGCCCGTCCGCGGGGCGGTTCCCCCACAGGTCCGGCCGGCGTTCGCGCGTGGCGCGCGCCGCCTCCTCCCGCCGCCAGGCCGCGATCGCCGCGTGGTTGCCGGAAAGCAGCACTGGCGGCACCGCGCGGCCCTGCCACTCCGCGGGGCGGGTGTAGTGCGGGTATTCCAGCAATCCGTCGGCGAAGCTTTCCTCGGCGGCGCTCTCGGCGGTGATCGCGCCGGGCAGCAGGCGGACCGTCGCCTCCAGAAGCGCCATCGCCGCCACCTCGCCGCCCGCGAGCACGAAGTCGCCGAGCGAGACCTCCTCCATGCCCCGCGCGTCGATCAGCCGCTGGTCGATGCCCTCGAACCGGCCGCACAGCACCACCACACCCGGCCCGGCCGCGAGTTCCCGCGCACGGACCTGGTCGAAGCGCCGGCCGCGCGGCGTGAGGCAGATCGCGGGGCGCCCGTCCCGCGTCCCTGCCAGTGCCGCGTCCGCCACGTCCGGCCGCAGCACCATCCCCGCGCCGCCGCCGAATGGCGTGTCGTCCACATTGCGGTGCGGACCGATGCCGAACTCGCGCAGGTTGCGCAGCTCCAGCGACCACAACCCGGCTTCCAGCGCGCGTCCGGGAATCGAGATTCCGAGCGGCCCCGGGAACAGTTCCGGGAACAGCGTCGCGACCGTGGCGCGGAAAGTCACGTCGACTCCCCGATCACTTCCGCCGGCGGCACCACGGTGACGCGCCTTCCGGCGGGATCGATTTCCGGCACGCAGGCGCGGGTGAACGGCACGATCAGCGTGCCGATCTCGAGGCTCGCCCCGGCGCCGTAGTCGTGCACCGCCTCGACCGTGCCCAACGCCTTCCCCTCCGCGTCGAACGCCGCCATGCCGACGAGATCGGCGAGGTAGAACTCGTCCTCCGCGGCCGGCGGAAGCGCCTCGCGCGGCGCATAAAGGCGCAGGTTGGTGAGCCTGGCCGCCGCATCGCGGTCGCGCACCCAGCGCGTCGCGCCTCCCGCCACCTCGCCGCCAACCACTTCCCCGATGGCCGCAATGCCCTCGCCCCGCCACTCCAGCACGAAGCGCCGTCCGCGCTCGTCCTGGAGCGGATAAGTGGCGAGGTCGGCGGGGTCCGCGGTGAAGCTGGTGACGCGCACCAGCCCCCGCACGCCGTGCGGGCGGCCGATGACGCCCATGGCGATCAGGCCGCCCGACATCAGCCCTTAGGACGCCGCCGCTTCCTTTGCCCGCTCCTGCGCCTTCTTGCGCGGGGCGGACTTCTTCGGCTGCTCGCGCACCGCGGGCGTCGGGCCGAGGCCCGCCCGGCCCATGAAGCGCGCCACGCGATCGGTCGGCACGGCGCCCTGGGCGACCCAGTGCGTCACGCGCTCGCTGTTCAGCTTCACGCGGTCCGCATGATCGGCGGGCAGCATCGGGTTGTAGTTGCCCAGCCGCTCGATGAAGCGCCCGTCGCGCGGCGAGCGGCTATCCGCCACCACGATGTGGTAGTAGGGGCGCTTCTTGGCGCCCGCGCGCGCCAGGCGGATCTTCAGGCTCATTCGTTGTCTCTCCGTTACAGTATCGTTGTGGAAACCCGTTAGAAACGGCGGCCGGACAGCAGGGCGCCGAGGCCGGCACGGGCCAGCCCCTTCTGCCCCAGCTTGTTCATCCGCTTCATCATCGTGGACATGTCGTCGAACTGCTTGAGCAGCCGGTTCACGTCCTGCGCCGTGGTGCCGGAGCCGGCGGCGATGCGCCGCTTGCGGCTCGCCTTCAGCATGTCCGGGTTGCGCCGCTCGGCCGGCGTCATCGAGGAGATGATCGCCGCCTGGCGCTTGAGCATCGTCTTGTCGATGTTCGCGTTCTCGATCTGCTGCGCGAGCTTGCCCGCGCCCGGCAGCATCGAAATCAGGCTCTGCACCGAGCCCATCTTCGTGATCTGCTGCAGCTGCTTCGCGTAGTCCTCGAGGTCGAACTTGCCGCGCGCGATCTTCTTCGCGAGCTTCTCAGCCTCCTCCTGCTCCACCACCTCCGCGGCGCGCTCGACGAGGCCGACCACATCGCCCATGTCGAGGATGCGCCCGGCGACACGGCCGGGGTTGAACTCCTCCAGCGCCTCAAGCTTCTCGCCGAGGCCGATGAGCTTGATTGGCGCGCCCGTCACCGCGCGCATGGAAAGGGCCGCGCCGCCGCGCGCGTCGCCGTCCATCCGCGTCATCACGATGCCGGTGACGCCGACGCGCTCGTTGAACGCGCGCGCGGTGTTGACCGCGTCCTGGCCGGTCATCGCGTCGACCACCAGCAGGGTCTCGACCGGCTTCGTCTCCTCGCGGATCGCCGCGACCTCGTTCATCAGCGCGTCGTCGATCGAGAGGCGGCCGGCGGTGTCGAGCAGCACCACGTCGTAGACCTCGCGCCGCGCCGTCTCCATCGCGCGCCGCGCGATCTGGAGCGGCGTCTCGCCGGCGACGATCGGCAGCGAGGCCACCTCCGCGC
This sequence comes from Pseudomonadota bacterium, assembly GCA_021847175.1. GTDB lineage: Bacteria > Pseudomonadota > Alphaproteobacteria > Acetobacterales > Acetobacteraceae > JAJXXT01. Next base: position 6,481 of record JAJZUI010000155.1, read on the forward strand.
GCTCGGCAAGCTGCTGGAGCTGCAGCTGGGCGGCCGGGCGCTGGGTGTCGAGGCTCGCCAGCAGCACCTTGCGCCGTGCGCGGGTGCGCAGGCGCAGGCCGAGCTTGCCCGTCGTCGTCGTCTTGCCGGAGCCCTGGAGGCCGACCATCAGGATCGGGATCGGCGCCGGCGCGTTGAGGTCGAGCGGCACCACCTCCGGGCCGCCCAGCGCGTCCACCAGCGCGTCGTGGACGATCTTGACCACCATCTGGCCCGGCGAGACCGCGGCGATGACCTGCTGGCCCACCGCCTCCGCGCGCACCTTGGTGATGAAGTCGCGCACCACCGGCAGCGCCACGTCGGCGTCGAGCAGGGCAAGGCGGATCTCGCGCATCGCCTCGTCGACATCGGCCTCGCGCAGCGCGCCGCGTCCGCGCAGGCGGTCGAAGACCTGGGTCAGCTTGCCGGAAAGAGCCTCGAACACGATAGAACCCACCTGGCGTCAAAGACGGCGCGAGCGCCCCAAAACCAATCGCGCCGCTGCGCGAACCCTCGCGGAGCGGCGGACCTGTCCGCGGCCCCTATGGTCCGGAGCGAATGGGAAGTCAAATCCACCGCCTTTCGGACGATTGCTGTTGCTATCGCCCCGCCATACGATATAAATAATGATAATTTAATCTTTCCAGTCGCGCCGTGCTGCGGTTCACTCCTTGATCCGAGCTGCCCGGGAATGAGCAACGTCTATATCTGGATAGGAAGTTCCGGCAGCGACTGGCAAGCTCCCACGAACTGGTCGGGGGGGGCGCAAGGCGCCATTCCTGGTCCTGGCGACACGGTGGAGATCAATGCAGCGAACTTCGCCGCATCCGGCGAGACTGTGGCCGCTTGGTACGGTGGCGGCGCTGGCTATTCCTCACATGTCACCGGGTACGTCACCGTCACCGGGCTTATATATGATGTAATTTTCGATGCCGGTGTCGCCAATGTGGGGACGTTCGAGGCTACCCTAGGCGGCGGCACGGTCTCGGCTCATGCTCTGAGGAGTACCGTCACCGGCGGTGTCGCCTATGCTTCCGTCGCCAATTATCTGGCAATGTACGGCGGCAAGGTCTCGCTCAGCGCGGCCGTCACCAACACCACGTACCCGGGGCTCGACGTCAATATCCACGGTGGCACGTTCAGTGCCAACGGCATCACGCTCGCGCTGACGGGGACCTACATCGACGTCTTCGGGGTCGACGGCGGGACCGCGTTGATCGCCGGCAACGCCCTGATCGACGACGGTGGCGGCGCCAATGGTCCGCTCGTCGCCATGGGGCTCGGCACTGGCGGCGGGCTTTTGTCCGTCGCCGGCAGCATCACCGTCGCTGGCAAAGGCGCTGTGAACGTCAATGGCGGCACCCTGGCCAGTTCCGGCGCGCTCATCCTTGCGGCGGGTTATTTGGATCAGGGCGGCTCCGGGATCGTCCTCACCCGGTCGGCTGATCTTGGCACGGCAGGGGAAGCGTCGGCCCAGTTCAACGGCCCCGGTTCATGGAACAACTCCGGTACCCTGATCGTCGGCGATGCCTCGACCGCGTCGCTGCGCATGGAACGCTCGGCGGCGCTCTCGGTGGGGGGTGACCTGGTCGCCGGCCTCTCCGCCGGAGCGAAAGGCTCGCTGGCGTTCTTCGCCGATACGCAATTTGTCGCGGGCAGCCTCTCGATCGGCGTCGCGGGCTACGGCGTGCTCGGCGCTTCCGGCGGTGGGGTGCTGAACATCGGCGGGGATCTTCTCGCGGGCCAGTCCGCCGCCGCCGGCGCCAATATCGGCATTTCCGCCAGCACCGTCACCGTCGCCGGCAACGTGACGCTGGGCGTCGATGGCCACGCTTATCTCGGTCAGTATGGCGCCTCGGGTTTCACGGTCGGCGGCTCCATGACGCTGGGGGCCGGCGCTGGCAGCGGTACGTTCGTCGGTGCTGGTACCATTCACGGCGATCTCGGCGTCGCCAACGGATATGTCGAGGTCGCTGCCGTCTCGCCTGCCAGCCCGCTAACGCTGGCTGTCGGCGGTGCGATTGCGATCGGCGAGCCCGCGGGCGGCAAAGGTTACCTTCTGCTCGGATCTGGGATGGTCCTTTCGGGCGGCACGGGCGATGTCACGGTGGGCGGCGAGGGGCGCGGAACGCTGGCGATCTTGTCCGGTGCCACCTTCGATGCAGGGGCGAGCACGATCACGGCAGCGGAGAGTGCGTCGGGCACGGGCACTATCAGCGTGGAGGGTACCAATGCGCTGCTGGTGGCGGCGAGCCTGGCGATTGGCGGAGCCGGGACGGCGAGCGCCACGCCGGCCGCGCTTCTCTCAGTATCCTTTGGCGGCACGGTGGACGCCGGCGCCAGCTTCGAGGTCGGCGCTGATGCCGGAGGATTTGGCCAGGCGACCCTGACCGATGCCGGCTCCGCCCTTTCCGCCAGCGGCTTCAGCGTCGGCGGCGACGGTACTGGCGTACTCGCCGTCCAGCCCGGCGCCATGGCACTCGTTGGCGGCGACGCCGCGGTGGGAGAGAACGCCACGGGAAAGGGCACCTGGTCCGTCAACGGCGGTGCGGCGACCATCGATGGCACCCTCACCGTGGGCGATTCCGGCAACGGCCTCGGCATCGTCCAGCTCGGCGGCACGCTCCAGGCCGCCGCCGTCGAGATCGGCAACAAGCTCGGCGGCAAGGGGGAGCTCGACGTCACCGGTGCCAATCTCACCAGCGGCGATCTCTCGGTCGGCTCGGGCGGCTCCGCGAAGCTCAAGATCACGGGCGGCGACGTCACCACCACCGGCAACGTCGACATCGCCGAGCAGGTGCTTGGCTCGACGCAGGCCGTCAGCGTAACCGGCGCTGCTACCTGGGGCATCGCCGGAACGCTCTCGGTGGCTGCTGCTGGCATCGCGGGCGTCAACGTGAACGGCGGTTCAGTGGCGAGCGTCAACGGCGATGTCGTGGTGGGCGACCAGCCGGGAGCGTCGGGCGTACTGACGCTGTCCGGTACCGCAACGGTCGGCAGCGTCACGAAGGCAAGCGAGCTCGCTTTCGGCGGCGTGCTCGCCGTCGGCAACGGCGGCAGCGGTACGCTCTCGGTTCAGTCGGGCGCGGTGCTCGCGGCGACGGCTGGCGGGACGGGCGAGATCGACATAGCGGTGGCGGCGGGCTCGACCGGCGATCTTGCGCTCGGCGACGCCGGTTCGACCCTCTCGGGTACGCTGCTCGATGTTGGTGGCGACGCCAACACGGCCGGCGGGAGCGGTACGCTCTCGCTCGCCATGGGCAGCATTTTCGACATCAACAGAGTTCATATTTGGCAGAGCGGCACCGTCATCGGTGCCGGAACGATCGCCGCCGCTATTGAAGATGCCGGCATGGTCCGCGCGGACGGCGGCACGTTGCGCCTCACCGGCGACGTCACGGGACCCGGCACGCTAGCGATCGGGGCCGGCGGCGTGATGGCGCTGGGCGGCACCGTGTCCGCCCCGACACTGGTGACATTCACGGGCTCGGGGCAGACGCTTGAGGTGACCGGGACCGGCACGGTCACCGGGGCCATCGGAGCCTTCGGCCTCGACGACACGATCATTGCTCCGGGCAGCATCACGGGCGATACGACCGGTCCTCTAGGCACCACACTCGACATTGCCGGCGGCGGCACCTTGTTCCTCGCGGGCACGCTACCGGC
>JAJZUI010000156.1 GCA_021847175.1 Pseudomonadota bacterium
TTCGCCAGCACCAGCAACGTCGCCCCCTTCGCCAGCCGGTCGAGCGCGAGCCGCGTGCGCACGAAGGTCATGGGGCAGACATCGGCCGTCACGTCGAGCGTCGCATCCGCGACCGTTTCCGCGCCGTCCACTTCAGAACTTGTCGATTTCATGGCAATCTCGGCTGATGACGGTAACTTTGTTTTTGCACCAGCGTTGCAAGAACACGAAGAGTGCCTTTATAACCTTACAACCGAATGCCTGGAAAGGATGCGCTCGTGGCTGATCCCAATGCCAACCCGGATGTTCTGGCGCTTACCGCCCAGATCGTCGCCGCCCATGTCACGCACAACAATATCGCTGCGGAGGCACTGCCGGGGCTGATCCAGGAAATCTACCGCACGCTCTCCACCGTCGGCGCCGTTGCCGCCCAGCCGCCGAAGCCGGAGCCCGCCGTTTCGCCGAAGAAGTCGGTCTTCCCCGACTACATCATCTGCCTTGAGGACGGGAAGAAGCTGAAGATGCTCAAGCGGCATCTGAAGACCTCCTACAACCTCACGCCGGAGCAGTATCGCGAGCGCTGGGGGCTGGACGCGTCCTACCCGATGGTCGCACCGAACTATGCCAAGCACCGCTCGACACTCGCCAAGCGTATCGGGCTCGGCACCAAGCCGCGCCAGGCGCCGCCGACCGGTCGCCGCCGCGGCTGAGCGCGAACCGGCGCGGGGAATCCCCCGCGCGCCTTCGCCCGACGGCGACGCTGGCATGAGGTGCGTGGCACCGGTGGTGCATTTGCCCTACCGGCCACCGCCCTTGTAGTCTGGCGCCCGTGGACGCCCCCATGGAAAGCCGCATCGAGCGCCTGTGCGTCGAGAAGGGCCTCAAGATGACCGGCCAGCGCCGCACCATCGCGCGGGTCCTGTCCGAGGAGGCCACGGATCATCCGGACGTGGAGGAGCTCTACCGCCGCGCGACGGCGCTCGACGCGCGCATCTCGATCGCGACCGTCTATCGCACCGTGCGGCTACTAGAGGAAAAGGGCATCCTCGAGCGGCGCGATTTCGGCGGCGGGCGCGCTCGCTACGAGCCGACCGAGCACGGAAGGCACGACCACCTGATCGACATCGACACCGGCCGCGTTGTGGAGTTCGCCGACGACGCCCATGTCGCGGCGCTGGAGGCGATCGCGCGCGCGCTGGGCTTCGAGCTGGTCTCGCACCGGTTGGAGCTGTTCGGCCGCCGCCGCCGCCCCGCCGGGGAACGCCGGCCGGCGGCCGAGGAAACGCGCGCCGCCCCGCGCCCGGCCCCGCGGGAAACGGAGCGATGACGCACGCGCCGGGCAACAACACCGGCATCGCCAGCCCCGGTTTCGGCGAGCTGAAGGCCGGCTCGCTCGGTGTGCGGCTCGCCACGACGGCGGCCGAGATCGACGCAGTGCAGGCGCTGCGCTGGCACGTCTTCTACGAGGAGATGGGCGCGGTGCCGGACGCCGCGACCGCCGCGAGCCGGCGCGACCGCGACGTGTTCGACACCGTCGCCGACCACCTTCTGGTACTGGACCACGAACGCGGCGAGGGCGGCGCTGCCGTCGTCGGCTGCTACCGCCTGATCCGCGCGCCGGCCGCGGCGCGCATCGGCCGCTTCTACTCCGCCGACGAATACGACCTCTCCCGCGTGCTCGCCTTCCCGGGCGAGGTGCTGGAGCTCGGCCGCTCCTGCGTGCATGCGGATTACCGCAACCGCGCGGTGATGCAGCTGCTGTGGCGCGGCATCGCCGCCTATGTGTTCCTGCACGGGATCGGTCTGATGTTCGGCTGCGCCAGCCTGCCCGGCACCGACCCGGACGCGGTGGCGCCGGAGCTGACGTATCTCTATCGAAACCATCTGGCACCCGAGGAAATCCGCCCGGTGGCGCTGCCGCACCGGCGCGTGGCGATGGACAGGCTTGGCGACAAGCCGCTCGACACCCGCGCCGCCGTCGCGGCCCTGCCGCCGCTGATCAAGGGCTATCTGCGGTTGGGCGGCTTCGTCGGCGAGGGGGCGGTGATCGACCGCGCCTTCAACACCGTGGACGTCGCGGTCGTGGTCAAGACCGACCTCGTCACCGACCGCTATTTCCGCCACTACGAACGCAGCGCCCGCGAGGGTGCAAGCTGACGTGACGTCCGGCGCGGGGACTGGCCGTTTCGACGTCGTCATGACGGCGCCGCGTCTCGCGGCACCGGCCGTCGCCGTGCTCGAGCAGGCGGGCTGCCGCATCCACTACATGCAGCCCTATCCCTCAGCCGAGGCGGTCGCCGCCCTTGCGCGCGAGGTCGCGGCGCATGCGATCCTGAGCCGGCAGGGGCCGGTCGATGCCGCGGCGATGGATGCCTCGCCCAACCTCGCCATCGTTGCCCGCCACGGCGTCGGTGTGGACGACGTCGACATCGCGGCGGCGCAGGCGCGCGGCATCATGGTCACGCGCGCACCCGGCTCCAACACCACCGCGGTCGCGGAGCACACGCTCGCCGTGATCCTGGCGCTGGCGAAGGATCTGCGCCCGCTCGGCGCCACCATCGCCGCCGGCGGCTGGCGCGGGGCGGCGGGCCAGGTGCGCGACATCGAGGGCATGCGCCTCGGCCTGCTCGGCTTCGGCGCCATCGGCCGCGCGGTCGCGCGCCTGGCGCTCGCCTTCGGCATGCGCGTCGCCGCCTTCACCCCGAACCCGGTGCCGACGGCGGGCGTGGAGTTCGTCCGCTCGCCGGCCGAGCTCTGGCCGCGCGCGGACGTGCTGTCGCTGCACTGCCCCTACACGCCGGCGACGCGCCACATCGTGGACGCCGCCGCGATCGCCGCCCTGCCGCACGGCGGCTTCGTCATCAACACAGCGCGCGGCGGGCTGATCGACGAGGCAGCGCTCGCCGCGGCACTGGACGCAGGCCACCTCGCCGGCGCCGCCCTGGACGTGTTCGAGACCGAGCCGCCGGCGGCGGACGACCGGCTGCGCGACCATCCGCGCGTCTTCGTCACCCCTCATGTCTCCGGCGTGACGCCGCGCTCGCTCGACGCCATGGGAACGATGGCGGCGGAGTGCATCGCGGCACGGCTCACGGGTGGCGACGTGCCCCCGGAACGCATCGTCTCGCCATGAAGCTCTGGGCGGCGCTCAGCCGCCGGCCGGCCTGGGCCGCGGCGCTGCTCGGCGCGTCCTCGGCGCTGGCGCTGCCGCCCGTCTTCCTGGTCCCGATCCTGGGCTTCACCGTGCCCGGCCTCCTGGCGCTGGTTGGAGTGGAGCGCACCTGGCGGCGCGCGGCCTGGCTCGGCTTCTGCTTCGGCTTCGCCCACCATGTGGTCGGGCTTTACTGGATCACCGAGGCGATCCTGGTGCGCGCCAGCGAGTTCTGGTGGCTGGTGCCCTTCGCGGCCCCCGGGGTCGCCCTGCTGCTCGCCCCGTTCATCGCGGCGAGCGTCCTCGCGGCGTGGTTCGCGCCGCCGGGCTGGCGCCGCGTGCTGGTGCTGGCCGGCGCCTGGACACTCGCGGACCTGGCGCGGCAGTTCGTCGGCACCGGGTTCCCGTGGAATCCGTGGGGCAGCGTCTGGGCCGCGGCGACCACCTGGGGCAACGTCATGCAGCAGCCCGCAGCCTGGATCGGCGCGCCGGGCCTCACGCTGCTGACGGTGCTGGTGGCCGCGCTGCCGGTGCTGGGCCGGCGCGGCATCGCCGCCTCGCTCGCCATCCTCGCGGTCTGGGCGGGGCTTGGCGCCTGGCGCCTGCAAACCCCGCAGCCCAAACCGCCGGGCGTGACCGTGGCGCTCGCCCAGGGCGACATCGCCGAGGGACATAAATTCGACGCCGCTTTCGCGGCCTCCATCTTCAGCACCTACCTCGACCTCACCCGGCAGGCCGTGCTGCGGATCCACGGCCCCGGCGTCGTCATCTGGCCGGAGACCGCAAGCCCCTACCTGCTCGGCCGCGACGCCGGCGCCCGCGCCGCGATCGTGCAGGCCGCGGAGGGGATGCCGGTGTTCGCCGGCAGCATACGCTTCGGCAAGGACGGCAGGCCGCGCAACACGCTCTACGCGATCATGGGCCCGGGTCCGCCCGCGGCGCGCTACGACAAGCGCCACCTGGTGCCGTTCGGCGAGTACTCGCCGGCCTGGCTGCCGATCCAGGTCGTGCCTGGCGGCGGGTTCGAGCCCGGGCACGGGCTCGTGACCTGGACGCTCCCAGGCCTGCCGCCGGTGGGTCCGCTGATCTGCTACGAGGCGATCTTTCCCGCGCAGGTGGTGGACGAGGCGAACCGGCCGCGCTGGCTGGTCAACGTCACCAACGATGCCTGGTTCGGCAACTCGACCGGCCCACGCCAGCATCTCGCGGCCGCGCGGCTGCGCGCGGTGGAGGAGGGCCTGCCGCTGGTGCGCGCGGCCAACAGCGGCATTTCCGCGGTGTTCGACGCCTTCGGGCGGCAGACGGCGCGGCTGGGACTGCTCAAGCGCGGCGTCCTGCTCGCGGCGCTTCCGGGCGCGCTGCCCCGCACCGTGTTCGCCCGCCTGGGACTCTGGGCGCCGTTCGGGCTCGCGGCGCTGCTCCTGGTTGTAGCAACGCCGTGGAGAGTTTTGTTTTTGCGACGTATCGCAAGGTTTTAGGATTTTATTGACGGATTTCGGTTGTGAAGCTAACGTTCCGATCAACCGACGCCCCGATACCGACACCTCGCGCTCATCCCGAAGAGCAGCGCATGTTCCGGCAGCATGACGGCGCGGCGGTGATCGCCCGTGGCACGCAACGCCAGGGGCTGGGGTGAGACGAAGGAGGCTCAATTGGCACAGGCGAGCGAAGCGGCACACCCGGGCAACGACGAGGGCGGGGCGGCGGAGGAACCGCAGGGCCAGCCGTCGGAGGCTGCGGAAAGCGGCTTCAAGCCGAGCCCGATCGACGCACATGTCGGCGCGCGCATCCGCCTGCGCCGCACGCTGATGGGCATGTCGCAGGAACGGCTCGGCGAGTCTCTGGGCCTGACCTTCCAGCAGATCCAGAAATACGAGCGCGGCGTGAACCGCGTCGGCGCCTCGCGCCTCTACGACCTCGCACGCGTGCTCGACGTGCCGATCAGCTTCTTCTTCGACGACATGCCGGAGCCGCTGGGGCGCGCCGGCGGCGGCGAGATGGGAGCGCGGCGCGGCTTCGGCTTCGCCGAGGCGCAGCAGACCTTCACCGACGACGCGCTCAACCGGCGCGAGACGCTGGAACTGGTGCGCGCCTATTACCGCATCACCGATCCGGCGGTGCGCAAGCGCGTCTTCGACCTCATCAAGTCACTGGTCCCCGAAGGCGACTAGGCCGCCACGAGACGGACCGCCTCGGACGGTCTGCGGACGCTCGCCCTCGGTCCGCGCGGGCACGCCGGCCTCTGGCACGTGCAGCATGACGGCGCGCGTCCGCGCCTCGACCACGGCGCGCGGCGAGGCAGCGTGGTCGATGCCCAGCGCGGCGACCGCGGCCACCACGCGCCGCGCCGCGACGGCAGCCCCTTCGGCGTCGGTGTCAGGCAGCAGCAGGCAGAAACGCTCGCCACCGGTGCGGACCGCGAGATCCGCGGGCCGGCGGATCGTCCCGGCGAGCGTGCGGGCGATGCGGCGCAGGCAGGAATCGGCCGCGACGGTTCCGTAACGATCGGCGAATGCCTGGTGATGCGCGACGCGCACGGCGACGAGCGCGAGCGGGCGGCGGAGCCGGCGCGCGCGCACCCGGGCGCCGAGCATCGCCGCGTCCAGCCGCGCGCGGCTGCCCAGCCGTGTCAGCCGGTCCTCGAACAGCATCGAGTCGAGCCGGCGCGTCAGTTCCGCGACCTGGGTTTCGAGCAGGCGCTCGCGCGTGATGTCGCGCGCGCCGAGCAGGAAGCCACGGTCGCCGACGTGATGCGCGGCGACGGCAAGCTGCACCCGCCCGCCATCGGGTCGCCGGCATGGCAGTTCCAGCCTCGCCGTCTCACCCGGCGCCAGCGCGTCCAGCGCCGCGTGCAGCGCCGCGGCCGCCGCCGGGGCCATGTCGAGCCCGCGCGCGAGAACGCTGGCCGGCTGGGCGCCAAGCACCGCACGGCAGGCGGGCGAGACCCAGCGCGGCCTGCGGTCCCGCCCGAGGCGGAGCGCGAAGCAGCCGCCCTCATTGGCGAGGCGTTCCGCGTCCTCGTCCACCGCGGCAAGGCGGAGCTGTGCCGCGGCGAGGTCGCGTTCCCGCCCCGCAAGGCGGACCGCGAGCCGCCCAACCTCCCGTCTCGGCGGCGCCACGAGCAGGCGCCATGCCAGGCGGTACGAGAGCACGATGCAGGCGGTGGTGCCGAGAACCACCGCCTCCGACGCGCCGGTTAGCGCGACGACGAAAGGGACGGCAAGCCCCGGCAGCCCCGTCACCAGCAGCCGCGCCGAAAGGGCAACGCTCCCCGGCGCGACCCAGGACAGGGCGGCGCGAGAAGCATCGGGGCCGGAGCGCGATGCGCCGGCCGGCATCTGTGACAACACGTTGGACAGGTTCTTCAGCCTCGCGGAGACCGCGCGATTGTCGGCGGGAGACAGTAAAGATTATGTTCAGCCACCCGGGAGAACTCCGAAATGCAGCCAGTCGAGATGGCCAGCGGCTTCGCCTATCTGCCGGGCGGGCCACGCCCGTTCTCCGCCGGCGTCATCGCCCGGCCGGGCCATGCACTGGTGCGGGTGCGGCCGCGTGCGCCGCTGGGGATCGCCCGGGGATTCGCGTTCGTCGCCAGCCACCTCGCCGCGCGCGGCCTGCCGCACACGGCGCTGGCCGGGGTGGAGATCCGTTCCCCCGCGGCGATGACGCCGGCCGATTTCGCCACCTTCAACCGTGGCTACGCCGCGTTGCTGCGCGACCACGGTTTCCTCGCCGACGAAACCTTCCCGATCGCGCGCAGCAACATGGCCCCCCTCTTCGATCCGCCGGCCGAGGCGGTGCTGCACGCCTTCACCTACACCGCACCTGGCGCGGGCGGCGGCGGGGCGGATTTCCTGATCTCCGGCAAGCCGGAGCTGCGCGAGAACCCGCCCGGCATCGTCGCCCCCGGCGACGCCTCGCCCTCGGGGATGGCCGCGAAGGCGCGCTTCGTCATCGACGCGCTGCGCGCCACGACCACGGAGCTGGGCGGGGACTGGCGCCGCCTCACAGGGGCGCAGGCCTACACGATCCACCCGCTCGAGGGCGCGATGGACGTGCTCCGCGAGTCCGGCCTCGCGGCGCTCGGCGTCACCCTCGTGCCGGGCTACCCGCCGGTGACCGGCCTCGACTTCGAGATCGACGTGCGCGCGATCACGACCGAGCTCGCGGTCTGACGCTCAGCAGAACGCGTCTTCGCGCAGCTGCGGGTTGTCGAAAATGGGGTGGTGCAGTTCGTGCAGCGCCTCGCCCAGCGCGGCGGCGAGGCTGCGCTTCTCCTGCTCGCCGAGGCTGGCGCCGACTTCGACCGGACGGAACCGCCCGCGCAGCACCAGGGCGGGCACGCGCGCCGGCCGCTCCTCCAGCCCCACGCGCAGCCAGGCGGTCGGCAGGTCGAGCCGGCTCGCGCGCCCGGCGCCATCCCGGCGCTGGATGGTGAGCCGCGCCTCCGTCAGCACCAGGCGTTCCTCGGTCTCCGCGCGGGTGCCGCGGCGGAACAGGTAAAGGGCGAGCCCCAGCTCGACGACGGCGAAGAGTGCCACCGGCCAGGCGCCGAGCAGCAGCGAGAGCGTGGCATTGACGGTGCAGGACAGCAGGATTGCGATGCCCACATACCGCACGCCCCGCCGCCCGAGGCTGCGATACGGCGTCACGACAGCCTCGAAGATCGGGGTGTCCATGTCGCGATCATGATAGCCGGGCGGCGCGGCGCGCGCCACAATGCGCCGATGGCAAGACCGATGACCCTCGCCGAGGTGCGCGCCTTCATCGAGGCGCTGGCGCGCGCCAACCCCGCGCCACGCACGGAGCTGCATTACGGCTCCACATTCCAGCTCCTGGTCGCCGTCGTGCTCTCTGCGCAGACCACAGACGCGGCGGTGAACAAGGCAACGCCGGCGCTGTTCGCCGCAGCACCCGACGCGGCCGCGATGGCGAAACTCGGTGCCGACGGGGTGGGGAAATACGTCCGCTCGATCGGCCTGTGGCAGGCCAAAGCCAGGAACGTCGCCGCCCTGTCCGCGCAGATCGTCGCCGACCATGGCGGCAAGGTGCCGAACACGCGCGAGGCGCTGGAGGCGCTGCCCGGCGTCGGCCGCAAGACCGCGAACGTCGTGCTCAATGTCGCCTTCGGCCAGCCGACGATGGCGGTGGACACGCATATCTTCCGCCTCGGCAACCGCACCGGCCTCGCGCCAGGCAAGACGCCGCGCGCGGTCGAGGAGGCGCTGCTGCGGCGCATCCCGGAGGAATACCTGCGCGACGCGCATCACTGGCTGATCCTGCACGGGCGCTACGTGTGCAAGGCGCGCGCGCCGGATTGTGCCCACTGCGTGGCACGGGAGCCGTGCCGGTATCCGCAAAAGAACGAGGCCTGAGACCAGGCCGCCAAACCGCTGGAGGGCGACCCGACGAGCGAGCCGTCCCACCGTCCCAATGTGGGGCCTGGGACTGCGGGACGATCCGCCATCGCAACGAGGGCGCTTGCTTACCCTATGTTTTCAGGAACCCCACCAGCCGCATCGCCTCGGCCACGATGGGGTCGGCGATCGCGGCCGCCCGTTCCGCGCCCTCGCGCAGCACCTGGTCCACATAGGCGCTGTCCGCCAGCAGCCGGCGGGCCTCCATGGCAATCGGCTCGAGCTTTGCCACCAGCAGGTCGGCCAACGCCGGCTTGAAGGCGGCGAAGCCCTGCCCGCCCCACTCGCGCAGCACGCTCGCGTGGTCGGTGTCCGCCAGCGCCGCGTAGATGCCGACGAGGTTGCGCGCCTCCGGCCGTCCCTCCAGCCCCTGCAGCTCGGAGGGCAGCGGCTCGGGGTCGGTCTTCGCGCGGCGGATCTTCTGCGCGATGTCGTCGGCGCTGTCGTTGAGGTTGATGCGGCTCTGGTCCGAGGGATCGGACTTCGACATTTTCTTGCTGCCGTCGCGCAGGCTCATCACGCGCGCCGCCGGACCCATGATCAGCCCCTCGATCGCGGGGAAGAACTCGGTGCCGTAGTCGTGGTTGAATTTCTGCGCGATGTCGTTGGCGAGCTCGAGGTGCTGGCGCTGGTCGTCGCCCACCGGCACGCGCGTCGCCTTGTAGGCGAGGATGTCGGCGGCCATCAGCACCGGATAGGTGTAGAGCCCGGCGGAGACGTTCTCCGTGTTCCTGCCGGCCTTGTCCTTGAACTGCGTCATGCGGTTGAGCCAGCCCAGGCGGGCGACGCACTCGAAGATCCAGGCGAGCCGGACATGCGCCGCCACCTGCGACTGCAGGAACAGGATCGAGCGCCTGGGGTCGATCCCGCAGGCCAGCAGCGAGGCCGCCATCTCACGGGTCTGGGTCGCGAGCTGCGCCGGCTCCTGCCACTGCGTGATCGCGTGCAGGTCGACGACGCAATAGATGCAGTCATGCGTGTCCTGGAGCGGAACCCAGTTGCGCATGGCGCCGAGATAGTTGCCGAGGGTGGGCACGCCCGAGGGCTGGATACCGGAGAAAATGCGCTGCATGGCCGGCGTTCTCCCGGCTAGCGCGGCACAGGTCAACCCGGGGCCGGGCAACTCCCGCCGCTTCAGCCCCGTGCGAGGCGCCGACGCAGCGTGCCGAGGTCGGAGGCACCGAGCAGATGGGCGGCGAGCAAGTAGGTCGCCGCACCCAGCCCGATCAGCAGGCCGAGCCCCAGCCAGCCGACGTGCGCCCCGGCGAACGGCCGGTAGAGATACGGCACCGCCAGCAGCACCACCACAACCATGGCGAGCCCCGCGGCGAACATGCCGGCGGCGCGGCGGCGCAGCAGCGCGTCCGGCACCAGCGCGCCGTTGCGCGCCAGCAGCACCCAGAGCATCGCGGTGTTGGCCCAGGCCGCCGTCGCCGAGGCCAGCGGCGGGCCGAGATGGCCGAAGGGCCCCATGAAGGCGAAGTTCAGCCCGACGTTGAGCGCCACCGTCACCACCCCGATGCGCATCGGCGTCG
>JAJZUI010000157.1 GCA_021847175.1 Pseudomonadota bacterium
TGGCCGAGGTCAGCGACATCGTCCACGGCACCACGCTCGTCACCAACGCCCTGATCGAGCGCAAGGGCGCGAAGCTCGGCCTGCTCACCACCGAGGGTTTTCGCGACATCCTCGAGATGGGCACGGAACAGCGCTACGACATCTACGACCTGTTCCTGCAGTTCCCTTCCCCGCTCGTTCCGCGCCGCCACCGGCTGGAAATCCCCGAGCGCCTGGACCGCGACGGCAACATCGTCATGCCACTCGACGAGGCGTCGGTGGAGGCCGCGGCGAAGCGCCTGGCCGCCCAGGGTATCGAGGCCATCGCCATCGGCTTCCTGCATTCCTACCGCAACCCCGCGCACGAGCGCCGCGCCGCGAAGATCGTGCGCGCCGCCTGCCCGGGCATCGCGGTCTCCATTTCTTCGGATGTCGTTTCGGAGATGTGGGAATACCAGCGCCTCTGCACCACCTGCGCCAACGCCTTCGTCCAGCCCCTGATGGACCGCTACCTGCGCCGCGTGGAGCGGGAGTTGCGCCTGCGCGGCTTCGCCGGCGCGCTGCGCCTCATGCACTCGGCGGGCGGGCTGATGTCGCCGGAGACGGCGCGGCTGCTGCCGATCCGCCTGCTGGAATCAGGGCCCGCCGGCGGTGGGCTCGCCACCGCCTTCTTCGGCGCGCTCGCCGGCCACCGCGACGTCATCAGCTTCGACATGGGCGGCACCACCGCCAAGGCCTGCCTCATCGAGAACGGCGAGGCCGATGTCGCGGCGACGATGGAAGCGGCCCGCGTCCATCGCTTCAAGAAAGGCTCCGGCCTGCCGATCAAGGCGCCGGTCATCGACATGATCGAGATCGGCGCCGGCGGCGGCTCCGTCGCCGCGATTGATGGCGTCGGCCTGCTGCGCGTCGGGCCGCACTCCGCCGGCGCCGCGCCCGGTCCCGCCTGCTACGGCCAGGGCGGCACCGAGCCCACGGTGACGGACGCCAACCTCCTGCTCGGCTATTACGATCCCGGTTTTTTCCTCGGCGGGCGCATGGCGCTCGATGTCGCGGCGGCGGAGGCGGCGCTGGCCCGTGTCGGCGCCAGTCTCGGGCTCGATGCACTGGAAACCGCGGCCGGCATCCACCGCCTGGTCTCGGAGAACATGGCCGCCGCCGCGCGCATCCACATCGTGGAGAAGGGCAGGGACCCGCGCCGCTACGCCATGGTCGGCTTCGGCGGTGCCGGGCCTGCCCACGCCGCTGCCGTCGCGCGCATCCTCGGCGTGCGCGAGGTGCTGATCCCGCCCGCCTCGGGTGCCGCCTCCGCGCTGGGCTTCCTCGCGGCACCCCTTTCCTTCGAGCAGGCGAGGAGCTTCTCCGCCCGCCTCGACGACGCGGCCGGCCTCGCCGGGGCCGAGGCCGTGCTCGCGGATCTGACCCGCGAGGTATCGGCGCTCCTCACTGCCGCCGGTACGGCTGCCGCGGACATCGTGGTCGAGCGCAGTGCCGACATGCGCCTCGCCGGCCAGCTCCACGAGATCAACGTGGCACTTCCGCCGGGCACGCTGGACGAGATGGCCGTGCCCGCCCTGCGCACCGCCTTCGCCACCGCCTACGCCGCACGCTACACCCAGGTCTATGACGGCGTGCCGGTGGAGATCGTGGGCCTGCGCATCCGCGCCCGCGGGTCCATCCCCGCGCTCTCGGCACGCGAGGAATCCGCGGCCGCCGCCGGCGTGGCGCTGAAGGGCTCGCGCCGCGCCTGGTTCGAGGGCGGCTTCGTCGCAACCCCCGTCTACGACCGCTACGCGCTCGCCGAGGGCACCACTATCGCCGGCCCGGCCATCGTCGAGGAACGTGAGTCAACCACCATCGTCCCGCCTGGTGACACGCTTGGCGTCGGCGCCGGCGGCATGCTGCGCATCAGCGTCGGCGTCGCGGCGCCCGCGGCGCGCACGATCACCCCGGCAACCCCGCTCGCGGAGGCCGCGGCGATCCTGGAATCCGATCCCGTCTCGCTCGAGATCATGTGGGCGCGGCTGGAGACGGTAGTGGAGGAGATGTGGCAGACCATCTGCCGCACCGCCTTCTCGCTGATCATCTCCGAGGCGCAGGATTTCGCCTGCGACCTGCTGGACGACGCTGGCGAGAGCCTGGTGCATTCGCCGCGCGCCATGCCGGTCTTCAACCTCACCCTGCCGCGCGCGGCCAAGGCGCTGCTCGAGAAATTCCCGGCCCGCACGCTGGCTCCCGGCGATATCCTCGTCACCAACGACCCGTGGCTCTGCGCTGGGCATCTGTTCGACATCGCCGTGGTGACGCCGATCTTCCGCGAGGGGCGCCTCGTCGCCTTTGCCGGCACCGTGGGCCATGTCGGCGATATCGGCGGCACCAAGGATTCGCTGCGCGCGCGCGAGATCTACGACGAGGGCTTCCAGATCCCGCCGATGAAGCTCGCCCGCGCCGGCGTCATCAACGAGGATCTCGTCACCCTCATCCGCGAGAACGTGCGCAAGCCGGAGGAAGTCCTCGGCGACATTTTTTCCTTTATCGCCGCCAACCGCCTGGGAGCGGAACGTCTCGCTTCCGTGATGGACGACTACGGGCTCGCCGACCTGCGTGCCCTCGCGCGAGTGTTGCAGGGCCGTTCGGAATCCGCGATGCGCGCCGCGATCGCCGCTCTGCCTGATGGCAGCTGGCATTCCGAGGTCTGGAACAATCCGCTCGGCGAGCGCCTGCGCTACCCGCTCGCGGTCACCGTCGAGGGCGAGCGCATCGTGCTCGACTTCGCCGGCGCGCCGCCGCAGCAGCCGCAGGGCGGGCTCAACTGCACGCTCTCCTACAGCGAGGCGCACGCGACCTATCCGCTGAAATGCCTGCTCACGCCGGAGGTGCGCGGCAATGCCGGCTGCTACCGCCCGTTCGAGGTGCGCATCCCCGCGGGTTCGGTGCTGAACTGCAACAAGCCCGCAAGCGTCAACCTGCGCACCCGCACCGGCTGGTACATCGCGCCCAACATCTTCCGCGCGCTTGCCGAGGCAGCACCCGGGCGCGTGCAGGCGCAGACCGGCCTGCCGCACGCGATCAACATCTACGGCCGTGACACCGACGGCCGGCTCTACGCCGACCACTATTTCATGGGCGGCGGCCAGGGCGCGGGGCGGGACTGGGACGGCAAGTCGGCGCTGCTCTACCCGACCTCGGCGGCCAACACCTCGATCGAACTGCTGGAATCACGCGCCCCGGTGCTGGTGCTGGAGAAATCCCTGGTCGCGGATTCCGGCGGTCCCGGCCGCCGCCGGGGCGGCCTCGGCGTGCGCACGCGCCTGCGCAAGCTTCTGGACGACGGCCTGCCGACCCTCGTCTCCGTCTACCCGGAGGGCGTGGGCGTGGCGGCGACCGGTCTTGCCGGCGGTGGCGCGGGCGGCCCGGTGCGTGGCGTGGTGACCGACACCGAGGGCCGCGTCGTGCACGATTGCGGGACCGGCGAACTGGTCACGCTGACCGGCACCGACCGCATCGTGGAAGTCCAGCTTGCCGGCGGCGCCGGCTTTGGTGATCCCGGCGCGCGCGAGCAGGCGCTCGTGGACGACGATCTTGCCGATGGCTACGTCACGGCCGCTGGCGAGGGGGCCTATCGCGCTTCCCGCGCGGCTTGATTTCCTGCGAGGTGCTTGGCACAGTTCGCCGGCCAGCGAGGGATCGGGCACGCATGCACACGCGGTGTGGTTGTACGGCCCGCCACCGGCGCCACCCTGCGGTTGTTTCAGCAATCCACTTAGTTTGATCGACGCCCCCTTCTCGGAGAATATTCGAGATTCAACACAATAAGGGCGCGAATGGTCAATATTTGTTGCACGTGAAACACGAGCCGCCACAACCGGCCGGGCCTGACATGCCTTGCGCGCGCGCCGGGATGCCACCGGCAACACGCCTAACCCAGCAGCGCCAGCACCTTCGGCCGCAGCGCCATCCAGTCCGCTCCCCCTTCGACCATGCCGCGCACGTCTCCGTCCGCGCCGATCAGGAAGGTCGTTGGCAACCCCGGGATGCCCATTGCCGCGCCCGCCTTGCCATCCGGGTCGAGCCAGACCGGCAGCGCCGTGATCCCGTGCTCGGCATAGAATTTCCGCACCACCTTCGCCCCGCCGGCGTCGGCGGAAACCGGCACCACGGCAAGCTCGGGGGTCGCCTTTGCCAGCGCCTGCAGCGACGGCATTTCGCGCACGCAGGGGATGCACCACGTGGCCCAGAAGTTCAGCACCAGCTTGCGCCCGCGCCAGGCGGCGAGCCCCGCCGTCCTGCCGTCCGCGTTCACCAGGGTCACCGCCGGCGGCACCTTGGGCGGCGAAACCGGCTTGATCGTGCCCAGGCCGGCCGGCGCCGCGCCTTGCGTCGCGCCCGGCATTCCCCGGGGCGTCGGCCCGCCCGGCACCGGTTTGCGCAGCCACCACAGCCCCGCTACGGTCCCAGCGGCCGCGATCCCGCCCGCGAGCAGCGCGCGCCGCACCATCACCTGCACGGATCCATCTCCTTGAGCTCGAACTCGCCCACTCGCCTCGACGGCAGCGCTCTTCGCGACACCCAAGCCAACCGCCAATGGGGCGGTCGCTTCGCCGCCGGTCCCTCCGCCATCATGCAGGAGATAAACGCCTCCATCGGGTTCGACCGCAAGCTCTGGCGCCAGGACATCAACGGTTCGCTCGCCCACGCCGCGATGCTCGCCCATTGCGGCATCATCGCCGCCGCCGACGAGCGCGCCATCCGCGAGGGGCTCGGCGCCATCGCCGCCGAGATCGAGGCCGGCACCTTCCCCTTCGAGACCGCGCTCGAAGACATCCACATGAACATCGAGGCGCGCCTCACCGAGCGCATTGGCGAGGCCGGCAAGCGCCTGCACACGGCGCGCAGCCGCAACGACCAGGTGGCGACCGATTTCCGCCTCTGGGTGCGCGATGCCATCGACGGGCTCGACGCGCAACTCGCCGACGCGATGAAGGCGCTTGCCGGGCGTGCCGCCGCCCACGCCGCGGACCCGATGCCGGGGTTCACCCATCTGCAGGCGGCCCAACCGGTCACGCTCGGCCACCACCTGCTCGCCTATGTGGAGATGCTCGCCCGCGACCGCAGCCGCCTCGCGGACGCCCGCCGGCGCCTCAACGAATGCCCCCTCGGCGCCGCGGCGCTGGCCGGCACGTCCTTTCCGATCGACCGCGAGGCGACCGCGAGCGCGCTGGGCTTCGACCGCCCCGCCGCCAACTCCATCGACGCCGTCTCGGACCGCGACTTCGCACTGGAGTTTCTGTCCATTGCCGCGATCTCGGCCATGCACCTTTCCCGTTTCGCCGAGGAGATCGTGATCTGGTGCAGCGCGCCCTGGCGCTTTATCCGCCTTTCCGACGCCTTCACCACCGGCAGTTCCATCATGCCGCAGAAGCGCAACCCGGATGCCGCGGAACTGGTGCGCGCCAAGACCGGGCGCATCAACGGCGCGCTCATCGCCCTGCTCACGGTCATGAAGGGCCTGCCGCTCGCCTACGCGAAGGACATGCAGGAGGACAAGGAGCCGGTGTTCGACGCGGCCGAGGCCTGGGCGTTGGCACTCGCGGCCATCGCCGGCCAGGTGCGCGATATGCAGCCGGACACGGCGCGCATGAAGGAGCTTGCCGGCAGCGGCTTCGCGACCGCGACCGACCTTGCCGACTGGCTGGTACGCGCGCTCGCCCTGCCGTTCCGCGAGGCGCACCACATCACCGGCCGCCTGGTCGCCGCGGCGGAGCAGGCCGGCTGCACGCTGGCTGGATTGCCGCTCGCCACCATGCAGTCGGTCGAGCCGCGCATCACGAGCGACGTGTTCTCCGTCCTCTCCGTCGAGGCCTCGGTTGCCTCGCGCCGCAGCTACGGCGGCACCGCGCCGGAGCGCGTGGCGGAGCAGGCGGCGCGCTGGCTCGCGCTGCTGTGATGTCCGGTCCTGCCTCGCGCGCGCTGCTCGTGTTGCTGGCCGTGCTGGCGCTCGCCGCTTGCGGCCGCAAGGCGGCGCCGGTGCCGCCGGGCCCGCCGAGCGCCATCACCTACCCGCGCGTCTATCCGTCCCGCTGACGATGGACATTGCCATCACCGGTCCCGACCCCTCGGTGCGGGAACTGATCGCGGCGCGTCCGGCGCTCTCCATGCACGCCCAGGACGGGCTGCTGCTGGAGGGCGTGCCGCTCGCCGCCATTGCCGACGCGCTCGGAACGCCCGCCTGGGTCTATGGCGCCGGCACCATCCGCGCCCGCCTCGCGCATCTGCGGCGCGTCATGTCGCCCACCCATATTCATTACGCGGTCAAGGCGAACGACCATCTCGCGGTGCTGCGCCTGATGGCCCAGGGCGGCGCCGGCGCCGACGTGGTGAGCGAGGGCGAGATGCGCCGCGCCATCGCGGCCGGCATCGCTCCCGGGCACATCGTCTTTTCCGGCACCGGCAAGACCAGGGCGGAGCTGGAGGCGGCGCTCGCCGCCGGTATCGGCCAGATCAACGCGGAGAGCGCCGCCGAGATCGACATGATCGCCGCGGCGGCCGCCGTGACGGGCCATGCCGCACGCGTCGCCCTGCGCATCAACCCGGACGTCGCCGCCGGCACGCACGACAAGATCAGCACTGGCCGCGCCGGCGATAAATTCGGCATCCCGTGGGGCGAGGCGACGGAGGTCTATGCCCGCGCCGCTTCGCTCCCCGGCGTCGAACCCGTGGGCCTCGCGCTGCACATCGGCAGCCAGATCGTCTCGACCGCCCCCTACCGCGCCGCCTGGGGCCGCATGCGCGAGCTTACCCTCGCGCTGCGCCAGGCCGGGCATCGCGTGACCAGGCTCGACGCCGGCGGCGGGCTCGGCATCGCCTACCGCGACGAGGTCACGGTCTCGCCCGAGGCGCTGGTCGGCGCGCTGCGCGAGGCGCTGGGCGACCTTGAGGCCGAGACGATGATCGAGCCCGGCCGCTGGCTTGTCGCCCCCGCCGGCGTGCTGCTGGCGAGTGTGGTGCTGAACAAGGAGGACGGTGCCATCGTCGTGATCGACGCCGCGATGAACGACCTCGCGCGCCCGGCGATGTACGGCGCCTGGCACGGCATCGTGCCGCTCGACGCCGCAGCCGCGACGCTGCCGGCTGCCCCGCGCATGGTCGCCGGCCCGATCTGCGAAAGCAGCGACATCTTCGCCCGGGGGCGCATGCTGCCGCCGCTCGCCCCCAACTCCCGCGTGGCGATTCTCGACGCCGGCGCCTATGGTGCGGTCATGAGCTCCGCCTACAACGCAAGGCCGCTGGCGCCGATCGCGATGGTGGACGGCGCGCGCTGGACCGCCATCCGGGAGCGCCAGCCCATCCCCGCGCTGTGGGCGGGCGAGACCATTCCGGATTTC
This sequence comes from Pseudomonadota bacterium, assembly GCA_021847175.1. Classification (GTDB taxonomy): domain Bacteria; phylum Pseudomonadota; class Alphaproteobacteria; order Acetobacterales; family Acetobacteraceae; genus JAJXXT01. The sequence continues at coordinate 7,365 of JAJZUI010000157.1, forward strand.
CTCTCCGGCTGAGGAGGCGAGGGCCGTGATCGGACCCCCGGACCGGCCGAGCGAAGCTATCGAGGCGCTCGCGCGCAGCCTGCCGGGCCACCGCGCCCGCGCCTGGCTGGTGCTGCTGGTGGAGCGGACCTGGCCGCTGCTGTGGCCGCCGGTCGGCATCGCCGGCACCTTCCTCGTCGCCGCGCTGCTCGGCCTGCCGCCGCTGCTGCCTCCGTTGTGGCACGCCGCCCTGCTGGGCGCGCTGGCGGTGGCGGAGATCCTGCTGCTGCTGCGCGTCGCGCGCGGCGTCCGCGTGCCGGAGCCCGCGGAACTCGACCGCCGGCTGGAGCGCGCGAGCGGCCTCGCCCACCGCCCGCTCGCCGCCCTCGCCGACAAGCCCGCCGCCGGCGGCGCGGACGCGCTCTGGGTGGCGCATCTACTGCGCGCCGCGCGGGCGGTGAGGGGGCTGCGCAGCGGCTGGCCGCATCCCGGCCTCGCCGCGCGCGACCCCATCGCGCTCAGGGCGGCGCTCGTCGTCGGCCTCGTCGCCGCGATCGGCGTCGCGGGGCCGCTGGCGCCGCAGCGCCTCGCCGCCGCGTTGCACCCGGGCTTCGCGCCAGGCGTAAGGGCGCCGGCGCAGCGCCTGCAGGCCTGGATCACGCCGCCCGCCTATACCGGTCTCGCCCCTATCTTCCTCGCCGCTGACGACGCCAACGCGCCAGGCGGCACCAACCCCGCCGCGCGCCAGGTCACCGTGCCCGCCGGCAGCAGGCTCGGCCTCTCGCTCACCGGCGGGCATGGCGGCGCGCCCCGGCTGCTGCTCGGGCGCAGGTCGCTTCCCTTCCGCACGCTCGATACCGGCAGCTTCTCGCTCGAGACGGTGCTCGACACCGGCGGCATGCTCGCGGTGCGGCGCGGCGGGCGCACGGTCGGCACCTGGGACCTCGTCGTGGTGGAGGATCCGGCGCCGATGGTCCGCTTCCCCATGCCGCCAGGCGTGGCGGAGCCCGGCCACACGCCGCTCACGCGCCTGCCCTGGGCGGTCTCGCACCCCTACGGCGTGGTCGCGCTGCAGGCCGAAATGCACCTCGTCGGGCGACCGCAGGCAAAGCCGCTGATCGTGCCGATCCCGCTCCCCGGCGGCGCGCCGAAATCGGCCAGCGGCGCGGAGCTCGCCGACCTTACCGCGCATCCCTGGGCCGGGCTGCCCGTCGTCGCGCGCCTTGTCGGCAAGGACGCGGCCGGCCGCGCCGGCTATTCCCAGGACGAAACCTTCACCCTGCCGCAGCGCGTCTTCACCAACCCCGTCGCCCGCGCGCTCATCGCCGTGCGCCGCAACCTCTCGCTCCACCCCAACAATCGTGACGGCGCCGTCGCCGTGCTCGACCAGCTTTCGCGCCTCGCACAGGTCTGGCTGCACGATCCCGGCGGCTACCTCAACCTGCGCGCCATCGCCTACCTGCTGATCGAGCGCGTGGCGGCGGACGCGGTGCCGCGGGCGCAGGACCGGCTCTGGACGCTGGCGCTGCACCTGGAGAACGGCCTGACCAGCCGCACCGCCCGCGCGCTCGAGGATGCGCGCCGTGCCCTGCGCGACGCCCTCGCCCAGGCACGCCTGGACCGCCAGCAGGGCCGCAAGGTGGACCAGCAGAAGCTGGCGCAGCTCGCCCAGGCGCTGCAGCGGGCGTTGCGCAACCATCTGCGGGCACTCGCGCAACAGGCCCAGCGGAACCCGCTGAACCGGCAGTTCGACCCGCAACTGCACCCGCGCACCACGCAGAAGATGCAGGACCTCGCGAACCAGACCCGCCAGCGCGCCGAGAGCGCCAACAACAAGGGCGCCCAGCGCAGCTTCTCGCAGCTCGAGCGGATGCTGCCGATGCTGCGCAACGACCAGGGCGCGACGACCGCGCGCCAGATGCAGCGCCAGCGTCAGATGCGGCGCGCCCGCCAGCAGCTGACGGCCGTCGGCGACGTGGTACGCCATGAGGGCGCGCTGCTCGACGCCGCGGAAATGCGCGCGCAGGGGCTGCAGCGCCAGGACCAGTTCGCCTACCCGTTCCGCCAGCTCCAGCCGATGCCGCCCGTCTACGGGCCGCCGCAGGCGCCCGGCGCCGCCACGCCCGCGCCCTCGCCCCAGCAGACCCAGCGGCAGGACGCGGCGCGCGCGCAGGAGCAGAAGATGCAGCAGGCACTGCGCATGGCGATCGGCGAGGTGATGCAGCAATTCGCCGATCTCACCGGCCATATCCCGCCCAATCTCGGCAACGCGGACGCGGCGATGCAGGCGGCCGCCCAGGCGCTCGCGCAGCGCCGGGATGGTGCCGCCGCCGCGGCCGAACGCCAGGCGATCACGGCGCTGCAGAAGGGCGGCCAGGCGATGAGCCAGCAGCTTGCCCGCCAGTTCGGCCGCGGCCGGCAGCCGGGCGAGGGGCAGCAGCCCGGCGGCTGGCGCGGCGGCGAGCAGCTTGGCCGCGGCTACGGCGGCCAGGGCTTCGGCAATTCCTGGGGCTTCGGCCGCGGCCGCGACCAGATGGGCAACGCCTCCCGCGATCCGCTCGGGCGGATGACGCAGGACGGCAGCGCCGGTTCCGCCGACAACGGCTACGTGCACATTCCCAACCGGATGGAGCACACCCGCGCCCGCGCCATCCAGCAGGAGCTGCGCCGACGCGACGCCAATCCCGCCCTCTCGCCCGTCGAGCGCGCCTACATCAAACG
>JAJZUI010000158.1 GCA_021847175.1 Pseudomonadota bacterium
GGAGCGCGCGGACGACCCGCTGGGCTCGCTCGATGCCTGCGATCGCGCGCTGGCGCTCGCCCCCGGGCGTGCCGACATGTGGCTGCTGCGCGCCCACAACCTGCAGGCGCTGGGCCGGTTCGACGAGGCGAAGGCGAGCTACGACCGCGTGTTGGCGCTGGACCCCGGCTCCCCCGACGCGCTGCGCCAGCTCGCCCTGATCAACCGGCTGGCGGCCGACGACGCCGAGACGGCGCGGCTGGAGGCCGTGCTCGCCGCCCCCGGAACGCCGCCCGAGGCGCGCATCCTTGCCGGCTTCACCCTCGGCATGCTGCTCGACCGTGCCGGCGCCTACGACGAGGCCTTCGCCCGCTTCGCCGCCGCCAACCGTCTCACCCGCGAGCTTCTCGCGGCCCGGGGCCAGGTGTTCGACGCCGCCGCGCTGGAGCGCGAGGTCTCGCCCTGGTTCGACCGGTTCACGCCGCGGGAGCGCATCCGCGCCGCCGGCAAGGGCGACCCCTCGGAACTGCCGGTGTTCGTCGTCGGCATGCCGCGCTCCGGCACCACGCTGGTGGAGCAGATCGCCGCCAGCCACAGCCGCGTGCACGGCGCGGGCGAGAGCAAGGCCATCATCGACATGGTCCGCCGCCTGCACGCGCGCCACCCGGACACGCACCCGGTGGACTGGGACCAGGCGGCGATCCGCGCCGAGACCGGGCCCTACCTCGCTTCCCTGCGCCGGCAGGGCGGCAACGCGGCGCGGGTGATCGAGAAGCTGCCGGACAACCTCTTCTACGTCGGCTACATCTCGATCCTGTTCCCCCGCGCGCGCATCGTGCTGTGCCGGCGCGACCTGCGCGACGTCTGCCTCTCCTGCTATTTCCAGCATTTCGTGGACGCCAACACCTGGTCGCTCGACCTCGCCGACTGCGCGACGCGGGCGCGCGCGGCGGAGCGGCTGGCGCGGCTGTGGCCGCTTGTGCTGGCGCGGCCGGCACTGGAACTGCGCTACGAGGCGCTGGTCCGCGACCCCGAGGCAGAGAGCCGGCGGCTGGTCGCCTTCCTCGGCCTGGAATGGGAGAGCGCGTGCCTGGAGTTCCACCGCACCGAGCGGCCGGTCGGCACGCTGAGCCAGTGGCAGGTGCGCCAGCCGATCTACGCCACCTCCATCGGGCGCTGGCGGCATTACCGCCGCCACATCCAGCCGATGCTCGACGTGCTGGCGGACCTGGTGGTGCCGGAGGACGAGCCGGGCTCGGCCTAGCGGCTCAGCCGCGCCGGCGGCGCAGCCTCGCGAGCACCCCGGCGAGCGCCCCCAGCCCCACCGCGAACAGCACGGCGCTGGCCGGTTCCGGTATCGGGGCCGGCGGCGAGAGCGGCGGGTTGGGCGGCGGGTCGGGCGGAGGGTTGGGCGGCGGGTTGAACGACGGCGGCGTGTATGGCGGCACCGGGTGCCCGTCGCCGCGGCCGCCGTGGCCGCCCGGACCGCCGCCGCCCGGGATCCCGCCCGTGGGAAGGAACAGCGCCGGCGGCGTCCAGTCCGGCCCGTGATAGCCCCAGTTGCCCGGATCCCAGTTGCCCGCGACGTGCGGGCCCGCCGATGGGTCCGACGTGGGGCCGTCCGAAGTGGGGCCATCCGACGTGGACGTGCCGGGCGTGGCCGGGTCGCGCGCGGGATGGCCGGGCGCATCGGGCACCCAGGCGAGGCTGGTGCCGGTGCAATGGCAGGCGACGCCGGCCGGGATCGGGTGCGAGGCGATCAGCGCGGAGAGTGCCGCGGGCGCGAGGCGCCTGATCCTGCCGACGGGCAGGCAGACCCAGGGCATGGCTCAGCCCCCCTTGCCGGCCGCGGGGGGCCGGATGGTCGTGAGTCGGGGGGGCGGAAGCGGCATGGGCGCTGGACTCGCGATGTGGGTTGTGCCGCGGCATCGTTCCGGCGCCCTGGGGAGCACCGGCATCCGCGCGCGGCGCGTTGCCGCCGAGGGATGGACCGGAATGCGCCGCTAGTCTTGTTAATAAAGATTGTCGAGTAATTTTAGAGGCCTTGGCGGGCGAGCACCCGCTCAACAGGCACCCGATCGGCCAGGATAGGCGCGGCAGCACGGCGAAAGCGGGATTTTGTTACGCGGAATGAGACGTCCCGCGACCCGCCTTGCCGCATCGCCGGGAAAAAGCGCCCCCGGACGGTGGGGGCAGGAGCGGCTGGGCGAGAACCGGTGCATCGATTTAGCGAAAACTCTACGTGATCCTAAAAATGGGACTGGACTCATGTTAACGAATGTTCTAACAAATGAGTCGGATGAACTGAGGGGTGTCATGCGTCATCTGCTTCTCCCCGCCGCCGCCGCGGCGGTGCTTCTGGCGCTCCCGGTGGCTGCCAGGGCGAGCGTGGTTTATTACACGGCGAGCGGATCCGGCTCGGACGGTTCGCTGTACGCGATGGCCCAGTTCACCATCGGCACCGGCCAGATCGACGTCACGATCACGAACCTCCTCGATCCCAAAACGATCGTGAGCATCGGCCAGTCGGTGAGCGACATCAGCTTCACCCTGAGCAACTCGCCTGGCTCGGTCGGAACCTCGTCGGCGAGCGGACAGTTCGCGAATGTCGCGGGTGGCTCGGGCGGCGCTGTGACGCTGGTGTCGAGCGACACCATCAAGTTATCCAAGACCAACAGCGTCACCGTGACCGAACCAAACCGCTGGATCGATTCCACGATCGGCGGGGGCATCACGTTTCCTTCGGGAAACACCGTGACGCTGGAAGCGATTGGCCACGGCTCGCCGACCGAACTGATCCTTCCCAAGGATGCTGCCGGTTTTTACCCGAAGAGTAATTCCAGCATCAACGTCCACAGCCCCAATGTCGATGGACCCGGGACCTTCAACATCGGCCTGTCCGGCGTTACGGACCAGACGACCATCACGGGCGTGAAATTCTCGTTCGGGACCGGACCGGACACGTACCTTACGGGGTCCGTCTGCCCCAGCTGCGGCGAACAGATCCCGCCGCCGCCGCTTCCCGAGCCCGCGAGCTTCGCGGTGCTGGGCGTCGGCCTCCTCGGCCTGGCCTTCACCCGCCGCGGCCGCCGCGCCGCCTAGGCTCCGCCGCGAGCGCCCGCGCTCCGGCTGCGTCCACGTAACATCCCGCCGTCCCGGGCATAGGCCCCGGGGCGGCGGGGTTTTGCTGTGCGCGGATCGTCGTTGGCAGGCCCGCGACGGGGGAAGCGGCGAGCCGGCATCGGCAGCCATGCCGGCGCAGCGCACGAAATCGCGGGCGTCTGATCTGGATCAATGCCCCAGGGTTTCTCGCGCCCTATGTTAATTTTTGGAAAGCCGAGGTGCCGAAACAGTCCTACAGAAGGATGGAAGTGCCATGAAAAGGCCAGTCGCAACCGCTTTCGCCGCGGTGCTCGTTCTCGGCTCGGTCGGGGCCGCGAAGGCCAACCTCATGATCACCGGCGGAACCGGGAGCACGCACGCGGTGACGGAAGCCACAAGCCCGTTCCCGGTGAGCCTTTATGGCTACGCGGGTGGCACCGTGACCGCGGTGGACGCGGGCAGCTACGTCTTCACCTACCTCGGGGTCGGGAACCCCTCGCTCAATAACCTGTTCTCGGTCTCCAACTGCGGAAGCACATTCACCGGCCACGTGACCCCCATAGGCACGAGCTTCAGCTGCACGTTCGGGGCGAATACCGTGATCCCGTTCACCTTCACGGCGCCCACCGTGGGGACCAGCAGCAACGGCGACGCCTTTGCCAACGGCCTCGGCTACCTGGCCGCGGTGGCCGGCAGCACGAGTGCCCCGGGCCTCACGAGCGGCTCCAGCGTCTATCTCGGCCTGAGCGACGGCTTGGCGACGAACGACAGCGACTTCCAGGACCTGGTGGTCCGCGTGGACGAGGTTCCGGAACCCGCGAGTTTCGCCCTGCTCGGCGTCGGGCTGCTCGGGCTCGGCATCGCCTGGTCGCGCCGGCGCGCCAGGGCCTGACGCCAGCCCCCGCCGCGAGCGCCCGCGCTCCGGCTGCGTCGACGCGCGATCCCGCCGTTCCGGGCCCCAGGCCCGGGGCGGCGGGATTTTGCTGTGCCTCGGTTTGCGTCCGTGCGGGTCGGGCTCAGGCTGCCCGCGGGGACGGCACCTGTGCCAGGTCACGTCAGCCTTTGGATGTCGGCCGTGCGCGGTCGGCCCCCTGGTCCGGTGATGCCGCGTGCGTCTCTCGCCTCAGGAACATGGAGGTGCCGGCAACGATCCCCTGTACGACGAACGCGACCACGCCGGCTCCCGTGTGCCCGGTGAAGATGAAGGCGCCGCCGAGGACAAGCGCGAGGAAGTTGACGCTGTAACCCATCCAGTTGGCGCGCTTCGTGTCGGCGATCGCCGCGTCCGTGGCCTTGGACGCCAGGGCAAGCTCGGCCTTCTGCCGTTCCTCGCCCATCACGAGGATGCGGTTGAACGATCCCGGCAGCAGGCGCTCATAGGCATCGACCGCCTGGGGCGGCGGGAACGGACCGTTCCAGACCTGCGTCTGCATGCCGACCGCGATCCCGGCGAGGCTCGGGAACGGCATTCCTCCACCGGGCGGAAGCGGCTGCGGAGGGTTATTCGGCGGCGATTGAGTGGGGGGCGCTTCGGGTCGACCGTCGCTCGGCGGGCTCATTCTGCTCGGCTCTCATGGCCGCCGTCAGGTCGCGGCCAACGTCGGCAAAGACATCTCCGACGGTGCGGCGCGGGACAAGCGGGCTATAATCCGGCGGCTCGCCATAGATCGAACCCGGCGAGGCCAGGCCGCTCAGGAACGCCTTCCAGAAGGGGGACTGTTTCGACATCGCTTGATCGCCTGTGGGAACATGCAACCACATAGGCTTAGGCGCGGCAAGTTTATGATTGGAAAGCCTGTCTCGCGGCGCCCGCAACTGTCTCATTGTCTCAAGCCCCCACTTTGAGACAGCGAGACACCCGAACTCGGGCCGGCCAGAGCGGGTGGCTGACCAGGAAGTGTGCGGGGCGCGTTACGGGGTGGCTGGATGCTGTTTCTTTCTGGCCGCCAGCCGGGCGGGAAGGGTGTAGACGTAGGTCAGGAACAGCTCGGTGAAATCCAGAAGCTCCTCAGCCTGCTCCTTGGTGAAGGAGTCGCCGTGTACCGCGTCGTTTCCATCGAGCCGGATCTGGTGCGCCCACGCTCGCAGGTCTTCCGTGAGCCTTCCCGCCCTCGCCAAAGCATCAATCCGGGGCGCCAGGTCCTTAATCTTCGCCGCCTCGTCTTTCATCAATTCTTTCGTAGCCACGTCGACCGTCTTGCGGCTCATGGCACCTGAGGCGTCCCAGGCGCCGCGCTTCAGGGAATCGGCAGCTTGGGAAAAGAACCCAGGCAAAGAGGTCGGCAGATGTTCGGGAACGCGAGACGGAGAAGGTGGTGGTAGAATTCCGCGAAATTTATAGCCCCAGTTGACTGGATCCGTCGGACACCGTTGGGGCGAGGAGCCTTGCGGATGGAATGGCCCCGGGGACTTCTCGAAGATAAGAACCGCGGCGTGGCCGCAGGCTGGGCATGACCCGAGACAATCCCAAATCTTCTCTGCCATGCTCGGTCGCTGGAATTCCGCGACAATCGAGAAGCCGACTTTCTCGCCTCCACAATGCGGACAGTCTTGGACAACGACGGGCATAACAACCTCGCGCGGAAAGCCGGATGTTACTCTGGGTAGCGTAACTGAAAAAAATAGCACGCATTCTTGTCGTTCGATACGTTCGCGCCGCCTGCTGTCCTCTTATCGTTCCGCCACCGGACCGTCTCACTGTCTCAAAGCGGGGGTTTGAGACAGTGAGACACCCCGCGCCGGCTACGCGGAGCCAGCTACTGGGAGCCGGGCTCCGCTCCGCGCTTGATCGCCCGTTCGACGCGCGACCTCGCCACCCCCAGCTCCTCCGCCACCTCCCGCACGGAAAGCCCCTCCGCGCGCAACGCCATCACCCGCTCCACCTCCGCGTCCACCGCGTCGCGCATCACCCACCCGGCTTCGCCCAGCGCCGCCTCGAACGGCTCGGCGGCCTTGCCATGGAACCCCCGCGCCTTCTCGAAATGCACCGCGAAGCGCGCGCCCTCGGCCTGCTGGTAGTCGGGCGGCTCGCGCAGCGCGATCACGGTGTCCAGCACGTCCTCCCGCCGGCTGGTGCCGCGTTGCGCGCCGCCCTTGCCGGCGTGGTGGAGGAACAGCACCGTCCGCCCCGCCCGCCGCTGGCCGAGCGCCCAGGTCTGCACCGGCAGCCAGGACTCCGCCTCGTTCTCCCGCCCGTACGCCGCGAGCGTGGAGATGTTGTCCACGATCACCAGGTCCGCGCCGGCCAGGTGCGGCTCCAGCTCGCGCTGGTCCGCCTCCTCCGCGAGGTTGATGGAGCGTTCCTGCAAATCCGCCGCGGCGAGGCGGATGAACCCTTCCGGCACCGCCACCCCGGCCTTGGCCGAGATCTCCGCCAGCCGCGCCTTCAGCGCCTCGCCCGGCATCTCCCCGTCCAGGATCACCACCCGCCGCTGCCTCGGCGCCGTCCAGCGCAGGAAGCTGCCGCCGGTCGCGACGGCCCAGGCGATGCCGAGCGCCACGTGCGTCTTCCCCAGCCCCCGCCGGCCATAGATCATCGCCAGCCCCTTCGAGGGCAGCCACGGCGAGAGCACCATCTCGCGCGGCGGAAACTCGGTGGCGAGCAGCTCCTCCACCGAGATCAGCACCAGCGCCGGCCGCCAAGGCGCCGCGCCCGTTGCCTGTGCGGGACCGCTCATCGCACACCCCCCGCGCGCATCGCGCTCGCCACCGTCCGCTCCACCTCGCGCCGCCCGAGCCCGGCCGCGAGCCCGGCGCGGGCCATCGTCGCCATGATCTCGCCGGGCTGCACCAGCCCCGCCCGCGCGAGCCGCGTGAGGGAGAACGTCTCGGCGTTGAGCGCCGTGTTGCGCCCGCCCTCCGCGGTCTCGACGACGCGCCTGGCGGCACGGCGCAGCGCGGCATCGGCATAGCGCGCGACATGCTGGAACCGCGCCGGCGCGGCGGGTGGCGGCGCGGGCGGCATCGCGAGGTCCGCGAGCCAGTCGGGCCAGTCGGCGAGCGCCGGCACGTCGTCCAGCACCGCGAGCCCCGCCGCCGGCCACCAGACGATGTAGCCACCGTCCGCCCGCACATCGACGCCCGGCGCGATGCGCCCGGCCGAGCAGCGCAGCCCCGCGCGGTGGCCGAACACCAGGTGCAGCCCGCCGGAGCGCGTGCGGTGCGCGCGGGTGCGCGGCAGCATCCCGCGATACGCCTCGAACCAGGCGCCGCCGCCACTCCCCGCGTCGAGGTCGAGCACCGCGATGCCGCTCGCCTCCCCGGTCACGACACCGACCAGCTTGCCGGGATGGCGCCGCCACAGCGCGGCCACCGCCTCGGGGTCGCGGCTGGCGTCATAGAAGCCGCGCGGGGAACAGGGTGCCTTGTCGGCGCGGCAGGGGAAGACCGCATGGCCCTCGGCGGCGAGGCGCATGGCCTGCTCGCCGGCCCTGGCAGCCGGGGTTTGCGGCAGGCGCGCGCGCTCGCGCGGCGCGTCGCTGGGGTCGCGTCGTGTCATCGCTGATGTCCTGTGATGGTGAAGGAGGGCGGCGCCGGCCGATGGGCGCAGTTCGCCACCCCGCAAATCCCTTAGGCCGGAACGGGGTCCCGAGTCAAGGTATTTCCTATTTTATCTTAGGTTGATCCTCACGGCCCGCGCCGTCAGGGCGCCGCCGGCACCACACACTCGGCCAGTGTGTACCGGTCGAGCGAGGCGTAGAAATCGTCGTTCGCCTCCCGCAACATGCCGCGCAGCCCGCATTCGCCGAGCAGCGTGCAGGCGCACCCGCCGGGCTGGAAGCATTCCACCAGCGCCTGCCCGCCCTCCAGCCGCCGCACCAGCGCGCCCAGCCTCACCGTCGCCGGGTCCGCCGCAAGCACCACGCCGCCGCTCGCCCCGCGCACCGTGCGCGTGACGCCGAGCGCGGTCAGTTCCTGCACGATCTTGTGCAGGTGATGGCGCGACAGCCCGCCGAGTTCCCGCGCCAGCGCCTCGACGCTGACCGGCCTGCCGGGCTCGGCGCGCACCAGCAGCATCAGCACGCGCAGCGCGAAATCCGTGGAGGCGAGCAGGCGCATCGTTGGGGTTCCTATTTGGTATTGACCATACCACATTCGCCGCGCTAAGAAACTGGCATCGAAAATACCAGTATCCACCAGGAGGGCCGACCCCATGAGCGCCACCGCCGAAACCCCCTTCGCCAACAGCAGGTTCGCCAACAGCAGCTTGGGCGAGATCGCCACCTCGCTGCCCGGCGCCACCGCCGTGCTGCGCCGCCACAAGCTGGATTTCTGCTGCGGCGGCAGCGCCACCCTCGCCGACGCCGCCTGGGCCAAGGGCCTGCGCCTCGACCTGCTGGAACAGGAACTCGCCGCCGTCGCCGCCGCCGCGCTGCCCGCCGAGCCGGCGGAGACCACCACGGCGGTGCCCACCGGGGAGCTGATCGACCTCATCCTCACCCGCTACCACGAGACCCACCGCCGCGAACTGCCGGAACTGGCCCGCCTCGCCCGCCGCGTCGAGGCCGTCCACCGCGACAACCCGGCCGTCCCGCGCGGCCTCGCCGACCTCCTGGAGACGATGGGCGCGGACCTCGAGAACCACATGGCCAAGGAGGAACAGGTGCTGTTCCCGCTGATGCGCCAGGCCGATCTCGCCGGCGGCTCGCACCCGATGATCCCGCACGCCATCGCCATGATGACCAGCGAGCACGACGACCACGCCAGCCACCTGCGCGAGCTTGAGCGCCTCACCGGCGACTTCACGCCCCCCGCCGAGGCCTGCAACACCTGGCGCGCGCTCTATGCCGGCGGCAGGAAATTCGCCGACGACCTGGTCGCCCACATCCACACCGAGAACAACATCCTGTTCCCCCGCTTCGCCTGAATTGATCCCGGCCGGTTGCCGCCGGCGGCGGGGCGTCGCAGGTTCGGCGCGTGCCGCCGCCGCCCGTCCCGCCGGACCAAGCCGCCGACGCTCGCGAATGCTTCGCCGCGATCGCGCGGGCCTGCGCCGCCGAGGTGCTGGAGGCCGCGGAGCTTCCCGGCCTCGGCGACGAGCCCGAGCACCTGCACCGGCTGCGCGTCGCCATCCGCCGCGCCCGCGCCGCCCTCTCCCTGTTCCGCGTCGCGACGCAGGAGAACCGCCGCCTGCCGCTCGCCCGCGAGCTGCGCCGCCTGCAGCGAAGGCTCGGCGCCGCGCGGGAATGGGACGTTCTGGTGGACGAGACCCTCGCCGCCCTGCCGCCCTCCCTGCGCGCCCGCCCCGCCGCGGGCGCCCTCGTCCGGCTGGCCGAGGCCCGTCGCGAGGAAGGCCGCAAGGAGGTCCGCGCCGCGCTGCACCGCCCCGACAGCATCGCGACGCTGCGCCGCCTCGCCGCCTGGCCCGGCCGCCATCTCGGCGCCGCCCCGCGCGGCCCCTGGCGGGAGGACATGCTCGCCGCGCCCGCCGCAAGCGTCGCCGCCGAGGTGCTGGAGGCGCACCACCGCAAGGCGGCCAGGCTCGGCCGCAAGCTGAAGCGGCTGGACACCCCGGCGCTGCACCGCCTGCGCATCCGTGTGAAAAAGCTGCGCTACGCCGCCGAGTTCCTCGCCCCCTACGCCCCCGGCAGGGGCACGAAGCGCTACCTCGCCGCACTCAGGGACCTGCAGCAGGCGCTCGGCACTTGGCACGACCTCGCGATCGCCGAGGCGCGGCTCGCGGCGCTGCACCCCGCCGGCGCC
>JAJZUI010000002.1 GCA_021847175.1 Pseudomonadota bacterium
GATGCGCGACGCACGGTGGCTGAGGAAGACGAGATCCTCTCCGTCGCGCGCGCAGAGCAGCGGCGCTGCCGATGGATTGCCGTCCACCGCCGAGGCGATGACGAGTTCGTGGGCGCGATCGAACAGCGAGCCGGCGAGGGCCTGGTCGGCCGCGGCCTGCTCCATGTCGCTGCCGAAGCGGGCGCCGCCGAACAGGTCCATCAGCGCCCCCTCGCCGGTGCCGGCGCGCTCAACCGCACATGCCGTTGATGTTGATCTTGCCGGGCGCCTTCGTGGCCGGTGGCGTAGCGCCCGGCGCCGGTGCCGCGGCCGGCGGCCGCAGCGTGCCCGGCGCCTGGATCGGCACCACGGAGACTTCCGGGCAGAGGTTCAGCGCCCCTACGACGGCGGCCTGTTCCGGCTTCGCCGCCATCGCCTCGACCGAGGTTCCGCCGTAGAGGATCACCTGTGGTGAGCGGCGCAGCACGTTGATCTCCTCCGCGGAGCCGAGTTTCGCGAGCGGGACGTTGCGCGCATCGCGGATATGGCCGGCTGCGAAGGCGGCGGGCGAGCGGATATCCACGAGCGTGAAATCCCGCCGCTGCGCCAGGATCATCGCCTGCACCTGTTTTGGCGCGATTGTCGTGTCGCCGCGTGCGATCGCCTGGGCGAGCGTCGCCGGTGCGGGGCCGTGCGGCGCCGCGGCGAGTGCCGCGCTGGCCGGGGCCATCACCACGAGCGCCGCCTGCAACGCGGGAATCGCACCCACCGCCGCGGTCAGGAGCGAGAGCATCGAACGGTGTTTGCGCGCACGCGCCATGTCTGTCTCTCCCTGGGAGCCTAGAAGCGCCCGTTCGGATTTTCGCCATCTTTACGCAGCCGGTCCAGCAGGCCGGCGTTGAACTGGTTGTGGAAGTTGCTCCAGCTCGTCTGCTGGCCCGCGGTGACGACGACGTCGCGCAGGAGGAAACCGCCGACGAGCACCAGAACCGAGGCGAGGGAGGCGAGCACGGTCACCGGCCGGCGCCAGCTCGCCGCCTCTAGCAGCAGCGGCAGCCCGAGCCCCAGCGCGATGAACCCGATCCAGAACAGGCCGGTCAGCGCGCCGCCGAGGAGCAGCGCCACCGCCTGGTGCTGCAACGCGTCGCCGTTCAGCATGTCGATGAGGAACAGGCCGATCAGCGCCATCTCCACCAGGATGACGCCGAGATCGATGCGCCCGAACAGGTGCCGCTCCTCGGCCGTGCGCGCGCCGAGGATGATCACCGCGGCGCCCGTCGAGAGCCCGGACACCAGGAACAGTGGGCCGAGCACGGCCGAGTGCCAGAATGGCCTGGCGTTGAAGCCGGAGAGCTGCACGCCGGTATAGATGCCGAGCGCGACCCCGAGTGCGACGTTGATGCCGGCGAGCAGCCGGCTCACGGTGCTCGTCGGGTCGTCGAGCAGGCCGAAATGCATCGCGTGCGCCGGGCAGGTCGCGACACAGGCCGGATCCTCGCCGTAATGCACCCGATGCACGCAGAAAGTGCATTTGCCGATGTAGCCCTGCGGCTCCATGATCAGCCGCGCGTCGTAGGGGCAGGCGGCGATGCACGCCTTGCAGCCGGTGCAGACCGTCGCGTCCACGACCACGATGTTGCTGCCATTCCAGTACTGGCTGGCGCCGGTCGGGCAGGCCGCCACGCAGGTCGCGTGCGAGCAATGGTTGCAACGCTCGGAACGGAACTCCGTCTTGAGCTCGGGGTAGCGCCCCTGGGTGATTTCCACCACCCAGTCGTAGCAGAGGCCCTCGGGAACGCTGTTCTCCATCCGGCAGGCATCGACGCAATCGGTGCAGCCGATGCAGGTCCTGGTGTCGATCACAATCGCGTAGTGCGGCATCACGCGGCCCCCTTGCGGAAGGTCACGAAATTGCCGCGCATGCCGGTGCCGCCCATGATCGGGTCGTAGAGGACGCGCGTCATCAGGCCCGAATCGTCGGCGCCGATCCCGCGGGCGAGGGACAGCCCCGGTGCGGTATGGCCGAAGCCGTGGACGAGCCAGACGGAGGCAGGCCGCGTGCGCTCGGTGACCCGCACCCGCACCTTGTTGCTCGCGACCCCCGTCCTGGTTGACCAGCGTGACGTAGCCGCCGTTGCGGATGCCGAAGCGCCGCGCCGCGGTGGTGTGGATCCACACCAGGTTCTCCGGCATCAGCTGGTACAGAACCGGATTGTTCTGGGGCCGGCTGAAACTGTGCTGCGGCGTGCGGCCGTAGTTCAGGTGGTAGAAGCCGTCCGGCGGTGCCTTCGGGCGTGTGTAGCGCGGCAGCGCATCGAAGCCCACGTCCTCAAGCGTCTTCGAATAAAGCTCGATCTTGCCGCTCGGGGTATCGAACGTCGGCGTCTGGCCCGGGGCGTAATAGGCTGGGGTCTTGCGCGGGAAGGTCTTGATCCCGGTTTTCCGCATCTCGGCGAGCGAGGTGCCGACCTGCCGGAGCTGCCAGTCGACCACCTCCTGGTAGTTCTTCCACGGGAAATACTTCCCGAGGCCGATCCGCTTGCCGATCTGCTTCGTGATCCACCAGCCGGGTTTCGACTCGCCCCGCGGTGGCAGCGCCGGCGCGCGCAGCGCGATCGCCGGCGCGCGCAGCGCGATCGACGGTTCGCGCTCGTCGTTGTTGCGCAGGGGGTCGTAACGCTCAAGATACGAACACTCCGGCAGCACGACGTCGGCGTAGCCGGTGATCTCGGCGGGTTGCACGTCGACGGCCACGATCACGTCGAGCGAGCGCGCTGCCGCCTCCAGCGTCGGGCGGATGCCCGGCATCGTCAGCGGCAGGTTGGTGTCGTGGACGAACAGGCCCTTGTAGTGCGCATCCTTGCCGTGGGCGTTGTCCATGATCACGTTCGTCACCGGCGCGCCGGCGAGCGGGAAATGCGGCAGCGCGAGATCCTGCCAGGAGGATTTCGGCTTGGGATAGGCGGGCGTCGGATAGGCGGGCAGCGCGACCTTTTCCGGGAGGTAATAACCGCCCTTGCGGCCCCAGCTGCCGAGCAGCCCGACAAGGATGGCCATCGCCAGCGCGCGCTGCGTGTCGTCGCCTCACCAGGCGGAATGGCGGCCCGGGTGCAGCACGGTCGCGGGCGCCGCCGCCGCCATCGTCCGGGCGGTGTCGCGGATCTGCTGCGGCTCGATCCCGGTCTCGGCATAGGCCCATTCCGGCATGAACGCCGAGACATAGGCGCCGAGCGAGTCGAGGCCCACCATGGTGCGCAACACGTCGTCGGCGTCTCGGTTGCCGGTGGCTCCGTCATCATGCGCTGCCATTCGGCGGGCTGGCTGCAG
This sequence comes from Pseudomonadota bacterium, assembly GCA_021847175.1. GTDB lineage: Bacteria > Pseudomonadota > Alphaproteobacteria > Acetobacterales > Acetobacteraceae > JAJXXT01. The sequence goes on from JAJZUI010000002.1 coordinate 3,307, forward strand.
CCGGCAAGGGTCGGGCCGAGCAGGGCGGTGGAGGCGACGGCCGAACTCAGCCTGACGAAGTCGCGTCTTTGCATGCCGCTCTTGTCTCCCCACTGGTGTGAGCAGTAAATACCGTCCAGAATTCGTTGCATTTTGTAACAGGCAACAGTCCGCGACGACGGGTTTACAGTGGAGGATGGATAAATCGACGGCGCGGAATGTCCTTGATCCAAGTCAATGCGCGCGGACGCCTGCCCGAATAGGGGACAATCCCTGCTAATTTGCCTGGCTAGGGCAGGGCTGAGCTGGTATCGGCGCGGGCCCGGGTGTCGAGCCCCGCCGCGCGCAAGCAAGGAGGAAGAACGCCATGGCATCGACCAGGTCCGTCTTCAATGTCGCGATGGTTTCGGCCTTCGCGCTCTCGGTCGCCGCCTTCGCCACCATCCTGCCCGGCGCCGCCCATGCCGAGGCGCCGCCTGCGCCGGGCCTCGTCACCCCCGCGTGGCTCAAGGTGCATCTGCACGACCCGAACCAGGTGATCATCGAGGTCTACGACACCAACGCGCAGAAACCCGCCTACGAGGCAGGACACATCCCCGGGGCAGTCTTCACCGGCTTCCTCAGCGAGCCGTGGCGCACAACGGTCAACGGCGTCCGCGGGATGCTGCCGCCGCCGGCGGAGATCGCGAAGGTGATCGGTGGCTACGGTATCGGTAACGCAACGAGGGTGATCCTCGTGCCTGGCGGGCGGACACGGGGCGACTTCAACGTAGCGGCGCGCATCTTCTGGACGCTGCGGATCGAGGGGCAGGACAACGTCTCGATCCTCGACGGCGGCGATCATGCCTGGCTCGCGGACCCGACGGATCCGGTGGCGACTGGCGACGTCGCGCCAACGCCGGTGGCCTTCGTGCCACAGCGCGGGAAGGGGTATCTCGCCACCCTGGAGCGGGTTCAGAATACCTTGAGTACGCACGAGTTCCAGCTCGTCGACGCGCGACCCCCGGCGCAGTTCGAAGGCAAGGTGAAATCGCCAGTCGATGCCCGTGCCGGCACGCTTCCCGGGGCGCTCAACCTGCCCTATTCGATGGTCCTGACCAGTGACGGCGAGGGCGTGCGTCCGATGTCCGAGCTCAGCGCGACGCTGCAGCGCGCCGGGATCACGCGCAACATTCCCACGATCACCTTCTCCAGTACCGGCCATCTGGCCTCGACCGCCTGGTTCGTCCTGCGTGAGGTCTTCGCCAACCCGAAGGTGCGGCTCTACGACGGTTCGATGACGGAATGGTCCGCGGATCCGTCGCGGCCGATGGTCAACGGCCATTCCCCCTTCTGAAAAGGGAAGACGACAGCATGCAGCGGTGCGCGCCGAGGACGGGGCGGACCGGGAGCGCATCCAGCCGGCCGCCGGCCGCGCGTCGCGGCGCACAGGGCGGCGGAACGAAGGCCAACGCCCCGCTTCGCCGAGCGGCCGGGGCTGTGGTCGAGCAGATCGCCGCCTGGGCCGGCCGCGGCGAGAGCGCGCCCTCGCGGCTGCTGGTACCCGGGGGCGAGTTCGTCGAATGGGCGCATTACCCGCAGCCGGACGCGGTCTCGCCCACTTCCGGCTGGCGTTTTTTCTATCATACCCATTCGGCCCCGCAGCGCCTCGGGGACGAGCACGGGCATTTCCACATCTTCGTCCCGCTGCTCCGGCGTGCGCGCCGGACGCCCGGGCTCTTCTCCCATCTGATCGGCATCACGGTCGACGCCCGGGGGATGCCTCTACGCCTGTTCACCACCAACCGTTGGGTGACGGACGAGACCTGGCAGGACGCCTCGTCCCTCGAGAAGCATTTGCGCCGGCCGGGCCTGCACGGCGCCGAACCCGCGGACGTGGCGCGCTGGCTCGACAATCTCCTCGTGCTGTTCGCGGTCGATATCGCGGCCCTGCTGCACGCGCGCGACCGGCGGCTTGCCGGCTCGGCGCCGGCCATCGATCCGCGGCGCTTCGAGGACCACCGGCTGCGCCTGCCCAGCCAGCTTCACGTCAACCTCGCACGACGGGTAAGCCGGATCGATGGCTGAGGCGTGGCGGCGCCGCCCGCTCAGGGCGCGCCGAGCAGTGTGAACGCGGCCGGAAACGCCGCAATCGCGACGCCGATGATCGCGAGCGCGATCAGCGCCACGGCGGAGCCGAGCGCGGACCGCCCAGCGAAGCCAACGGCATAAATCGCCTTGAGCACGTTGTTGGATGAGGCCGCGATCAGAATCGCCGCCGCCATCGCGCCCGCGGTGATTCCCGCGGTGCCTCCCTGGGCGAGGTTCAGCACGAACGGGTCGATGTCCGTGACCCCCACGATAGCGGCGAGGACGAAGATGCCTGCCGTGCCGAACCGTGAGGCGGTCCAGCCGGAGGCGACGGAGACCACCAGGAACAGGCCCGCGAACGTCCCTGCGGCCCCGATCTCGAGCGGGTTGCCGCCGGAGGTTCCCGGTGCTCGGGCTGCATCAGCCGGGTCCTGCATCCGGTACTGCAGCGTGGCGATCACGAAGGCCAGCAGACCGAGGACGAGAAACACCACAAGGAGCGAACGGGCCAGGGCGGGGTTGAACACCGCAACGACAACGAGGATGCGCACGTACATGATGCCGGTCGCGAGCGTGATGCCCGCTTGGCCGCGGCGCCACGTGGTGGGATCGGCATGGATCTGCCGCGCCAGGACCACGGTCATCGCGGTCGAGGAATAGAGCCCGCCGAGGCCCGCCATCCACAGCCCGCGCGCGGCCGGCGGCCAGTAGCGCTGCGCGAGATAGCTCCCGTAGGACAGCGTCGAGATCACGACGAGTGCAAGCCAGACTTGTCGCGGCGTGATGCTGGTCAATGTCGTCACCGGCTGGGTCGGCATCAGCGGCAGTACGATACCGGCGAGAATGAGGAACTTTCCGGCGGTGATGATCTCCTGCATCTCGACGCGGCGCGCGAGCTCGTGCAGGCGCTCCCGCCCGGTCAGCAGCAGCACCGCGCTGACCGTGAGGCCGATTGCGATCCAGTGCGGAAACGCCAGCGTGATCGCGCCGAGCAGGTAGGCGTGCACGTTGAGGATGGGGACGGTGAGCCCGACATGCGGTTCGCCCGCCTCGTCGCGCTCATGCTGGTAGCTCCAGTAGTAAGCGGCGAGCCAGACGCCGAGAACGACCAGTCCCGCGGTGAACGGCACGAAGCGCCGGGGATCGAGGCTGTAGAGCGCCGCCCCCGCCAGGGCGAGCAACGGGAAGGTGCGGATGCCGCCTGGCCGCGTGGTGTGGGCGCGCGCGAAGTAATCCTCGAAGGCAAGGCCGAGGAACAGGCTCAGCGCCAGCAGCAGGCCGAGGGCGGCCGGCGTGGGCAGGAACGCGGCGACGTTCCCGGGCGCGGGCGCCGACACGCCGCCGCGCTAGATGTTCATGTCGGCGAAGCTGCGCCCGGCCTCGGCCATCTCGCGCAAGAGCGGCGCCGGCTCCCAGCCATGACCGCTCGCCGCCGCCATCGCCTCCACCTCGGCCAGCACCGTCCTGATGCCTTTTTCGTCCGCCTCGTGCATCGGCCCGCCGCGCCAGGCCGGATAGCCGTAGCCGTTGACCAGCACGAGATCGATGTCGGAGGGGCGCTGCGCGATACCCTCGGCGAGGATCTTTGCCGCCTCGTTGACCATCGCCGCGTGCACGCGCGCGATGATCTCCTCCGCCTTCACTTCCCGCCGCGCGATGCCCTTCTCGCGCGAGGCGCGCAGCACCAGCTCCGTCACCACCGGATCCACATGCCGCCCCTCCGCGTCGTGGCGGTAGTAGCCGGTGCCCGTTTTCTGTCCGAAACGACCCATCTCGCAGATCCAGTCGGCGATCTGCACGTAGCGCACGCGCGGGTCGCGCGTCGCCGCGGCGCGCTTGCGCCCCGCCCAGCCGATATCGAGCCCCGCGAGATCGGCGACGGCATAGGGGCCCATCGCGAAGCCATAGGCCTCCAGTGCGGCGTCCACCTGCTCCGGCATCGCGCCGTCCTCCAGCAGGTAGTCGCATTGCGCGCGCCAGCGGCTGAGGATGCGGTTGCCGATGAAACCGTCGCAGATGCCGCTGACCACAGGCAGCTTGTGCAGCCGCTTCGCCAGCGTGATCGCGGTCGCCAGCACCTCGCCCGCCGTACGCGGCGTGCGCACCACCTCCACGAGGCGCATCACGTGCGCGGGGCTGAAGAAATGCAGCCCGAGCACCCGTTCCGGTGCATCAACGACATCGGCGAGCAGGTCGACATCGAGCCGCGAGGTATTGGAGGCGAGGATGGCGTCGCGCCGCGTCACGGCGGACAGCCGGCGGAACAGTGTTTCCTTTGCCGCCAGCTCCTCGATGATCGCCTCGATCACCAGGTCGACATCGGCGAGCATCAGCAGGTCGGCGCAGAACGTGATCCGGCCGAGCCGTTCCGCGCGCGCCGCGGGCGCCAGCCGCCCGCCCTTCACCTGCCGGTCCAGCACCGCGCGCACCCGAGCCTCGGCGGCGGCGGCGGCGGCCTCGTCCGCCTCCACCAGCACCACCGGCAGGCCGGCGCCGGCGAGCGCGATGGCGATGCCGGACCCCATCGTGCCGCCGCCCACCACGCCGGTGCGCGCGACCGGCCAGGGCGAGGGGATGCGCCCGCCCACCATCGGGATGCGCGCGGCCAGGCGCTCGGCATGGAACAGGTGGCGCAGCGCGCGGCTCTGCGGCGCGCGGCGCAGACGCTGGCTCTCTGCCCGCTCCTTCGCGCAGGCCTCAGCGAAGGGCAGGTCGAGTGCCCAGCGCACCGCTTCCGCCGCCGCGACCGGCGCCTCGGCGCCGCGGGCACGCTTGCGCACCGCGGCGACGGCGGCGTCGAATGCGGCCCGATCGACCGGCGGCACGGGGCGCTCGCCGCTGCGCGGCCAGGCGCCGGCGGCAGCCAGCGCCCGCGCGCGCGCCATCGCCGCGGCGCGGATATCGGTCGCGATCTCGTCCACCAGCCCGAGCTTCAGCGCCTCGTCGGCCGCCACCTGCCGGCCCGATGTGGCCAGGTCGAGCGCCACCATGGCGCCGGCGAGCCGCGGCACGCGCTGGGTGCCACCGGCGCCAGGGATCAGCCCGATGCGCACTTCCGGTAGCCCCACCCGCGCATCCGGCGCCATGACGCGCTCATGGCAGGCCAGCGCCAGCTCGAACCCACCGCCCAGCGCCGTGCCGTGCAACGCCGCGACCACCGGCTTCGGCGCCTTCTCGATCTCGTCGAAGACACTGCCGGACATCATCTGCGGCGGCGGGGGCGGGGCGTCGAACTCGCGGATATCGGCGCCGGCAACGAAGGTGCGCCCGGCGCCTGCGATTACCACGGCGGCGACGCCGCGGTCGTCCATGGCCGCCGTGAACGCCTCGCGCAGCGCCTGGCGCATCGCTGTGGAGAGCGCGTTGACCGGGGGATTGTCGAACACGAGCAGCGCCACGTCGCCATGGCGCTCGGTGTGAACCGTGCCCGTGCCCGGGTTGCCGCTGCCTGGGTTCATCGCCGCGCCTCCGTTGCTTCACCACCAGTCTGCGCGGGCGTGCCGCCAGGGGGAAGAGGTAAGCGGGGAAGGTCAGAATCCGAACATGTGGTCCATGGAGAACCGCCCGTCCGCGGTCATCAGGCCATGATAACCGAACAGGCGACAGGTGGTATCGCGCACGAGCACATAGCCGCGCGCTCCGGCGGCCTGGATCTCGGCCGGCGTGAACACGTCCTCCGCCACGACCAGCGCCGAGCCGGAGCAGGGGATCGCGAGGGGAGCCTCGGCGACGACAGCGCCGTTGCCGTCGGTGAGCTGCAGCTTCGTTTCCGAGAGCCGATGCCACGGCGCCGAGGCCGGGTAGATCAGAAGCGCAAAACTCTTGGCGCGCGCCTCGCCGACGCGCGTGCCGAGCTTGAGGAACAGCCGCGTGGACAGACCGGGCGGCGGGCCGGAATAGCTCTGCGGCTCGTCGCGCCAGGTCATCAGGGTGTTGAACACATGGGCGCCAAAGCTACTTTCGGCCGCGTGCACGCCGTCGCGCGCCTCGGCGCGCACCAGCGCGTGCAGCCAGCCATCCGCGGCGCCGCCGATGCCGCGCGCGTAAAGCAGCTCCGCATGTCCGCCGTCGGCGAGCGCGCCCTCCGGCAGCACGTCGTCGAGATCGATCGCGACGTCATGGTTGCGCGGCAGCACGCCGAGCACGCGCGTGGCGGCGAGGCCGCCGTCCGCGGCGAAGATATCGAGCCGCAGCGGCAGCGCCTCCTGCGTCGTCGCCATCGGCGTCGGCTGGATCAGGGTGCGGAAGCGGCTGCGCGGCAGCACTGGCAGCGGCAGCAGGAAGCCGCGGCCGAGCGCCGGCGGCAGGTCGAGGATTGCGGGATCGGGGCGCAGGTCGGAGCGCTCGACGTTTGGGTGCGCGATGCGCGTGCGCCCGGCGCGCACCACCTCGTAGCGTGGCCGCACCGTATGCCGCCCGGCGCGCATCTCGATCTGCGCCGGCCAGGCGAGGCCCGGCAGCAGCGTGCCCATGTCCACGGGAACGGAGGCAAACCCCGGCACTTCCCGCGCATAGGGTACCGGCGCCTCCGCGCCCATGCGGTCGAAGGCGACAGCGCCCGGCGGGATCGGCGTCGCGTGGCTGTTCTGCAGCCACAGCACCACGCGCTCCCCGGTTTGCGGCGCGGGGATGCCGGCATAGCGGTCGGCCGGCCAGGCATTGGCGTCGTGCGTGCAGGAAAGGCTCGCCTCGTTGCCGACGCCGTAGGTGTCGAGCGCGTACTTCACCACGTCGTGCCCCGCCGCTCCGATCGCGTGCAGGAACAGCTGGCCGGTGAACGGCCCGAGCCCGAACCGGGCGCGCACCTCGGCGCTGTCGATGGCGAAGCCTGCTGGCGGCATCGCCTCCTCCCAGGTCGCCAGCACGCGCCCCTCGGCGTCGAACAGTCGCAGCCAGAGCCGCACGGCTTTCGCCCCGTAGCCCGCCCAGTAGTTGGCGGAGACGAGCCTGGTGGAGAGCCCGTCCGCGTCGCGGAAGAACGCGAAGTTGGTCGCGAAGTTGAGCCGGTCGAGGTAACGCGGCGCGCTCAGCATCGCGGCGGGCAGCTTCACCGCGTTTAGCGTCTCGATCCGCGCTCGGGGCAACAGCTTGCGCAGCTGGCCCACGAGCCGCCCGGCATCGAAGCTCGCGATCAGGATATCCTCGGCCCCCATGGTCGCGAGGTCGGTCAGCGCCCGTGCCTTGTGCCCCGCCACGAACTCGCCGACGTGGCGGACGTCCTGGACGTGGACGGACGAGATCGGGAATGGCCGCGGCGCGAGCGCCAGCAGCGCCGGCGCGAACCCCTCGGGGTCGACCAGCGCCAGCCTGGTCCCCGCCAGCCTGCCGGCCAGCGCCGCGAGCGCCTCGGCCGCCAGCGGGTGTGCCAGCGCCTTGTAGAGCACATTGCCGCCGGCACGCGCGTCGAAGGTCGCGATATCGAGCATCGGCCGTTGCTACCCTACCACCCGAAACGTCGCCGCATCGCCTCGGCCGCCGCCGCCGTGTCGTCCAGCGCCTCGACCGGCCAGAGCTCGAGCCGCCCGCGATAGGGCCGCACCCGGCCCGCGTCGATCAAGCCCTGGGTGAACACGCGGATGCGCCGGGACTTGCCGGGCAGCCCGATCGTCATCACCGGCACGCTGGTCGCCACCGCCTCGGAGACCATTGAGACGCTGTCCTCGGTGACCAGGATCGCGTCGGCGCAGGCGAGCATGCCGACATAGGGGTTGTCGCCTTTCATGTCCCAGACATAGGCGCCTTCCGGCTCGAGCACGCGCCTGAACACCTCGCGCACCTCGGGCGCCGTGCGGCGCGAGGGGGTCAGCGCCAGCCCGACCTTGTCCTCGCGCATCATGGTGCGCAGATGGGTGGCGATCGCCTCGGCGACCGGCACGTCGAGGCGGAACCGCCCGTTGGAGCCGCCGACCAGCACCGAGACCAGCGGCCGGCGCAGATGCGCGAAGCGCGGTTCCCAGATCGCGCGCTCGGCCGGCAGGCGCGGCGTCATACCGTGCAGCGCGGTGCGGGCGACGAAGACGTTGGCGCCGGTGAGCCGGTCGTGCGGCGCGGTGATGACGAGGTCGAAGCGCCTTGGGTCCATGCGCGGATGCTGGATGATCACTCCGCGCGCCTTGCCCCGGAGTGAGGCGAGCACCGCCGCCGCGTTGCCCCCGCAGCCGATCAGGAGACCGGGGTATGGCGCCGATAGCCCGGCGACGCGTGCCGGCGCCGGCCACATCCGCGGCGCCAGCGCCGACCACGGAAAACGCGGCGTGAACAGCCGCTCCTCGGCGGCGATGCCCGCGACCTCCGCAAGGCCCCGAGCCTGGCTGCGCAGGCCACCGAGATCCTCGCACACCAACCAGCACGAATCTGGATTCATGGCGGCGGCTGATGCCGGCGGGGGACCCGCGCGTCAAGGCAGGGGCGAGCCGGCGCGCCCTGCGGCGCCTTCCGTTCAGAACTCCATGTCGAGTTCCTCGATCGCCTCGGGCTCCGCCAGCGCCGCCTTGGTCCAGTCCCGCATGTCGGGCCAGGCCTCGATGTGTTTCGCATAGGCCTCGCAGGGCCGGTCGAGCGACACGCCGTAGGTGCGCAGCCGCGTGACCACCGGCGCGAACATCGCGTCGGCCACGGAAAGCCGCCGGCCGAACAGATAAGGGCCGCGCCATGTGGCGATGCACTCCCGCCAGATCGCCTCGATGCGGTCGATATCGGCGCGCGCTGCGGCCCAGACGGTGAAACCGTTGCGCCGCATGCGCAGGTTCATTGGCAGCGAGGAGCGCAATGCCGAGAAGCCGGAATGCATCTCCCCGGAAATCGAGCGGCAGCGCGCCCGCGCCGTGCGGTCGGCGGGGTACATGCCGGCCTGCGGGAAGGTCTCGTTGAGGTATTCGGCGATTGCCAGCGTGTCCCAGATCTCGAGCCCGTCATGGCGCAGGCAGGGCACCAGGATCGAGGAGGAGCGCAGCAGCAGTTCCGCCCGCGCCGCGGGATCGTCGGCCGACGTGGTCTCGACTGTGAATTCCAGCCCGGACATGCGCGCCAGAAGCCAGCCACGCAGCGACCAGGACGAATAGTTCCGACTGCTGATGAGCAGGCTCGCCGCCATGTTCGACCTCCTCGACGTCCCGACCCTGGCATCCCGCCGGCCATGTCGCCAGCGGACATGTCATTGCAACATTCCTGCCGGGCTGCTTTGCTTCGCCGTCGAAGGATTCGCGGATTGGCCGTCACGATCGAGACGAGCGCCGCGCAAGCCGTGGCGGGGCCTCCCCGCGCCGGACTTGCCGATGCTCTATGATCTCTACCAGGCGCAGGCGCTCTGCCTCGCGCCGTCGCGCCGTTTTGCCCGCTCCGCGGCGCGCCTGCTGGAGGGCTTTGGCGAGGCACCGGCGGCGCTGGGGCTGCGCCGTGTCGCGGCCTGGTGCGAGACCTATGGCCACGCCGCGACAACGCATGAGCGGCCGCCGTTCGGAATCGAGGAGGTCATGGTCGGCGGCCGGCCGCACCTCGTCGAGGAGGAGGTGACGACGGCGACGCCGTTTGCCCGGCTCCTGCATTTCCGCAAGCCGGAGCTGGCCGGCCCGCCGCAGCCGCGCGTACTCATCGTGGCGCCGATGTCCGGGCATTTCGCGACCCTGTTGCGCGGCACCGTGCGCACCATGCTCGCCGACCACGATGTCTGGATCACCGACTGGGTTAATGCGCGCGATGTCCCGCTTTCGGCCGGGAGCTTCGAGCTCGACGACTTTACCGACCACGTGATCCGGTTCCTCACGCTGATCGGCCCCGGCGCGCACGTACTCGCGGTCTGTCAGCCCTCGCCCGCGGTGCTGGCGGCGGCGGCGCTGATGGCCGAGGACGGGCACCGCGCCACGCCGCGCAGCATGACGCTGATGGCCGGTCCCATCGACACGCGGGTCAACCCCACGCGGGTCAACGCGCTGGCGCAGCAGCGCTCGATCGACTGGTTCGACCGCAAGATGACCACCACCGTTCCCTGGCCGCATGCGGGCGTTGGGCGGCGCGTCTATCCCGGCTTCATGCAGCTCGGCGCCTTCATGTCGATGAATCTCGACCGCCACATGACGGCGCAGATGGCGCAGTTCCGCGCCCTGGTCCGTGGCGACCGCGACAGCGCCGCGGCGCACCGGCGCTTCTACGACGAGTATCTCGCGGTGATGGACCTTCCGGCCGAGTTCTACATCGGTACCGTGCGTTCCGTGTTCCAGGAGCACGACCTGGCGCGCGGCGCCATGACGCATCGCGGGCGGCGCGTCGATCCGGCCGCCATCCGCCGCACCTGGCTGCTGACCGTCGAGGGCGAACTCGACGACATCTGCTCCGTCGGCCAGACGCTCGCGGCGCAGGAGTTGTGCCGCCGCCTGCCAATGGCCATGAAGCGGCATCACCTGCAGACCGGCGTCGGCCATTACGGCGTGTTCAACGGCCGTCGCTGGTCGCGCGAGATCTACCCCCTGGTGCGCGAGGTGATCGAGGTGGCGGGCGCCGCGCGCTGAGCCGCTTCGGCTCGTCCGCGTAACGCGGGGTTGCGATGGGGCGCAGTTGTGGGCCAGACAGGCGTGTGCCCGGTTTTGCGCACCATCTCTGGCGCCTGCTGCCGCGCGGCCCGCGCCGGCGTGCCGCCTTCGCCGTCGCCGCGAGGCTGGCGCCCCACCCGGCGCCGGAGCCGCTGCGTCCGGCGAGTGGCATCATCGTCGCGGGCCATTTGCATCAGGCGACCGGGCTCGGCGAGGCGGCGCGCGTGCTCCGCTCGGTGATGTCGCGGCTTGGCCTGCCGGTCTGGTCGGTGGATCTCGACGCGCCGGTGCTGCCGCCCTGGCTGCCGCCCGCGGCGCCGCTGCTGATTCACGCCAATCCGCCGATGCTGCCGCTGGCCCTGCGCGCGTTGCCGCCGGGCGTGCTCGGGCAGCGCATGGTCATCGGCTACTGGGCCTGGGAGCTGACCAAGCCCTCGCCGCTGTGGCGGCGCGGCGCGGAGTTCGTGCATCGCGTCTGGACACTCTCGGAGTTTGCCGCTGAGGGGCTGGCGCCGCTCGGTGTGCCCGTCCGCGCCGTGCCGTTGCCGCTGGCGCTCGCGCCGCCGCGTCCATCGGCCCTGCTCCGGGCCGATTTCGGCCTCCCCGAGGACGCGGTGGTGACACTGGTCTCGCTCAACCTGGCCTCCTCGCACGTGCGCAAGAACCCCGAGGCGGCGATCGCCGCGCATCGCGAGGCCTTTGGCGAGCGGCCGGATCGCATCCTCGTGCTCAAGGTGACCAACCCCGACCATTTCCGGCGCGACATGGCGGCGCTGGTGGCGAAGGCGGACGGGCCCAACATCCGTATCCTGGCCGAGACGCTGGCGGCACCCGACGCGCACGCGCTCACGCTCGCCTGCGACATCGTGATGTCGCTGCACCGCAGCGAGGGGTTCGGCCTGGTGCCGGCCGAGGCGATGCTGCTCGGTAAGCCGGTGGTCGCGACCGGCTGGTCCGGCAACCTGGAGTTCATGGACGCGAACAGCGCCGCCCTCGTGGGCTACAAGCTGGTGCCGGCGATGGACCCGCGCGGCATTTACGAGGCGCCGGGCGCGGTCTGGGCCGAGGCCGATGTCGGCGAGGCGGCAGCGCATCTGCGCCGCTTGGCCGACGATCCGGTGGCGCGGGCGGAGCTCGCGGCGCGCGGGCAGGCGCATGCCGTCGCCTCGCTGGGGCCGCAGAAGCTGCTCGCCGCGCTGGCGGAAATCGGCCTCGCCATTCCCGGTGCCGTCGCCTCCCGTCCGGCGGCGCAGGCCGCGCCCGGCGCCGGTCAGTCCGTCGCCGCTCCGTCCGTCGCCGGATTCCCCGTTTCCGGGCACGCGTGAAGGTCCTGGTCTGGCAATGGGGGCGGCGCGGTGCCGGGCCGCTCTGCGCGGTGGCCTTCGCCCGCGAGCTGGCACGGGCCGGTGCTGCGACCGAGATCTGCCTCTCCGCCCAGTCGGAGCTGGTCGCGACCGGCGCCGCCCCCGCGGGCACCTGGACCGAACCGACCTATGATGGCGTCGCCTCGCTGCTGGCGCGGCTCGCCGGTGCGCCGTTCGCGGTCCCGCGCCTCGCCCACCGCATCGCCGCGATGGCGCCGGACGTGGCGCTCTGCGCGATGCCGGCGGCGCTCGACCTGCTGATGGCGGCGGCCCTGCGCCGCGCCGGCGTGCCCTTCGCCGTCACCATCCACGACGCGGATCCGCACCCGGGCGAAACCTGGCTGGTGCAGATGCGGTTGCAGCGGGCGCTGGCGCGCCGCGCCGACGCGGTGGTGGCGCTCAGCTCCCATGTCGCCGTCCGGCTCGCACAGCAGGGGCTGTTCGGCCGCCAGCTCGTCATCCGCACGCCGCTGCCGCCGCTCACGGAGCGTGCGGCGCCGCCGCCCTTCGCGCATGGCGGCGTGGCGCGGCTGCTCTGCTTCGGCCGGCTGCTACCGTACAAGGGGCTCGACCTGCTGGCCGAGGCGATGCGCGCGGTGCCGGCAGGCGCGGTGGCGCTGCGGGTGGTCGGCACCGGACCGGAAGGGCTGGAACTGGCGGCGCTGCGGGCGCTGCCGGGGACCGTGGTGGAGAATCGCTGGGTGCCGGAGCAGGAGGTCGCCAACCTGCTCGCCTGGGCCGACGCGCTGGTGTTGCCTTACCGCGAGGCCAGCCAGAGCGGGGTTGCCGCGGCGGCGCTGGCGATGGGACGCTTCGTGATCGCGACGCGCGTCGGCGGCATCCCCGAACAACTCGCGGACCAGGCGCTCGCACGCCTGGTCGAACCCGATGCCGCTTCCATCGCCGCCGCCATCTCCACTTTCGCCGCCGAGCGCCCGGCCGCGCTTCCCGCCGCCGGCTACGACGCCGAAACGCTGCTCTCGGGGCTCAGGTCGATCGCGCGCGTGCCCGAATCACGTAGCGCCGCCCCTCGTGCGCCTGCCAGACGATGAGGCCGGGCAGGCCCACCACGAGTTCGCGCACCCGCTTGATCATCGAGACCGCGATCGCCGAGTCCGCGGGTATGCCGACGAGGTGCCCCACCACCACGAATCCCGCCTCCTGAACGCCCAGTGCGCCGGGCACGGCGAAGCCCGCGGAGCGCGCGACCATGCCGAGTATCTCGAGGATGAAGGCAGCGACCAAGGACGTCTCGGCGCCCATGGCGTAGAGCGCCACCCAGGTCTCCGCGGTGCCAAGCACCCAGGCGAGCAGGTGCCAGAGCCCGGCGCCGAGCAGCCGCCGCCACTCCCCGTGCAGTTCCAGCAGCGCGTCGTGCAGTCCCGGCAGGCCGAAGCGTTCGGCGAGCCGGAACAGGCCCATCCGCTGTGCGACGAAGAACCCGCCGAGGCCGAACAGCAGGGTGACGAAGCCCCAGATCAGCCCCGTCGGCTCGCCGGCGCCGAGCAGCGCGAGGGCCGCGAGAACCGGCGGCGCCATGGCGAGCGCCTCCATCATCACGTCGAGCGTGGTCGCCGCGGTGGCGTGGGTCAGGCTGACGCCGGATCGTGCCAGCATCCGCACCGTCGCCACCCCACCGCCGATCTGGGCGACCGGGAGCATGGAGTTGATCGCCTCGCGCAGCCAGCGCAGCACCGCCATGCGCCCCTGGCCCGGCGCGCCCTCGCCCAGCAGCAGGCGCCAGGCGCGGCCTGAGATCGCCAGCTGCAGCGCGTGGACGGCGACGGCGATGGGGATGACCCAGGCGGCGCGCCAGACATCCGCGCCGATCTCGCGGGCCCCGGCCCAGGCGACGATCCCGGTCGCGGCGGCGGCGGCCGCCGCCGCGAGGAGAAGGCGCCATTTCATGCGGCGGGGTTTGCACGGCCTCTCGCGCCGGCGTCAACCATCTCCCCTCATGGACAGCGCACGGTTGACCGGCAGGCGCCGCTCGGCAACACACAGCCATGGCCGTCCTCTACCTGCACAACACGCTGACGCGGCGCCGCGAGGTGTTCGTGCCGCTCGATCCCAGGCATGTGCGGGTCTATGTCTGCGGTCCCACGGTCTACGACCTCGCGCATATCGGCAACGCGCGCCCGGCGGTGGTGTTCGACGTGCTGGTCCGGTTGCTGCGCCGCCTCTACCCGCGCGTGACTTATGTGCGGAACATCACGGACGTGGACGACAAGATCAACGCACGCGCCGCCGCCACCGGCGAGCCGATCGCGGCGATCACCGCCCGCACCACGGCGGATTACCACGCAGACATCGCGGCCCTCGGCGTGCTGCCGCCGGATGTCGAACCCCGCGCGACCCAGCACATCACCGAGATCATCGCGATCATCGAGCGGCTGATCGCCTCCGGCCACGCCTACGCCGCCCAGGGGCACGTGCTGTTCTCGGTGCCGAGCTACCCGGCCTACGGCAGGTTTTCCGGCCGCTCTCCCGACGAACTGCTCGCGGGTGCGCGCGTGGACGTCGCGCCCTACAAGCGCGACCCAGGCGACTTCGTGCTGTGGAAGCCCTCGCCGCCCGACCTGCCGGGCTGGGATTCGCCCTGGGGTCGCGGCCGGCCGGGCTGGCACATCGAGTGCTCGGCGATGAGTTGGAAGCATCTCGGCGAGAGCTTCGACATCCACGGCGGCGGCGCCGACCTCATCTTTCCGCACCACGAGAACGAGATCGCGCAGTCGCTCTGCGCCTTTCCCGGCAGCCGGTTCGCCCGCTACTGGGTGCACAACGAGATGCTGAACGTCGACGGCGCGAAGATGTCGAAGTCGCTCGGCAATTTCTTCACCATCCGCGACGTGCTGGCGAAGGCTCCGGCCGAGGCGATCCGCATGGCGCTGCTGCGCGCACATTACCGCTCGGTGCTGGACTACTCGGACGCCGCTGTGGCCGCGTGCCGCGCCGACCTCGACCGCTTCTACCGCGCGCTCGAGCGCACGCCGCCGACGGAGGTGGACGTGCCAGCGGCTGTGCTGGACGCGCTCTGCGACGACCTCAACACGCCCGCCGCCTTCGCGGCGATGCATACGCTGGCCGATCGCGCGATGGCGGGCGATGCCGCGGCTTCGGGCGGGCTGCTCGCGGCTGGCAAGCTGCTTGGCCTGCTCGGGAGCGCGCCGGAAGCATGGTTCCGCGGCGGCGCGGATGCCGGCTGGATCGAGGCCGCGATCGCCGAGCGCCTAGCCGCGCGCAAGGCCCGCGACTTCGCCCGCGCCGACGCCATCCGTGGCGATCTCGCATCGAAAGGCGTGCTGCTCGAGGACGGACCGGGTGGCACCACGTGGCGCAAGGCGTGATGGGCACAAGGCCTGCCGGGGCGGCGGGCATGACCGGGCGGGCAGTATGACCGGGCGCGACGGCGGCGCGGCGCTGGAGCCGATCCCCGGCAGTCCCATCGTCATCCTCGTGCGCCCGCAGCTTGCCGACAACATCGGCACCGCTGCGCGCGCCATGGCCAATGGTGGCTTGTTCCACATGCGTCTCGTCGCCCCCCGCGATGGCTGGCCGCAGGAACGCGCCTGGCGCACCGCCTCCGGCGCCGACCGCATCCTCGACGCCGCGACCGTGTTCCCCGATGTCGCGGCCGCGACCGCGGACCTGCACCGCGTCTTCGCCACCTGCCCGCGCCCGCGCCATATCGTGAAGCCGGTGCTCACCGCGCGCGGCGCCGGCGCGGAGCTGCGCGCGGTGGCGGCGCGCGGCCTCTCCGCCGGCATTCTGTTCGGCCCGGAACGCGCGGGGCTGGACAACGACGACATGGCTGCCGCCGACGCACTGGTGCGCTACCCGCTCAATCCAGGCTTCATGTCGCTCAACCTCGCGCAGGCGGTGCTCGTCGTCGCCTACGAGTGGTGGCTCGCCGAGGACGCGACGCCGCCGCGCGCGCTGATGACCAACGAGACGCGGGTTGCGCGCAAGGGCGAGCTCGACAATTTTCTCGACCATCTGGTGCGCGAGCTCGATGCCTCGGGCTTTCTGCGCAACAAGGCGAAGCGGCCGGGCATGGTGCGCAACATCCGCCACCTCTTCGAGCGCGGCGAGGTGACGGAGCAGGAGTTGCGGACGCTGCACGGCGTGGTGACGGAACTGGCGCACGGCCGCGGGCCGGGCGGGAAGGGACCCAACTAGGGGAGCATGGCAATGGGGTCACGGGATGGGGCGATGGCGCGCAGCCTTGGCGCATTCGATGCCGGGGCGTTTCGAGCCCGGCTCGCGGAACTGGTGGCGATCCCCTCAACCTCGCAGGACCCGGGGCATGAGGCGGATGTGCGCCGTTACCTCGAGGCGGGCATGCGGCCGTGGCTGGAGCGCATGGGCTTCACCGTTGCGGTGCACGACAACCCGGAGAAGGGGTTCGGCCCGATCCTTACCGCCGAGCGCATGGAGCCGGGTGCCACGCGCACCGTGCTCACCTACGGCCACGGCGACACGGTGCGCGGCCTCGCCGACCAATGGGAGCCGGGTCTCGATCCCTGGGTGCTGACCGACCGCGACGGGCGCTGGTACGGCCGCGGCTCAGCCGACAACAAGGGACAGCACGTGCTGAACCTCACGGCCCTCGAGCATGTGCTGGCGGAACGCGGTGGCAAGCTCGGCTTCAACCTCAAGCTGGTGCTGGAAACCAGCGAGGAGACCGGCTCCAGGGGTCTGCGCGCCTTCGTCGCCAATCACGCGAGCGAACTGGCTGCTGACGTGCTGATCGCTTCGGACGGCCCGCGCGTGCGCCCGGACACGCCCACCATCACCTCCGGCACGCGTGGCACGTTCCATTTCGATCTCGTTTTGAAGGTGCGCCCGGGCGGGGTGCATTCCGGCAACTGGGGCGGCATGACGACAGACCCCGCGATCGTGCTCTCGCACGCGCTGGCGGCGATCGCGGACCGCCACGGACGCATCCAGGTGAAAGGCTGGCTGCCGCGCGGCGGCATGCCGAACTCGGTGCGCGCGGCGCTGTCCGGGCTCGAGTTGCAGAGTGAGGAATCCGCCACCATCGACCCCGACTGGGGCGAGCCGGGCTTCAGCGCCGCGGAGAAGGTCTTCGGTTGGACCAGCTTCATCGTGCTCGCGATGGTCTCGGGCCGGCCGGAAAACCCGGTCAATGCCGTCGCCCCGGACGCGCGGGCGCACTGCCAGATCCGCTACACGGTCGATGCCGACCCGGCGCAGTTCGAGCCGGCGCTTCGCGCGCATCTCGACGCGGCGGGTTTCCCCGAGGTCAAAATCGAGCGCGCCGGCATCCGCATGCCCGCGAGCCGCACCGATCCCGACCATCCCTGGGTGCGCTGGACCGCCGCGAGCATGGAGAAGAGCCTGGGACGGCACGTGCAGGTGATCCCGAACGCGGGCGGCGGCCTGCCCGGCGACGTGTTCGTCGATTTCCTCAACGTTCCGCTGGTCTGGATTCCGCACAGCTACAACGGCTGCAAGCAGCACGGCCCCAACGAGCACGTGCTGCCGGCGCTGCTGCGCGAGGGGCTGCAGGCCTACACCGGCATCTGGTGGGATCTCGGTGAAGGCAACACGCCGTGAAGATCGCGATGGTGGCGCCGCCGTGGATCAGCATCCCGCCGGCAACTTATGGCGGCACCGAGTCCATCGTCGCCTTCATCGTCGAGGAACTGGTGGCGCAGGGTCACGACGTGACCCTGTTCGCCCCCGGCGACGCGCGCACTTCGGCGAATCTCGTCTCATTCTTCCCGCGCTCGCTGATCGCCGAGGGCGTGCCATGGCAGGCGGCGCTCAAGGCCTATTTCCACCTGGCGAAGTCGATCGAGCACGCGGGCGAGTTCGATATCGTGCACCTGCACCTCTCCTCCACCGCGGACATGTTCCAGTTTCCGCTGCTGGCGAAGGTCGCGGCCCCGCATGTGACGACGGTGCACTCCAACTTTCCCTATGACCGCGTGCACGACTGGATCGGCGATGCCGACCAGTACTTCATGGAGTGGATCCGCCCCGCGCCGCTGGTGACGGTGAGCGACCGCGCGCGGCAGAACCTGCCGCCCGGCCTCAATGTCGCGGGCGTGGTGCATCTCGGCGTGCCGATGGCGGATTACCGCTTCGCCGAGACCGGGTCCCGCGACTATGTCACCTGGCTTGGTCGTTTCGCGCCCGACAAGGGGGCCCACACCGCGATCGATGCGGCGAAGCGCGCGGGCGTGAAGATCATTGTCGCCGGCATCGTCGAGCAGGGCATCCAGGCCTCGGTCGACTACTTCAAGCGCGAGATCGAGCCGCGCCTGGACGGTGAGCAGGCCCGCTACATCGGCCCCGTCAACCTGGAGCAGAAACTCGCGCTCCTCGGCGGCGCCCGTGCCCTGCTCAACCCGATCACGTGGGAGGAGCCAGGGGCGACGGTGGTGGTGGAGGCGATGGCCGTCGGCTGCCCGGTGATCGGCTTCGCCCGCGGCGTGGTGCCGGAGCTGATCGTGGACGGCAAGACCGGGTTCCTGGTGCGGAACGTCGACGAGATGGTCGCGCGCATCGCCCGAATCGACGAGATCGACCGGCGCACGACGCACGAGCACGTGGACCGGAACCTTTCCGCCAGTGCGATGACCCGCAAATACGTGGCGATCTACGAGAAGCTGCGCGCCGGCGCCTGAGACGGCGTTTGCCCGGCCTGTTGCCCTCGCGTTAGGCTTCGGGACCAGGGAACGAAATCATGGATCTGCATCAGTCGGCGACGACGGCGGCCCAGACAGCCGAACATTTCGATGTTTTGATCGTCGGCGCCGGCATTTCCGGAATCGGCGCGGCTTACCACCTTACCACCCAGCGGCCGGGGACGCGCTTTGCCGTGCTCGAGGTGCAGGACGGTTTCGGCGGTACCTGGCGCACCCATCGCTATCCCGGGATCCGTTCCGACAGTGACCTGCACACGTTCGGCTACAGGTTCAAGCCATGGACCAGCAAGCCGATCGGCACCGGGCCCGAGATCCTCGCCTACCTCAACGAGGTGATCGAGGAGAACGGCCTCGAGCGGCATATCCGCTACGGCCATCGCATCCTAGCGGCAGGTTGGTCGAGCGAGGACGGTCTCTGGACCGTCGAAGCGGAGCTCGTGGCAAGCGGCGAGCGACGCCGGCTGACCTGCAATTTCCTCTGGATGTGCCAGGGCTATTATCGCCACACCGGGCCCTACACGCCGGAATGGCCCGGCATGGAGGGTTTCCAGGGGCGTATCGTTCACCCGCAGACCTGGCCCGAGGACCTCGACCTCACCGGGAGGCGCGTGACGGTGATCGGGTCGGGCGCGACCGCTGCGACGCTGGTGCCCGCCATCGCCGGCCAATGCGTGCATGTGACGATGCTGCAACGATCGCCGAGCTACTACTTCACCGGCCGCAACGCCAACGAGCTCGCCGACATGTTGCGCGAGCTCCAGGTGGACGAGACGTGGATCCACGAGATCGTCCGGCGCAAGCTTCTCCACGACCAGGCGATCTTCAACCAGCGCTGCCTGGACGAACCGGAAAAGGTCCGCGCGGAGCTGATCGGCGCGGTGCGCGCGCACCTGCCGCCGGGCTATGATGTGGAGAAGCATTTCACGCCGCGCTACCGCCCATGGCACCAGCGCCTCTGCGTCATCCCAAACGGCGACCTGCTGCGGGCGGTCGCCGCCGGCCAGGTGACGATGGTGACGGATGAGATCGAGCGCTTCACGCCCCACGGCATACGCCTGAAATCCGGCGAGGAGATCGAGGCGGATGTCGTGGTCACCGCCACCGGCTTCCACCTCTCCGTGCTCGGCGACATCGAATTCGCGGTGGACGGCAAGCCGCTGGTCTTCGGCGACACCATCACCTATCGCGGCATGATGTTCACCGGCGTGCCCAACATGGCCTGGGTGTTCGGCTATTTCCGGTCGAGCTGGACGCTGCGCGCCGACATTGTGGCGGATTTCGTTTGCCGCCTGCTCGGCCATATGGAGCGGCGGCAGGCCCGCAAGGTGGAGGTGGCGCTGCGGCCCGATGACGCCGGCATGCGGCTGCTGGACTGGATCGACCCCGAGGACTTCAACCCGGGTTACCTGTTGCGCGACCTGCACCGCCTGCCCAGGCGCGGCGAGAAGCGGGAATGGCAGCACACCCAGGATTACTGGCGCGAGAAGGACGAATTTCCGGCGATCGACCTCGATGGCGCGGAGTTTGTCTACGCCTGACGCGCAGTCGCCGCTTGCCTGGCGAGCCGGTTCGGTGTCGGTGGATAAAATGGTGGGCGCGACAGGGATTGAACCTGTGACCCCTGCCGTGTGAAGGCAGTGCTCTCCCGCTGAGCTACGCGCCCGACGCCGCCCGATTAGGTCGGGGGAGCTTGGCCTGTCAAGCGAAGCCGCTCCACCGCCGCGCGCGGCAGGGGGTCGAGCCCGGCGCCGTCGCCGGCCAGGATCGCGGCGCGCATCCGCGGGTCCCAGAACTGGCGGATATGGCTCTCGATCCCCGCGACCGCCTCCGCCTCTGGCTTGTGGGCGAAGAACTTGCCGATCTGGTTGGCCATGTAGGTCAGCCGCTTAACGTCCATCGGCTGCGACCCCACAGACTTCGGGGTGGGTGAAGATCTCGAGCCCGTCGGCCCGGGCGATGCCGGCGAGCATGATCCCCGCTGCCTCGGCCGTGCGCACCGCGAGCGCCGTCGGCGCGGAGATCGCGACGATTGCGGGCGCCCCGATCATCGCCGCCTTCTGCACCATCTCGACCGAGACGCGACTGGTCAGCAGCACCGCCCCGTCCGCCGCCCGCTCGTCCGCTCGCGCCAGGGCGCCCGCCAGCTTGTCGAGCGCGTTGTGCCGTCCTACGTCCTCGCGCACCGCAACCAGGCCCGCGCCCGGCCGCCAGAACGCCGCGGCGTGCACAGCGTGCGTCGTGTCGTTGAGCGGCTGCGCGCTTGGCAGGGAGGCCACGGCGCGCGCGAGGTCGGCGAGGGTGAGATGCGCGCCCTGTTCCACCGCGCGCACAGGCGGCAGCGCGGCATCGAGGCTCTCGATGCCACAAAGCCCGCAGCCCGTGGCCCCGGCAAGGCGACGCCGCCGAGCCGTCATCGCCTCCGCGGGGGCGTCCGCGATCCACATGCGCAGTTCGATGCCGCGTTCCCGCCGGACGATGTCAAGGCTCTCGATCTCCTCGGCGCGCGCGACGATCCCTTCGGTGAGGCTGAAGCCCACGGCGAAATCCTCGAGGTCGCAGGGGCTCGCCAGCATCACCGCATGCGTCGCGCGGCGATAGGTGAGCGCGATCGGCGTTTCCTCCGCGAGCAGCCGCGCGCCGTGCTCGAGCCTCTCTCCCTGCACCCGTGCGCGCGCGGCCGGGACGACCGGGGTTGCTGTCATTCCGCCGCGATCCGCCGGCTCTGGCGCGTGAAGGCGTCGTATTCCGCCTGCCATGCCGAGGGTCCGTTGGAGGGCGAGACCTGTACCGCGGTCACCTTGTATTCCGGGCAGTTCGTCGCCCAGTCGGAATAATCCGTGGTCACCACGTTGGCCTGCGTCGCTGGGTGGTGGAATGTTGTGTAGACCACGCCAGGCGCCACCCGGTCGGTGATGTGCGCGCGCAGCGAGGTCTCGCCGGCGCGGCTCGCCACCCGCACCCAATCGCCGTCGCGTATGCCGCGTTCCTCCGCGTCGTGCGGGTGGATCTCCAGCCGGTCCTCCTGGTGCCAAACCGCGTTCGCGGTGCGGCGCGTCTGCGCGCCCACGTTGTACTGGCTCAGGATGCGTCCGGTCGTGAGCAGCAGCGGGAAGCGCGGTCCCACCTTCTCGTCGGTCGGCACGTATTCGGTGACGACGAAATTGCCGAGTCCGCGCGCGAACCCGCCGATATGCATGACCGGCGTACCTTCCGGCGCCTTCTCGTTGCACGGCCATTGCACGGAGCCGAGCCGGTCGAGCTTTGCGTAGGATACGCCCGCGAAGGTTGGCGTGAGTGCGGCGATCTCGTCCATGATCTCGGAGGGATGCTCGTAGTCCATCGCCATGCCCATCGCGCGCGCGATGAGTTGCGTGATCTCCCAGTCGGCGTAACCGGCTTTCGGCGCCATCACTCGCCGCACGCGCCCGATACGCCGCTCCGCGTTGGTGAAGGTCCCGTCCTTTTCGAGGAAGGTCGAGCCGGGCAGGAACACATGCGCCCAGTTCGCGGTCTCGTTGAGGAAGAGGTCCTGCACGACGACGCACTCCATTGCCGCTAGTCCGGCCGTCACGTGATGCGTATCCGGGTCGGACTGCACGATGTCCTCACCCTGGACGTAAAGGCCTCGGAATGAACCGTCCAGCGCGGCGTCGAACATGTTGGGAATGCGCAGCCCCGGCTCCGGGTCGAGTATCACCCCCCACCGCGCCTCGAACGAGCGGCGCGTCGCCGCGTCGGAGATATGGCGGTAGCCCGGCAGCTCGTGCGGGAAGGAACCCATGTCGCAGGAGCCCTGGACATTGTTCTGCCCGCGCAGCGGATTCACGCCGACGCCGGGCCGGCCGAGATTGCCCGTCGCCATCGCAAGGTTGGCGATCGCCATCACCGCCGTGCTGCCCTGGCTGTGCTCGGTGACGCCGAGGCCGTAATAGATCGCGGCGTTGCCGCCGGTGGCATACAGCCTCGCCGCCGCCCGCAGGGTCGCCGCCGGCACGCCGGTCACCGCCTCGGTCGCTTCCGGCGATCGCGACGGATCGGCAACGAACTCGGCCCACTCGGCAAAGGTCGCGAGGTCGCAACGCTCGCGGACGAAAGCCTCGTTCACCAGCTTCTCGGTCACGATCACGTGCGCGATCGCGGTCAGCACCGCGACATTGGTGCCAGGGCGGAGTGCGAGGTGGTGCGTCGCCGCGACATGCGGTGTGCGCACCAGGTCGATGCGCCGCGGGTCGATCACGATCAGCTTCGCCCCCTGTCGCAGCCGCTTCTTCAGGCGCGAGGCGAAGACCGGGTGGGCGTCCGTCGGGTTGGCGCCGATGGTCATCACCACATCGGCATGCTCGACGGAATCGAAGTCCTGCGTCCCCGCGGAGGTGCCATAGGTGGTCTTGAGCCCGTAGCCGGTCGGCGAGTGGCAGACGCGGGCGCAGGTGTCGACGTTGTTGTTGCCAAACCCGGCGCGCACCAGCTTCTGCACCAGGTACGTCTCCTCGTTGGTGCAGCGCGAGGAGGTGATGCCGCCGACCGCGCCCACGCCGTGCTGCGCCTGGATGCGGCGGAACTCGCTCGCTACATGCGCGATCGCCTCATTCCAGGATACCTCGCGCCACGGATCGGTGACCTTGGCTCGCAGCATCGGCTTGAGGATGCGATCCGGGTGATTGGCGTATCCGGTCGCGAAACGACCCTTGACGCAGGAATGACCGCGATTGGCCTTGCCGTCCTTGTACGGGACCATGCGTACGAGCGTGTCGCCCCGCATCTCCGCCTTGAAGCTGCAGCCCACGCCGCAATAGGCGCAGGTGGTAACGGCGGAATGCTCCGGCTGGCCGAGTTCGACCACGCTCTTTTCCATCAGCGTCGCGGTCGGGCACGCCTGGACGCAGGCGCCGCAGGAGACGCATTCGCTGGTGAGGAAGCTCTCGTCCATCCCCGCCGCGACGTGTGATTCGAAGCCGCGCCCGCCAATGGTCAGCGCGAACGTGCCCTGCACCTCCTCGCAGGCGCGCACGCACCGCGAGCAGACGATGCATTTCGCGGGATCGAACTGGAAATAGGGGTTGGAGGCGTCGACCCGGGCGTCGAGATGGTTGGCGCCGCCATAGCCGTAGCGCACCTCGCGCAGCCCCACCTCGCCCGCCGTATCCTGCAGCTCGCAGTTGCCGTTGGCCGAGCAGGTCAGGCAGTCGAGCGGATGGTCGGAGATATAGAGCTCCATCACCCCGCGCCGAAGCCGCGCGAGATTGGGCGACTGCGTGTGCACGACGAGTCCCTCGGCGACCGGCGTGGTGCAGGAGGAGGGCGTGCCTGCGCGCCCGTCGATCTCGACCAGGCACATGCGGCAGGAGCCGAAGCTGTCCAGCATGTCGCTGGCGCAGAGTTTCGGCACCTTGATGCCGGCCTCCATGGCCGCGCGCATCAGCGACGTGCCTTCGGGCACCGTCACGCGCTGTCCGTCTATGGAGAGCGTCACCATCGCCGTTGCCGCCGACGGTTTCGTTCCGTAATCGATTTCCTGGATCAGGCCCATGGCATCACTCCGCGGCCATCCGCGCCCCGGCGCGCGGCACGAAATCTTCCGGGAAGTGGGTCAGCGCGCTCATCACCGGGTACGGCGTGAAGCCTCCCAGTGCGCAGAGCGAACCGTACTTCATCGTGTGGCAGAGATCGGCGAGCAGCTCGCGCTGCGCCTCCGGCCGCACGCCAGCGAGCAGTCGGTCGATCACCTCCACGCCGCGCACGGAGCCGATACGGCAGGGCGTGCACTTGCCGCAGCTTTCCAGGCCGCAGAACTCCATCGCGAAGCGCGCCTGGCGCGCCATGTCCACCGTGTCGTCGAAAACCACGACGCCGCCGTGCCCGATCAGCCCGTCGCGCGCGGCGAAGGCCTCGTAGTCGAAGGGCGTGTCGAACAGGGCAGGGGGGAAATAGGCGCCGAGGGGCCCGCCCACCTGCACCGCGCGCACGGGTCGCCCGCTCGCCGTGCCGCCGCCCACGCGCTGCACCAGTTCGCCGAGAGTCACGCCGAACGCGCACTCGTAGAGCCCGCCATGGCGGACATTGCCGGCGAGCTGCACCGGCATCGTGCCGCGCGACCGGCCGAGACCGAAACCCCGATACGCGCCCGCGCCCTCGGCCATGATCCACGGAACGGAGGCGAGCGAGATCACGTTGTTGATCACCGTGGGCTTGCCCCACAGGCCCTGGATCGCCGGCAGCGGCGGCTTGGCGCGCACCATGCCGCGCTTGCCCTCGAGGCTGTCGAGCAGCGAGGTCTCCTCGCCGCAGACATAGGCGCCGGCGCCGACGCGCACCTCGAGCGCGAACCCGTCGAGAGCACCCTCGCGCGCCGCGATGCGGATCGCCTCGCGCATCGCCGCGACCGCGTGCGGGTATTCGGAACGGATATAGATGTAGCCTTGCGACGCGCCGACAGCGAAGCCCGCGATCGTCATGCCCTCGATGAGCAGGAAGGGATCGCCCTCCATGACCATGCGGTCGGCGAAGGTGCCGGAATCGCCCTCGTCCGCATTGCAGACGATGTATTTCGGGCTCCCCACCGCCGCCGCCGCGGTGCGCCACTTGATGCCGGTGGGGAACCCGGCGCCGCCGCGCCCGCGCAGGCCAGAGGCGACGATCTCCTCAACCGTCGCGGCCGCCCCGAGGGATTTCGCGCGCGCGAGCCCCTTCCAGCCGCCATGCGCGGCATAGTCCTCGGGCGATAGCGGATTGGTGATGCCGCAGCGCGCGAATACCAGCCGCGTCTGCTCGCGCAGGAATGGGATCTGCACGACCGGCCCCAGCGCCTTTGCGTGCGTGCCGCCGTCCAGGATCGCGGCGAGCACGCCTTCGGCATCGGCGGGCCGCATCGGTCCGAACCCGATACGGCCTTCGGCGCTCTCCGCCTCCAGCAGCGGCTCCAGCCACACCATGCCGCGCGTGCCGGTGCGCACGAGGTCGATCGCGATCCCGCGCGCGGCGCCGGCGGCCCGCAGCGCGGCGGCGACACGATCCGCCCCTACCGCGATGGCGGCGGCGTCGGCAGGCAAGTAGAGGCGCAGCCGGCTCATGCCACGCACTCCAGCGCCTCATCCAGAGTCGCCTCGTCGAGCCGGCCGAGCACCTCGCCGTCCAGCATCGCCGCCGGCGCGCAGGCGCACAGTCCGAGGCAGAACACCGGCTCCAGCGTCAGCGCGCCATCCGGGGTCGTCGCGTGCCAGTCGATGCCATGCCGGCGCCGCACTTCAGTCGCCAAGGCCTCGCCGCCAGCTGCCTGGCACGCCTCCGCCCGGCACAAACGCAGCACGTGCCGCCCGGGCGCGTGACGCCGAAAGTCATGATAGAAGGTGACAATGCCGTGCACCTCGGCGCGGCTGAGGTTGAGGGCGGCAGCCACAAGCGGCTCTGCCTCGACCGGGACATGGCCGAAAACCTCTTGCAGCGCATGAAGAATTGGCAAGGTGGCGCCTGGTTCTCCGGCGTGCTCTGCGATGATCGCGTTGGTCCGCGCCTCGCTCCAGCGCTCGTATTCCGGCACCGGCACTTCCTCCTTGGCTGGTTCTGCCTATTTTTGGATACCGCCAGAGAGTAATTTCAAGGCCCTGGTTCCGTAGCTCGATAGAAGAACTCGATTGAACCGGCGCGGCCCGGCTTCAGTGGAGCCCGCGCGTTGCGACAAAGCGCCTGGCTTCCGCCAGCAATGCTGCCGTCAGCGGCGTCAGCGGCTCGCGTTGCGGATAGATCAGTCCCACGGTCGGTGGCGGGCGCCGGTCATCGATCGGGATCGCGACCAAGCGGCCCGCGACGTCCAGCGTGTCCACCAGCACGGCGGGCAGCACGCCCGCCCATTGGCCCGTGCGCACATGTGCGAGCACGGCGAGCATCGAGTCCGACTGCATCGCCGGCGCCGAAGTTACGCCCGCCTCGCGCAGCGCCGCGTCGATGATACGCCGGTTCTGCATGTCGGGCGTCAGCAGGGCGAGTGGCACATCCCCAAGCTGTTCCCAGATGACCGAGCGAGCCGTCGCCAGCGCATGGTCGGCGGCGACCACGAGCCAGTAGACTTCGTGATAGAGTGGCAATGTACGCACGCGGCCCACCGGCTCACGGTCGAGATAGGACAGCCCTACGTCCGTCTCCAGGTTCTCGAGCTGGGCGAGGACCTCGATCGATGTGCGCGAGAAGACCGAGAAGGTGACGTTGGGGTGGGCGAGGCGGAACGGCTCCGTCAACGCCGTCACCATCGGCAGCGCCGTCGGGATGACGGAGAGCCGCAGATGCCCGGCAAGCCCGGTCTTGAGCGCGCGGATCTCGTCGCGCAGCGCCTGCGCGTCGCCGACGATGCGTCGTGCCCAGTCCAGCGTGCGCTGCCCTTCCGGCGTGAAGCCGATGAAACGGCTGCCGCGTTGCACCAGCAGCACGCCGAGTTGCTCTTCGAGCTGCTTGATCCCCGCCGAAAGTGTCGGCTGGGTCACACCGCAGCTATCCGCGGCGCGGCCGAAATGCTGCTCGCGGGCCAGCGCGATGAGATAGGCGAGCTTGTCGATCACGCCCGCCCCACTGCTGGCCGGCCGGGTATCGCGCGCGCCGGGTTCGCCGGGCCTATTCGGCCGTCTCCGGCTCGCGCTCGGTCTCGCCCCCGTCGTTCTCGCCACCCTCCGCCTCGCCGGCGGGGCGCGGCAGCGCCGGCATCGCCTCGGCGAACTCGAAGGCGAGCTTGCCGTCCGCGACGGTCACCTTGACCGCGCCGCCCTTCAGCAGCCGGCCGAACAGCAGCTCATCGGCCAGCGGCTTCTTGATGTATTCCTGAATGATGCGGGCCAGCGGGCGCGCGCCATAGAGCCGGTCGTAGCCGCGCTCGGCCAGCCATTCCTTGGCGGCGGAGGACATCTCGATCGTGACGTTGCGGTCGGCGAGCTGCGCCTCGAGCTGCATGACGAATTTCTCAACGACGCGCGCGACGATCTCCGGCGT
Organism: Pseudomonadota bacterium; assembly: GCA_021847175.1. GTDB lineage: Bacteria > Pseudomonadota > Alphaproteobacteria > Acetobacterales > Acetobacteraceae > JAJXXT01. Next base: position 30,895 of record JAJZUI010000002.1, read on the forward strand.
CAGCCCGGCGAACGCGATCACCGCGTCGAGCCGGTTGCGGAACTCCGGCGTGAACATCCGCTTGATCGCGTCTTCGTCCTCGCCCTCGCGCGCCTCGCGCCCGAACCCGATCGCCTCGCGCGCCATGTCGGAGGCGCCGGCGTTGGTCGTCATGATCAGGATGACGTTACGGAAATCCACCGTCTTGCCGTTGTGGTCGGTGAGCTTCCCGTGATCCATCACCTGCAGCAGGATGTTGAACAGGTCCGGATGCGCCTTCTCGATCTCGTCGAGCAGCAGCACCGCGTGCGGGTGCTGGTCGATCGCGTCCGTCAGCATGCCGCCCTGGTCGAAGCCGACATAGCCGGGCGGCGCGCCGATCAGGCGCGAGACGGAGTGCCGCTCCATGTACTCGCTCATGTCGAAGCGGATCAGCTCGATGCCGAGCGTGGAGGCGAGCTGGCGCGCGACCTCCGTCTTGCCCACGCCGGTGGGGCCGGAGAAGAGGTAGTTGCCGATCGGCTTCTCGGGGTCGCGCAGGCCCGCGCGCGAAAGCTTGATCGCGGCGGCGAGCGCCTCGATCGCGCGGTCCTGGCCGAACACCATCGCGCGCAGGTCGCGCTCGAGGTTGCGCAGCGTCTCCTTGTCGTCGGCAGAGACGGACTTCGGCGGAATGCGCGCGATCTTGGCGACGATCTCCTCCACGTCGCGCAGCGTCACCGTCTTGCGCCGCTTGCCCTCGGGCAGCAGCATGCGCGAGGCGCCGACCTCGTCGATCACGTCGATCGCCTTGTCCGGCAGCTTACGGTCGTGGATGTACTTTGCCGAGAGCTCGACCGCGGCGCGGATCGCCTCGTCGGTGTAGCGCACCTTGTGGTGCTTCTCGTAGTTGCCCTTGAGGCCGCGGAGAATCTTCACCGAGTCCTCGATGTTGGGCTCGTTCACGTCGATCTTCTGGAACCGGCGCACCAGCGCGCGGTCCTTCTCGAAATAGTTGCGGAACTCCTTGTAGGTCGTGCTGCCGATGCAACGCAGCGTGCCGGAGGCGAGCGCCGGCTTGAGCAGGTTCGACGCATCCATCGCGCCGCCCGAGGTGGCGCCGGCGCCGATCACGGTGTGGATCTCATCGATGAACAGCACGGCACCCGGCTGCGCCTCGAGCTCGTTCACCACCGCCTTGAGCCGCTCCTCGAAATCGCCGCGGTAGCGCGTGCCGGCGAGCAGCGCGCCCATGTCGAGCGCATAGATCGTGGCCTTGGACAGTACCTCCGGCACGTCGCTCTCGACGATGCGCTTCGCCAGGCCCTCGGCGATCGCCGTCTTGCCTACGCCCGGATCGCCAACATAGAGCGGGTTGTTCTTGGTGCGGCGGCAGAGGATCTGTATCGTCCGCTCGATCTCGGTCTCGCGGCCGATCAGCGGGTCGATCTTGCCCGCCATCGCCTTCTTGTTGAGATTCACACAGTAGGTCGAGAGCGCGTCCTGGCCGCGGCGAGAGGGCTTCTCCTCCCGCTCCCCCTCGCCATGGTTCTCCGCGCCCGAGCCCTGCACCGGGCGCGGCTGGCTGCGGCCCGGCGCCTTGGCGATGCCGTGGCTGATGAAGTTGACGGCGTCGAGCCGCGTCATGTCCTGCGTCTGCAGAAAATAGACGGCATGGCTCTCGCGCTCGCTGAACAGCGCCACCAGCACGTTCGCGCCGGTCACCTCGTCGCGGCCGGACGACTGCACATGGATCGCGGCGCGCTGCACCACGCGTTGGAACCCGGCGGTGGGTTTCGGGTCGCCCGGCCGGTCGGTCGCCAGGCCCGCAAGATCCTTGTCGAGGAACTCGGTGAGGTCGGCGCGCAGCTTGTCGAGGTCGACGCCGCAGGCGCGCAGCACCGTTGCCGCGTCGGAATCCTCGGTCAGCCCCAGCAGCAGATGCTCGAGGGTGGCGTATTCATGCCGCCGTTCGCTCGCGAGAGCCAGCGAGCGGTGCAGCGTCTGTTCGAGGTTCCGTGACAGCATGAGCCTGCTGCTCCATCAGTAAGAATGCCCGCCTGCGCGGGGCGGAAAGCGATCGGTCGCCTGCATATGGCGTCCTCGGCACAGCGTTCGGCACGATGGGCGAAGGCCCCGGTTCCGCGAACCCCGCAACGCCGGACGGCGCTGCGGAAGACCGGCGTTTGACTTAACAATCATCTCGCCACTTTGCTCACCGCGCCAGCACATTCGTACGCAAAAGATGATTTTTCGTGGAGCTGCGCCCCTCCCGGCGGATGGTGGGCTTGCCTGGGCGGCTTCCTGCCGGCGTTGCCTCCGCACATGCCGCGACGACGCCGCGCCCGCTAGTCTTTCTCAATCGTGCACTGCAGCGGGTGTTGGTTCTGCCGCGCCAGATCCATCACCTGCGCGACCTTGGTCTCCGCGACCTCGTAGGTGAACACACCGCAAACGCCCACGCCGCGGCGATGCACATGCAGCATGATGCGCGTGGCCTCCTCCCGCGACTTCTGGAAGAAGCGTTCGAGCACGTGCACGACGAACTCCATCGGCGTGTAGTCGTCGTTGAGCATCAGCACCTTGTACATCGCGGGCTTGCGCGTCTTCGGCCGCGCCTTGACCACCACGCCGGTGGAAGGATTGGTGCCGCGCTCGTCGCCGCGGCCGCGGCCGGGCGGTGTGCCCGGCGGTTCTTCGCGATTGGGGTCGTCGCTCATGCCTGCCTCATCCAAAGCATATCGGATGCGTGGCCCGATAGAAAAGGACCATGAGGCGTGGATAACGGGGATGAGCAGGGTTGATTAAACGCGGAGAGGCCCGGGAGGGGGGTCCCGGGCCTCCGCCGTGCGTCCCTCCGGGGGAGGAAAGGAGGGACGATCGAGCCTCGCCGCTTCAGGCGGCGCGGCCAAACTTCTCGACGACCAGAGTCACGCGCGCCGCAATCGGCGCCATCGTCTGCTCGGCGAGCTTGAGCGACGCGTCGGTCAGCTTGCCGGTCTCGGCGACGGCCTTCTCGACCGAGCTGCGTGCCAGCGCGGCCTGCAGGTCCATCGCCTCCTTGAGCGACTTCACGCCGGTCAGCGCCTTGATCGTCGCCACCGTCGCGTCCATCTGCGCCTGCGCGGTCGCGGCCACCGTCTTGCCGATGTCCTGCACGCCCGCCGCCCAGATCTGGCCGGACTTCACAATCGCCTCGACGTTGCCCTGGCCGAAGCTCAGGAACTCTTCAGCCGACTTCATCGCCTTCTCCATGTTCACCTTGATCTCCGCCGGCGTCTTCACGAAACCGGTCATTGGGTTGATGGGGGCCGCCGTCTCCGTCGCTTCCGGGGCCGGGATGCCATTCTTTTTCAGTGCCATCGCTCTCTCCTCGGCCGTTCTGGCTTGCGCCGCACTGGCCTAATTGTTCCCTGGTTCCGCGGATCGGCGCTGAATGCTCCCCGCCGTCATCGCCCTGGGGAGGGGGCGCTTCCCACGGTCGTATCGTCGTTCTTCCTGCCCGCCCTGCCTCGATGTCGGTGCGTCATGTTGCGGTGCAGCAAAACTGAGGTAGGCAATCGGTCCTGAAACGTCAAGGGAATTTTGTGCGTCGCAACATAAGGCTTCGAGGCAGTCCCGGGCAGCCCTGGGACCAGCCCTTAAGACTGCGGGTTAACGAACGGCTAACTCATTCAATTTGAGAGACTTCGCCTCTGGACACGCAACCGGCGACGGACCTAGGGTCTGCGCGCCGGTCATGGGAGATACGAGGGATGGGCTGGGGCGATAGGACAGCCTGGGCGAGGGCCCATTGCGCTTGGCTCGGGCTCATGCTGGCGGCGGTGCTGTCGATCGTCGCGACCCCGGCCCGAGCCCAGATCGGCTCCGCGCGCTACGCGGCGATCGTCGTCGATGCCAATACCGGCCAGGTGCTCTCCGCGACCAATCCGGACGCGCCGCGCATCCCGGCGAGCCTCACCAAAATGATGACGCTCTACATGACGTTCGAGGCGCTGCGCGATCGCCGCATCACGCTCAACGAGCTGGTGCCCGTTTCCGAGCATTGCGCCAACATGCAGCCGGTCAAGCTCGGCCTGATTCCCGGCGTCACCAGGCTCACCGTCCGGCAGGCGATCCTCGGCATGGTGACGCTCTCGGCCAACGACGCCGCCTGCGCGATGGGCGAGATGCTCGCGGGCGGCAGCGAGGCTCGTTTCGCCCAGATGATGACGCTGCGCGCGCGCGGCCTCGGAATGACCCACACGATCTACCGCAACGCCTCGGGCCTGCCGACGCCGCAGAACATCACCACGGTGCGCGACGTCGCGACCCTCGCGCGTCACCTGATCTACGATTTCCCCACCTACTATCACTATTTTTCGGTCCGCAACTTCGTCTTCCACGGCCGCACGGTCTTTGGCCATGACGATCTGCTCGGCACCTACCCCGGCGTCGACGGCCTCAAGACCGGCTTCACCGACCTGTCCGGCTTCAACCTCTGCACGTCCGCGGTGCGCGGCGGCGTGCGGCTCATCGGCGTCGTGGTCGGCTTCAGGAATCCGTGGCATCGCGATGCCGACATGCGTCACCTGCTCAATGTCGGCTTCCGGGAGGTCGGCGTGCTGCCGGGCAGCAACCCGGGGCTGCACCTTGTGACGCAGGCGGTGGCGGCGACCATGCCGCATCCGGTTCTTCCGCACCCTGCCATCGCGCACCCGGTCGTCGCGCACCCGGTCGTCGCGCACCCCGTGGTCCCGCAGGCTCCGGTGGCGGCGCAAGCCAACTACCTCGTGAACGTCGGCGCCTACGGGTCGTGGCCTGCCGCACAGCACGCCGCAATCCTGGCGCACAGTGTGCTCGGCGCCGGCGCGATCCGCGTGGTGCCCGCCGGCACGCCCGCGCACCGGCTCTGGGGCGCCCAGCTCACCGGGTTCAGCTACGGCTCCGCAGAGGGCGCGTGCCGCACCCTGGCGCAGCATCGTCTGCCTTGCGAGCCGGCGCGGACGTAAGCCGCGTCACGCGGCGGGCGTCTCGAGCGCCAGCGTCGGCGGCGGCTTCCTGATTGCGCCGATCAGCGTCCGCACCTCCGCGCGCGCGGCGACATGGCTCATGCCGAGAGAAATGCCGAGCCCGGCCTCGCGCACGTCCATCAGCGTCAGCCCCTGCAGGTAGAGCTCGCGGAAGATCACCCGTTCGCCGAAGCCGCGCACGGTGCGGAAGCCGATGCGTTTGGCCAGCACCTCGAGCGTGGCGCCGACGTCGCGCTTGTTGCGCGCCTCGGCCGCGCCCAGCCGGTTGCGCATCACGATCCAGTCGACGCGGCCGCGATCGCGCGAGAAGCGCGCCTTGCGTGCCTGCCACACCATCTCGCTGTAGATGCTCGGCCGAACCACTTCGTGGTTGTCGGGATCGACGGTCGCCAGCATCGTGAAATCGACGAAACTGTCATTGATCGGCGTGATCAGCGTGTCGGCGTGCGCGTGGCCGAGGCGGGAAAGATGCGTATCGGCACCCGGGCAGTCGATGACCACGATGTCATTCCTTCGCGACAGCTCGCGCATCGCCGCGTCGAAGCGCTCGCGCTCGTCGGCCTCCGCCTCGGCGCGACTGTCCGCCTCCGAGCGCGGAATGCTCGCCCGTTCCGGCAGCGGCAGCGCGATGCCGCGCGCTTCGGCAAAGGCCGCGCGCGCCTCGAGATAGCGGGAGAGCGTGCCCTGCCGGGCGTCGAGGTCGATGGCGCCGACGCGATAACCGTCGCGCAGCAGCCCCACGATGATGTGCATCGTCGCGGTCGATTTCCCGGAGCCGCCCTTCTCGTTGCCGAGCACGACGACCTGCGCGCGTTTTTCGATCCCGATCGTCCCCATTCTGCCCCCGTTCGTCCCGCCGGACCTGCGTGTCCGAGTCGCGGGACGAATGATGCCAAGTAGGGCAGGCGTGAGTCTATCGCGGGCGTTTGGCTCCCGGACGCGGCCTCAACGGCCGGTCAGGATGCGCTCGACCAGCTGCTTGACGGTGGGGATGAAGCCGTTGCCGTAAAACGGATCGGAAGCAAAACGATAGGCGTTGTGGCCGGAGAACATCAGGTTGTTCTCGAGAACCGCCTCGTCGTCGCCGTGATGCGCGATGTCCTGCAGCGTCTTCTGGATGCAGAAGCTGCGTGGATCGGCCTTCTTGCCATTGTCGTAGTCCGGTCCTTCCTGCGCCCAGTTGGAGAAGCGGCACTGGCTCAGGCAGCCCATGCAATTGGCTTGGTCGAGCACGATCTCGCGCGCCTTCTCCGGCGTCACGAAGATCAGCGTCGAGTCGGGCGTGCGCAGCGCCTCGGTGAAGCCCTGCTGTTCCCACTCGTGCACGCGCTCGAGATCGCTCGACACCAGGAAGGCGGGGCGCTTGCGCGGCCCCACGCCGTATTCTGCCTGGTGCTCGCCGACCGGCTCCGGCGAAAACGCCACCTGCCGCTCGCCGCGTTCTCGCAGCTCCCGGATGAAGGCGTTGTTGACCGCGGAGCTGTAGAACCCCGTAGGCGAAAAGCGGTTGAGGAAGACGTCGCCCTTCTTCAGCGTCAGCAACTTGCGCTTCCACGCCTCGGCGATCGGGCTTTCGGTTGTCACCAGAGGGCGCGTGCCGAACTGGAAGGCGATCGGCCCGAGCTCCGGATTGTCGATCCAGTCCTCCCATTCTTCGAGCCACCAGACGCCGCCTGCCACGATGATCGGCACCTGGTCGAGCCCGAAGGTGCGCATCAGCCGTCGCAGCTCCAGCACGCGCGGCAGCGGGTTCTGCGGTTCGTTCGGGTCCTCGCTGTTGGACAGGCCGTTATGCCCGCCGGCGAGCCACGGGTCCTCGTAGACCACGCCGCCGAGCAGCTCGCCTACCTTGGAGTAGGCTCGCTTCCACAGCGCGTTGAAGGCGCGCGCGGAGGAGACGATCGGGTAGTAGTGCAGGCCGAACCGCGCCGCGATGTCCGACAGACGATAGGGCATGCCCGCGCCGCAGGTGATGCCGTTAATCAGCCCCTTGGCACCTTCGAGGATGCCGGTGATGACGCGCTCCGCCCCGCCCATCTCCCAGAGGATGTTGGCGTGGATGCGCGCCTTCGGCCCGCCGATGTCGCGGGCCCTGCGGGCCTGCGCAATGCCGCCCGCTATCGCGTAGGCTACCAGTTCCTCGTGCCGGTCGCGCCGCGTGCGGCCGTGGTAGATCTGCGGGACCACGACGCCATTGGCGTCGTAGCTGTCGGCGTTCACTGCCGAGAGAGTGCCGACGCCGCCCGCCTTCGCCCAATGCCCAGCGGTGGTGCCGTTCGAGATGGCAACGCCCTTGCCCCCTTCGACGAGTGGCAGCACGTCTACCCCGCCCATGCGGATCGCGTTCATCGCCTTCATGAGGTGGCCAACGTCCCTTCCCGTATCGTTGCTGTAGGAACCTTCATTCTCATGTAACAGTCTGTCCACGCAATTGCATCCACCACCCGCGCCCGCCTGCCTGCGCTCGCAGGCAAGGGCGGATGCGGGTGGTCATGCATCATCCGGCTCGTGATGGCAGCGCCTCAGACCGCCGGCTGCGGGGCCTGGGCCGGATCGGCGCCATCGCCTCGCTCCCGCTTGCCGCCCTTCGGCCCGACCTTGTCGCTGATGTCCTCGCCGGTCGCCTGGTCGACGACGCGCATCGAGAGCTTCACCTTGCCGCGCTCGTCGAAGCCGATCACCTTCACCTTCACGGCGTCGCCGACATTGACCACGTCACCGGTCTTGGCCACGCGCCCCTGCGCCAACTCGCTGATATGCACGAGTCCATCGCGCGAGCCGAGGAAGTTCACGAAGGCACCGAACTCGGCGATCTTCACCACCTTGCCGGTGTAGACCACCCCAATCTCCGGCTCCGCGACGATGCCGCGGATCCAGTCGATCGCCTTCTGCGCCCGCTCCTGCTCGGTCGCGGCGATCTTGATCGTGCCGTCATCCTCGATGTCGATCTTGGTGCCGGTCTGCTCGACGATCTCGCGGATCACCTTGCCGCCGGTGCCGATGACCTCGCGGATCTTGTCCTTGGGCACGTTGATGATGGTGATGCGCGGCGCCGTGGCGGCGACATCGGTGCGCGCCCCGGTGATGGCCTTGGCCATCTCGCCCAGGATGTGCATGCGTCCGTCGCGCGCCTGCGCCAGCGCCACCTTCATGATTTCCGGCGTAATAGACGTGATCTTGATGTCCATCTGCAACGAGGTGACACCCTTCTCGGTGCCCGCGACCTTGAAGTCCATGTCGCCGAGATGGTCCTCATCGCCGAGGATGTCGGAGAGCACGGCGAAGCCGCGGTCCTCCTTGATCAGCCCCATCGCGATGCCCGCCACCGGCCGCGGCAGCGGTACACCCGCGTCCATCAGCGCGAGCGAGGAGCCGCAGACCGTCGCCATCGAGGACGAGCCGTTGCTCTCGGTGATCTCGGAGACCACGCGCAGCGTGTAGGGGAAGATTTCCTTGGCCGGCAGCAGCGGGTGGATCGCGCGCCAGGCGAGCTTGCCATGGCCGATCTCGCGCCGCCCCGGCGAGCCCATGCGCCCGGTCTCGCCCACCGAGTAGGGCGGGAAGTTGTAGTGCAGCATGAAATGCTCGCGGTATTCGCCGGCGAGCGCGTCAACGATCTGCTCATCCTGTCCGGTGCCCAGGGTTGCCACGCATAGCGCCTGAGTCTCGCCACGGGTGAACAGCGCCGAGCCATGGGCGCGCGGCAGCACGCCGACTTCGGCGACGATCGGGCGTACCGTCTTGGTGTCGCGCCCGTCGATGCGCAACCCCGTGTCCAGGATCGCGTTGCGCACGATGTCGGCCTCGAGGTCCTTGAACAGGCCCTTGGACTTTTCCGCGTCCACCCCCTCGGCGAGGAGCGCCGCGGCGGCTTCCTTCTTGGCGGCGGCAACGGCGTCGTGGCGGAGCTGCTTCTGCGGTTCGCGATAGGCGGCGGCGAGCCCGGCGCGGGCCAACGCGTCGACGCGCGCGGCGAGCGTCCTCTCCTCCTCGCTCTGCTCCGGCAGTGGCCACGGATCCTTCGCGGCGCGTTCGGCGAGCTCGATGATTGCCTGGATCACCGGCTGGAATGCGGTGTGGCCGAAGGTGACGGCGCCGAGCATCACTTCCTCGGAAAGCTCCTTCGCCTCGCTCTCGACCATCAGCACGCCCTCGGACGTGCCAGCGACGACGAGTTCGAGCTCGGACGTCTCGCGCTGCTCGGCCGTCGGGTTCAGCAGGTACTGCCCGTCCTTGTAGCCGACGCGCGCGCCGCCGACGGGCCCGAAGAACGGAATGCCCGAGAGGGTCAACGCCGCGGAGCAGCCGACCATGGCGACGATGTCGGGATCATTCTCGAGGTCATGGCTCAGCACGGTTGCGATGACCTGCACCTCGTTGCGGAACCCGTCCGGGAACAGCGGGCGGATCGGCCGGTCGATGAGGCGCGAGATCAGCGTCTCGGCCTCCGAGGGCCGGCCCTCGCGGCGGAAGAACCCGCCCGGGATCTTGCCCGCGGCGAAGGCCTTCTCCTGGTAGTTCACGGTGAGCGGGAAGAAATCCTGCCCGGGCTTCGTCGTGCGCGCGCCGACCACGGTGCAGAGCACGATCGTCTCGCCGTAGCGTGCCATCACGGCGCCGTCGGCCTGGCGGGCGACCTTGCCCGTCTCGAGCACGAGCTTGCGCCCGCCCCAGTCGATCTCCTTGCGGAAATGATTGAACATCCGTAACGTCCTTTCGAGCCCGGCGCGGCATGCCCCCGGCCGATCGCGTTCCCCCTTTCGGTCCTTGGCGGGGAAGGCGGCGACTCGGGCGGCATGGGGCGGCGACCTTGGAGGTCTGACCCTGTCGGGTCTGCCGCGTCGGCCCCGTGATGCGCGCTGGGCGGCATGCGGAGGGGCCAGACCATGTGGCCGGAGGCGCCGCCACGTAATCCCCGTGAGTGGGAACGGTGACGACCTTCGGTCCGCCGCGCGGGCGGTGGCCCCGGGACGCGTCCCGGGCTTCGGCGTTGCCCCGCACCCCCATGGCGCGAGGTTCGTGCGGCAACCGGCGCCACTCCTACGTGGGAGCGGCGGCGCCGGATGCCATGGCCGCGCTCAGCGGCGCAGGTTCAGTCGCGTGATCAGCGCCTCGTAGCGGGCCTTATCGCGATCGCGCAGATAGTCGAGCAGCCGGCGGCGGCGGCCCACCAGCATCAGCAGGCCGCGGCGGCTGTGGAAGTCCTTGGCATGCGTCTTGAGGTGATCGGTGAGGTTGCCGATGCGCTCGGAGAGCAGGGCGACCTGGACCTCGGGGCTGCCGGTATCGCCCGGCTTGTTCGCATGTTCGGTGATGAGCGCCTGGCGGCGCTCGGCGGTGATCGACATCGCAAAACTCCTCATCGTTCGGGGTTGCGCGCCCCGCCACCGAGGCCCGTTCGGGCCTACAGCAGCCGCTCCGGCTTCAACCACCCGTCTTCCAGGCGGCAGAGGCCGAGGACACGGCTCCCCGCCATGGCGCGGACGACCCCGCCCACGGGATCGGCCGAGCCCGGAATCCGGGCCAGCAATGGAACCAGGCCGAGGGCCCGTCCGTGGCTCAGCTCGGCGGCCTCCGCTGCGGTCAGGGCCAGCGCCGGGATGTCGGCCAGCGCGGTCGCGACCGGAAGCAGCAGGTCCGGGGAAGCGGGCGCGGTATCCTCTCCTTCGAGCAGATTGTCCAGCACAAAGGCCTGCGCCTCGGTAAAGGGACCCACGCGCAGCCGGCGCAGCGCCGCGATATGGCCAACGGTGCCCACGGCGCGGGCGAGGTCGCGGGCCAGGCTGCGCATGTAAACGCCCTTGCCGGAGGCGACCTCGAAGATCGCCGTATCGGCGTCCGGTCGCTCGATCAGCTCGAACCGGTCGACCCGAGCCGGTCGCGGCGGCAGCTCGGGCGGCTGGCCTGCGCGCGCCAGGTCATAGGCCCGCTCGCCCGCCACCTTGATCGCCGAAAATGCCGGCGGTACCTGCATGATCTCGCCGCGGAAGCGGGGCAGGGCGGCGCGGATGGCCTCGTCCGTCGGCCGCGCGTCGGAGGTGGCGACGACCTGCCCGTCGGCGTCGTCGGTGTCGCGTGCCTCCCCAAAGCGCAGCGTGAACCGATACAGCTTGGTCCCGTCCATCACGTACGGAACGGTCTTGGTGGCCGCCCCGAAGGCTATCGGCAGCACGCCGGTCGCGAGCGGGTCGAGCGTGCCGCCATGCCCCGCCTTGCGCGCGTCGAAGCGCCTGCGCACGCGGTTGACCATATCGGTGCTGGTGGGGCCGGCGGGCTTGTCGAGGATCAGCCACCCGTCCAGTACCCGGCCTTTCTGCCGGCGCATGCCTTACGTGTTCCCGTCGTCCTGCCGCGGGCCGAGATCGCGCGCCACCTCCGGCGAGCGCAGCAGCGCCTCGATCCCCGCCGCTTGGTCGAGCGTCGCGTCCGCGGCGAACACGATCTCCGGTGCGAGGCGCAGCTTCAGCGCCCGCGCGATGGCGCCGCGCAGATGCGCCGCCCCACGGTTCAGCGCCGGCAGCAGCAGATCGGCGTCCGACCGGCCGAGGCGGGTGACGAAGACGGTCGCGCGCCGCAGATCCGGGCTCACGGAGACGCGCGTCACGGTAAGGTTCGCCCCCTCCAGCGCCGGGTCGCGCAGCTCCCCGCGCGCCAGCAGGTTGGCGAGCTCGTGGCGCATGGCCTCGGCCACCCGCAGCTGCCGCTGCGAGGGTGCACCGTCCGGTGCGGCCCCGCCCCTCGATCCAGCCTGGGTCAAGCGGCAATCAGCTCCGTCTCGAAGCACTCGACGACGTCGCCTTCCTTGAGGTCGTGGAAGTTCGCGAAGGAAAGGCCGCACTCGTAGCCGCGCGCGACTTCCCGCACGTCGTCCTTGAAGCGCTTGAGCTGGGACAGCTCGCCGGTGTGGATGACCACGCCCTCGCGTAGCACCCGCACGCCGGCGCCGCGCTTGACCACGCCCTCGGTGATCATGCAGCCGGCGACCTTGCCGACCTTGGTGATCTCGAAGACCTTGCGCACCTCGGCGTAGCCAAGGAACTTCTCGCGTGCCTTCGGCGCCGTCTTGCCGCGCACCAGCTCCGTCACGTCGTCGGCGACGTCGTAGATGATCGAGTAGTAGCGGATATCCACGCCCTCGCGTTGCGCCAGGTCGCGTGCCTGCGATGTCGCGCGCACGTTGAAGGCGAGAATGACCGCGGATGACGCCTTGGCGAGCTGGATGTCGCTCTCGGTGATCTGCCCGACGCCCGAGAGCAGCACGCGCACGCGCACCTCCTCGGTCGCTGGCTTCTGCACCACGGCGGCGAGCGCCTCGGCGCTGCCCTGTACGTCGGCCTTGATGACGACGGCGACTTCCTTCTGCTCGCCCGCCTGGATCTTGGCCAGCATCTGGTCGAGCGTGCCGCGCGCGGCGCCCATCGCCCCCGCCGCCTTCTCGCGCACCTTGCGCTGGCGGAACTCGGAGATCTCCCGCGCCCGGCTTTCGTTCTCGACCGCGACGAACGGTTCGCCCGCGACCGGCACGCCCGAGAGGCCAAGGATCTCGACCGGCGTGGACGGACCCGCGTCCTTCAGTGCGCGGCCCTTGTCATCGAGCATCGCCCGCACGCGGCCCCATTCGGCGCCGGCGACCACGATGTCGCCCTGGTGCAACGAGCCCTTCTGCACGAGCACGGTCGCGACCGGGCCGCGGCCGCGGTCCAGCCGGCTCTCGATCACCGCACCCTCCGCGGCGCGGCCCGGATTGGCCTTGAGGTCCAGCACCTCCGCCTGGAGCAGGATCGCCTCCTCCAGCTTGTCGAGCCCGATGCGCTTCAGCGCCGAGACCTCCACGTCCTGGGTCTCACCACCCATCTGCTCGACCACCACCTCGTGGCTGAGCAGCGCCTGGCGCACCCGGTCCGGGTTCGCGTCCGGTTTGTCCATCTTGTTGATGGCGACGATCATCGGCGCGCCCGCCGCCTTGGCGTGGCGGATCGCCTCGATGGTCTGCGGCATCACCCCGTCGTCGGCGGCCACCACCAGCACCACGATGTCGGTCACCCCGGCGCCGCGCGCGCGCATCGCCGTGAACGCCTCATGGCCCGGCGTGTCGAGGAAGGTGATGCGTGCCCCGGACGGGAGCTGCACCTGGTAGGCGCCAATATGCTGGGTGATGCCGCCGGCCTCGCCGCCCGCGACATCGGTCGCGCGCAGTGCATCCAGCAGGCTCGTCTTGCCGTGGTCGACATGGCCCATGACGGTGACCACCGGCGGGCGCGCCAGCAGATCGCCCTCGGTATCCGTGGCCCCCTCGAGCCCGCTCTCCACGTCGTCCTCGGAGACGCGGCGCGGGCGGTGGCCGAATTCCTGGACGATCAGCTCCGCTGTATCGGCATCGAGCGACTGGGTGATGGTCGCCATCACGCCCATCTTCATCAGCGCCTTGATCACGTCGCCGGTGCGCGCGGCCATGCGCGCGGCGAGTTCCTGCACGGTGATCGCATCCGGGATCACCACGTCGCGCACCACCTTCACCTGGTCGGCGCGCAGCGCCTCCAGTTCCGCCTGGCGCCGCTCGCGCTCGCGCTGGCGGCGCACCGAGGCGAGCGAGCGCACCCGGTCGTCCTCGCCCTCGATCGCGGCCTGCACGTCGATGCGGCCGGCGCGGCGGCGGTCATCACTGCCCTTCTTGGGGGCGGCGACCTGCGGCTTGCGCGGCGGCATAGCGGTGCCCGGGCGGCGCGCCGGGCGCTCATCGTCCTCCTCCGCGGCGGGCCGCGCCGGGCGCAGCCGCAGCGTCTCGCCCGCGGGCGGTGTCGTCGCTGGGCGCGCGGGCGTCGCGGGGCGGGCTGCCGCGGCGCGCTGTTGCTGCTGCTGGGGCGCCGCCGGCGCCGCGGCGGCGGCGGATTTCGTCAACTCCTCCTGGCGCTTGCGTTCCTCTTCGTCCTCGCGGGCCCGCGCTTCGACCTCGGCCGCGCGCTTGGCTTCCTCCTCGCGCCGGCGCGCCTCCTCGGCGGCGGAACGGATCAGGATCTTCTCCTGCTCGCGCCGTTCCGCCTCGCGGCGCTCGGCCTCCTTCTGCTGCTCGGCAAGCGCGCGCTGGCGCGCGGCAAGCTCGGTAGCGGTCAGCGCGCGCGGCGCGCCGGCACGGCCGGAGGCAGCGCCGGGGGCCTTCGCCGCCGGGGGCGCGGCGGGTGCCGCGGCGGGCGCGCCCGTGGCCGCGGCGGGTGCCGCCGGTGTCGGGGCACCCGGGGCGCCGAGCGTGCGCTTCTTGCGCACCTCCACCTGCACGACCTTCGACCGGCCATGGCTGAAGCTCTGCCGCACGGATCCGGCATCCACGGTGCGCCCGACCTCCGTCCGGTTTACCGGACGCAGCGACAGCCGCCCCTTGCCCGCGTCCTGATCGTTGCTCTCGCTCATCGGTCGTCCCGTCCTGATCCCGTATCGCCGGCGGGCGGAATGAGTGCCGCCAGCCGTTCTGCATCCACCACCAGCCGCTCGGCCAGTCTTCCCGGCGCCACCGCGACGTGCACCACATGGTCACGCCCCATAGCCGCTCCCAGTCTCGCCGCGTCGAGCGGCTGCAACACCGGAAGCGGACGACCGGCCAGAAGCCGGGCCCGCTCCTCCGCGCTGCCGTCGCTCGCCGACACGATCAAGCCCGCCCGGTCAGCCCGGACCCATTCCTGCGCGCGCGCGAAGCCGAAAACAACCTGGCCCGCCCGCCGTGCCAGCCCAAGCGTCTCGCCGATGCGCTGTTCCAGCCCCTGGCGCAACCGAGCCAGCAGATCCGGCGCCACCACCACCGGCCGGCGCGCCGCCCGCGCGAAACCTCCGCGCCGCATCGCCATCTCTACCATATCGGCCCGCGCGCTCAACCAGTATCCGCGCCCCGGCAGACGTTCGGCGAGATCCGGCACCATCGCACCGTCGGGTGAGACGACGAAGCGCAGCATCCGCTCGCGCGGCAGCCGCTGGCGCGACACAAGGCACCGGCGCATGCCGTCGGCGGCCTCCGCGTCCGGCGCCTCGTTCTCGGCGTCGTCGATGAGATCTGGCTCGGCTATCGCGATGCTCCTCAGGTTTCGGTTGCCTTGGTTTCGTCGTCGAACCAATGGGCGCGGGCGGCCATGATGATTTCGCTGGCCTGCGCCTCGTCCATCGCGCCCTCGCCCACGATTTCCACCAGCTCGTCGGCGGCGAGGTCGGCGAGGTCGTCGAGCGATTTCACGCCCTTCTCGCCCAGTGCCACCAGCATCGCCGGCGTGAACGCCTCGAACGCCGCCACCTCGTCGGAGACGCCCAGTGCCACGCGCTTCTCGGAGAACTCGGCGTCGCGCTTGACCAGGAACGCCTCGGCGCGGCGGATCAGCTCCTCCGCCACCGACTCGTCGAAGCCCTCGATCTCGGCCAGCTCCTCGACCGGCACGTAGGCCAGCTCCTCGATCGTGTTGAAGCCCTCCTGCACCAACAGGCCGGCGATCACGTCGTCCACGTCCAGCGCCTCGACGAAGAGCCCGGTGCGGCGCCGGAACTCCTCCTGCCTCCGCTCGCTTTCCTCGGCTTCGGTCAGGATGTCGATGTCCCAGCGCGTGAGCTGGCTCGCCAGGCGCACGTTCTGCCCGCGCCGGCCGATCGCGAGCGAGAGCTGGTCATCCGGCACCACCACCTCGACGCGCCCCGCCTCCTCGTCCATCACCACCTTGGTCACCTCGGCCGGCGCCAGCGCGTTGACGACGAAGGTCGCGGCCTGCGGGCTCCAGGGAATAATGTCGATCTTCTCGCCCTGCAGCTCCTGCACCACTGCCTGCACCCGGCTGCCGCGCATGCCGACGCATGCGCCGACCGGGTCGATCGAGGAATCGCGTGAGATCACCGCCATCTTCGCGCGGCTGCCGGGGTCGCGTGCCACCGCCTTGATCTCGATGATGCCGTCGTAGATTTCCGGCACTTCCTGCGCGAACAGCTTGGCGAGGAAGCCGGGATGCGTGCGCGAGAGGAAAATCTGCGGCCCGCGTGTCTCCTCGCGCACGTCGTAGATATAGGCACGCACGCGGTCGCCGTTGCGGAAATTCTCGCGCCCGATCAGTTCGTCGCGGCGCAGCAGCGCCTCGGCGCGGCCGATTTCGACCATCAGGTTGCCGTACTCGGTGCGCTTGACCACGCCGTTGACGATCTCGCCCACGCGGTCCTTGAATTCCTCGTACTGGCGCTTTCGCTCCAGCTCTCGCACGCCCTGCACCAGCACCTGCTTGGAAACCTGGGCTGCGATGCGCCCGAAATCGATCGGTGGCAGTGGGTCGACGATGTAGTCGCCGACGTTCTTGTCCGGCGCGAATTTCCGCGCGATCGCGATCGGGATCTGCGTCTCCTCGTTCTCCACCGTCTCGACGATCTCGGTCCAGCGCGAGAGGCGCACGTCGCCGGTCTTGCGGTCGATGGTGGCGCGGATGTCCTTCTCGTGGCCGTACTTGGCGCGGCCCGCCTTCTGGATCGCGCTTTCGATGACGGCGAGCACGTCGTCGCGCTCGATCGCCTTCTCGCGCGCGACGGCGTCGGCGACGTTGAGCAGTTCAGGACGGGAGACGGCGTTGTCGGTGAGGCTGCCGGACATGGTTTCCTCGGAGGTTCGTCGGTGGCTGGCTGTCGTGTGCCGGTTCTGGCGTGGCCGGGGTTGCGGTTTTGCTACGTTCGCGTCGGTGCGTCGGGTTTCAGTGTCTGGCGGTCTGCGGGGCCGCGGCGGCAATTAGCGCCTCGGTCAGCACCAGGCGGGCGCGTCGCATGAGGGTGAAGGGGATGGCGAGCGTCTCGCCGTTCTCGAGCCGCAGCAGCGCGGCATCCGCCTCGGCGCCCATGATCGTGGCGGTGACGCGCTTGCGCCCCTCGACGGGCTCGGCGAGCTCCACGCGCGCGATGTGGCCGGCAAAGCGTTCCCAGTCCCGCCTGCGCGTCAGCGGCCGGTCGATCCCCGCGGAGCTGACCTCTAGCGTCCACGTTCCGGGGATCGGGTTCGCGACGTCGAGCACGGCGCCGAGCGCGCCGCTGATCGCCTCGCAATCGTTGATGCCTATTGCCTCGCCGCCGGTCTTCTCGGCCATGATCTGCACTGTCGGGCGCTCGCGCCCAAGCACCGCGACGCGCACCAGCGCGTAGCCCATTCCGTCCAGCGCCGGTGCCACGAGTTCGGCGATCCGCGCTTCCAGTCCCGATTGCTGACCGAGCAGCTCGTCCAAAACAAAAAAGGCGGCCCGCGAAGGCCACCCCCCAAAAGTCGATGGAAGATCTGGCGCGTATATACGCGCCCCGGCCCCGATCGACAAGGATTCTCATATGCGATTGATGAATAACACCTT
>JAJZUI010000159.1 GCA_021847175.1 Pseudomonadota bacterium
CGTCCAAAACAAAAAAGGCGGCCCGCGAAGGCCACCCCCCAAAAGTCGATGGAAGATCTGGCGCGTATATACGCGCCCCGGCCCCGATCGACAAGGATTCTCATATGCGATTGATGAATAACACCTTTCCCGGCACCATGCGCCATGGCCGCGCAGGCTTGCGGCCATGCCCGAATGTTCATTTGCAGGGAGCCGCCATGAATCTCACCTCTCTCGCCAGGGATGCAGCCGGAGTGGGATCGTGAGCATCGTCATTCGCCGCCGCGGTTTCGCCCAGGCGCTGGGCGCGGCGGCGTCCGGCCTGATGCTTGCGGGTTTCGCCGACGGCTGGAAACTCGCGCCGGGGGATCTCGCCCCGCCGCCGGGTTTCGGCTTCGGCTCGCTGCAATTCACGCTGACCGACGCCGAGACCGGCAAGACGGTGACCGCGGCCGATTTCCGCGGCAAGATCGTGATGCTCTATTTCGGCTACACCAACTGCCCGGACATGTGTCCGCTCACGCTGAACAACGCGGTGTGGGTCTTCCGCCGGCTCGGGCCGAAGGCGGCGGATATTCGTTTCCTGTTCGTCACCGTCGATCCCGGGCGCGACACGCTCTCGGTGCTCAAGAGCTACCTGAGCAAGTTCAGCCACACCGACCTCGTGGGACTGCGCGGTACAGATGCCGAACTGGCCTCAGTCGCGGCGCGCATGGGTGCCCGTTACAGCGTGCATCCCTCGCGCGACCCCGAGAAATACGCCGTGACCCATACCGCCCTGACCTACGTCTTCAACCGCGATGGCGCGCCGGCGTTCTCGATTACGGGCCTCGAGCGGTCGGATATCGATCTCAACGGCATCGCGAGGGATCTTGGGCACCTGGTCTCAGCCAACCAAGTCTGAAGCGAGTCGGGCGGCGCGCTTGCGTGCCACTCGGCCGCACGCGCCAGCGTCATAAAAAACCAGCGGACACCGTGCCCGGTGCCCGCTGGCTATCAAGCGAGGCTGATGGATCAGGTTACGGTAATAAACCCCTGCATCCAGCCGTCCGTCATCATCGGGCCGGCCCAACCGCCGGCACCGGTGCCGCAGGCGGCCATGCACTGCCAGGCATATTTCCCAGGAGCCGGCGTCTTGAACCGGTAGACGACGATCGATTCCTCCGGGATGGGCACGTTCATGAAGAACTTCTCGCCGTTCACGGTGAACGTGTGCGCGACCTTCTTGACCGGGACTTCGTGAACCACTTTCCCGGCATTGGCGGCGAAGGTCTTGGGGGTACCCTCGATCAGGCGCATCGTGTCGCCGATCGTGCCGGAGACCTTGTTGTAGCCGCCCGGGATCTGGGCATTGCCGTCATCGAGGCAACGCACCGTCACCTCGACGAGGCGGTTCGCGGGCAGCTTGATGTCGCCCGGCTCATACTGCGGCCAGCCCGGACGGTGGATCATCTTCCCGGTGACGATCTCCATGTCGAGCTTGATCGGGGCGGCGGAAGCTGCCTCGACCCGGGACTCCATCGCGAATCCGAGTGCCGCGATCGCGAGCCCGCCCCCGGAAAACTGCAGGAAACGGCGGCGGCTCGCACTGGCGAGCCAGGGAAGGTAGTCGGCCATGTGTTCTCTCCCTGATGGCTGGAACGGAACCCCTATGGCCCCGCCACCCGCTCATTGATTTGAGCGAGATCAAAAGGGGGTGAGATTTTTGTGCAGCGCGTCAATGTCGGCACGTCATGGCTGGCGCATCAGGGCCCGCGGCATGCGGCCGGATCTAGCCTCCGCCCACGCCGTGGACCGTGAACCCCGCCGTGCGCAGGGAGGCGGCGTCGAGCAGGTTGCGCAGATCGACGACGACCCGCCCGCGCATCGCACCGGCCAGCGCCGCGGGGGCCACGTCTCGAAACTGCTTCCACTCCGTCACCACCACCAGCGCGTCCGCGCCCTCGGCCGCCGCGAGCGCGCTGTCGCACCAGGCGATCCGCCCCGGCAGCAGGGGGCGCGCCTGCTCCATCCCTTCCGGGTCGAACACCCGCACCCGCGCCCCGTCCGCCTCCAGCCGTGCGACCAGCGGCAGCGACGGGCTGTCGCGCATGTCGTCGGTCTCCGCCTTGAACGTCAGCCCCCAGACCGCGACCGTCCGCCCGCGCACCTCGCCCCCCATCGCCGCGATCACGCGTGCCGCGTTGGCTGCCTTGCGCGCGTCGTTCACCGCGACCACGGTCTCGATCAGCCGTGTCGGTGCCCCGGCTTCCTGCGCAATGCGCACCAGCGCCAGCGTGTCCTTGGGAAAGCAGCTGCCGCCGAACCCCGGCCCCGCCTGCAGGAAGCGCGGCCCGATCCGCGCGTCGAGCCCGATCCCGTGCGCGATCTCGCCGACATCGGCGCCGACGCGCTCGGCGAGGTCCGCCATCTCGTTGATGAACGTCACCTTCATCGCGAGGAACGCATTCGCCGCGTATTTGATCAGCTCCGCCGTCTCCAGCCGCGTGAACAGGACCGGTGCGGCGAGTGGCGGCGCGGAGACGGCCCCGTACACGCGCCTCAGGACCTCCCGCGCGCGCGGGCTCTCGCAGCCCACCACCACACGGTCGGGGCGCATGAAATCGGCGATGGCGCTGCCCTCGCGCAAGAACTCGGGGTTGGAGGCGACGTCGAGTGCCAGGTCCGGCCGTGCCTCCGCCACTATCCGCGCGATCCGCCGGCCGGTGCCGACCGGTACGGTGGACTTGGTCACGATCACCGCCGGCGCGGTCAGTGCCCTGGCCACCTGCTCCGCCGCCGCGATCACATAGGAGAGGTCGGCATGCCCGTCGCCGCGCCGCGTCGGCGTGCCCACCGCGATGAACACCGCCTCGGCGCCCGTCACGGCTTCCGAAAGCGAGTCGGTGAAGCGCAGGCGGCTCTCGTGCTCGGCAACCAGCTCCGCGAGCCCGGGCTCGTAGATCGGCATCCGCCGTGCGCGAAGCGCGGCGAGCTTCGCCTCGTCGGCCTCCACGATCGCCACCTCGTGGCCGAACGCCGCGAAGCACGCGCCCGATACCAGTCCCACATAGCCGCCGCCGATCATCGCGATGCGCATCAAAGATCCCCTTGTCGCGGCGGCTTTCCAGCACGAAACCGCGCTCTGCTCCATCCCGCCGGGCGGTCGCCGGCCGCAGCGTAACGGCGGCTTACAAATCGCCCATCCGCGTGCCGCATCTTTCTTCCGCCGCGGTTTCGGCCCAGATGCAAGACATGAACCGTCGTCATTTCCTCGCGCTCCCGCTGCTGGTCGCGCCGCTGCTGGCGGCCGCCCCGGCGCCGAAGCCGCTCACCCCGTCCGAGCAGCAGGCGGTCACGCGTGTCGCCGCCTATCTCAACGCCATCCACACCCTGAAGGCGCGCTTCCTGCAGATCGATCCCAACGGCAACACGGCGAACGGCACCGCCTGGCTGCAGCGCCCGGGCGAGATGCGCTTCCAGTACGACCCGCCGAGCCCGCTGCTGCTGCAGGCCGCGCGAGGCTGGCTGATCTACGTGGACAAATCCCTGCCCCAGACCTCAGCCTTCCGGGTTTCCGACACGCCTCTCGGCATCCTGCTGGCGCCCAGGATAACGCTCACCGGCGACGTGACGGTGACGCACGTCTTCCAGCAGCCGGGCGAGATCGACGTCACGCTGGTGCGCACCGGCAACCCTACCCAGGGCTCGTTGACGCTGATCTTCGCCACCGACCCGCTCACGCTGCGGCAATGGTCGCTGGTGGACGCACAGGGCAACGAGACGCGGGTCTCGCTGTTCAACGTCGAGCTCGGCGGCCATTTCGACCCGTCGCTCTTCGCCTTCAAGGATCCGCAGCTGCAGAAGCCGCTGGTTCCGAACGGCGGGTAGCGAGCCGCGCCTGGCTCACAGACGCTGGTAATCCAGTCCCCGCGCCAGCCAGCACCCGAGCGTGATGCCCGCCACGTTTCCCGCCCCGTCGCGCCGCACCGAAAGCGTCCAGTCGCCCGGCGGCGAATGGTCGAGCGCACGGGGACAAGGCATCGCCCAGAGATCCTCGCCGATGGGGTCCAGCAACTCCATCCGCCCCTGGCCGAGGAAGCCGGAGAATGCCGCATAGGGTACCCCGGCATCCGTCACAGTCAGTTCCGCGTCCAACTCCGCGCAACGGTAGCGCCCTGCGATATCGGCGCGCATCCCCGGCTTCACGGGCACCAGCGTCGAGAACAGGTTGTCGGAGGGGCGCTCGAGCCGAAGACCTTCCGGCGCGGGCACCAGCCGGCTCGCGCGCGCGCCGCCGCCGGCGCTGCCGTCCGCCTTGAGATCGAGCGTCTCGGGCCTCCAGGCGGCGAAGCGCAGCTTCACTTGGCCCGGCTCGCCCGCCTCCACCCGCGCGGCGATGCCGGTTTCCGGCTCGACGTAACTTCCGAGCCATGCGGGGGCGGGAAGGGAGGCATCGGCCTTCCGCTTGGCCTCGCCCAGGACGGCGGCCAGCACGTCGATTGCCGCCGCCCTCGCGTCGGAGAGGTGGTTGAGCATCGCGACGACGCTGACGCGCTCCTTCGGCAGGTAGAGCCGGTGACTGCTCCAGCCGCGCAAGCCGCCGCCATGCCCGGTAGCAGGCCGTCCCAGCGCCTCCTCCCGCGCCAGGCCGAACCCGTAGGGCGCCACCCGACCGTCCGCGAACGCGACCGGCGCCGACAGGCGCTGGTAGAGGGAACCCGGGTCATCGCGCGTCGCGTCGATGTGCTTCTCCCAGGCGATCATGTCGTCGAGCGAGGCGCCGAGCCCCGCGTCGCCGGTCCAGATCAGCCGGTTCACCGCGACCCGGTGCCCACCCTGGCTCATCTGCTCATACCCCTCGGTGCCGTCCGGCAACGCCCGCGTGTCGGCGGCGAGGATCGCGCTCGCCATTCCGGCGCGGTCGAAGATGCCGCGCAGATGCTCGGCCAGGCTGCGTCCCGTGCGCTCCGCCAGCACGTCGCCAAGCAGGCGGAAATTCTGGTTCACGTAGGACGATCGCGTGCCCGGCGCGAAATGGAGCGTCCGGGATCCTGCGATGACCATCGCCGCCTCGGCGTCCCCGAACGGAGCCTCCGCCGGCGAGCCGTGCAGCATCGCGACGGCCCAGTAGTCGCGCAGGCCGGACTGATTGTGCGCGAGCTGCAAAGCGTTGGGCTTCGGCCTCGCGAGTCGGGGCAGCCGGGCCGCGATCGCGTCGTCCAGCGCCGTCGGGTCCGGGAGCGCCGCGAGCACGGAGGCGCAGGTGAACTGTTTGGTGATCGAGCACATCCGGAACAGGGATTTCGGCGTAAACGGCACGCGCCGCTCCGCGTTGGCCCAGCCCCAGGCGTGGCGCGCGAGCACTTCGCCCTCGCGCAGCACGGCGATGGCGCCACCCGGTCCGGGATAGGCGCGGGGAAGAGCGGCGAGGGCGCGGTCCAACCGCGCGTCGAGGGTGTCGTTCATGGAAGCAGTCTCGCCGCCTCGCGCGGCGTCGGCAATCGCCTCCGGCCCGGTCAGTCGTCATCCAGCCGTCATGCATCTGTCGCATCGCAGCAATTTCGTCTTCTTTTTGCCCCGGAGTTCGCCGATATTGTGAGAATCAGTTCTGTTCCCGGGCCACCATGAAGCCGCTGATTGGAATCTCCTGCTGCACCAAGCTGTTCGGCGCCTACGGCATGCCGAACCACGCGGCCTCCGACACCTATGTCCGCGCCACCGATTTCGTGGTCGGCGGCATCCCGATCCTCATCCCGGCCAACGGCGAGCGCTCCGACACCGCGGGCATCGTCGCCCGCCTCGACGGGCTGATGCTCACGGGCAGCCGCAGCAACGTGGAGCCCGCGCGCTACGGCGGCCGCCCGCATCCGGAGGGAGTGCCGGAGGACCACGCGCGCGACGCAACCACGCTGCCGCTGATCCGCGCCGCCATCGCCGCCGGCGTGCCGGTGCTCGCCATCTGCCGCGGCCTGCAGGAGCTCAACGTCGCCCTCGGCGGCTCGCTGCACCAGCGCCTGCAGGACCTGCCGGACCGCATGGACCATGCGACGCCGATGGCCGGTAACGGCCGCCTGCGCACGGGCAAGGCGCATACCGTCGCCGTCACGCCGGGCGGCTGGCTGCACCGGCTCGCCCAATCCCAGGCCATCCTGGTCAACTCGCTGCACAACCAGGGCATCGACCGCCTGGCCGACGGGCTGGTCGCCGAGGCCACGGCGCCCGACGGCACCATCGAGGCCGTGCGCGGCAAGTTCCCGGGCTTCGTCGTAGGCGTGCAGTGGCACCCGGAATACGACTGGGAGCGCGACGAACTCTCCCGGCGGATCTTCGAGTCGTTCGGCGCCGCCGTCGCCGCCCGCGCCCAGGGTATCGCGGTGGCGGCCGACTGAGCGGTGCGCGTCGACCACCCGCTTCTCGACGCCCACCACCATCTCTGGGACCTCTCGCTCGGGCGTCACCCCTGGCTCACCGAGCCCGACGGGCCGCTGAAGTCGCTCGGCGACCTCTCGTTCCTGCGCCGTAGCTATCTCGTCGAGGACTACCTCGCGGATATCGGCGCCGAGAACGTCGCCGGGTCCGTCTATGTCGAGGCGCACTGGGACCGTACGGCACCCACCGGCGAGGAGATGCGCTGGGTCGCCGCTCTCAAGCGCCCTGCCGGCATCGCCGCGCGCCTCGTCGGCTGGGTTCCGCTTGCCTCCCCGGACGTGGCCGCTCGGCTCGACATGCTGACCGAGACACCCGGCGTCGTCGGGGTGCGCGAGACCATCCGCTGGCACCCGGATCCCGCGCGCGCATGGGCGCCAGCCGGCATCCTGGACGACCCCGCCTGGCGGCGCGGCGCCGCCGAACTCGCCCGCCGCTCACTGCTGCTCGAAGTGCTGATGAACCCGTACCAGGCCGAGGAGGTCGCGCGGCTTGCCGCCGACATGCCGGGCCTCACCATCGTGGTGAACCACTGCTCGAGCCCGATGGACCGCGACGAGGCCGGCATCGCGCGCTGGCGCCACGGGCTTGGCGCGATGGGGCGGATGCCCAACGTCCATCTCAAGCTGTCGAATTACGGCGCCTACGGCGTGGACCGCACGCCTTCTTCCTACCGCGCCACGCTTGCCACCTGCATCGACGCCTTCACGCCCGCGCGCGCGATCTTCGCGACCGACTACCCGGTCGGCCGCCGCGCCATGACGTATCGCGAGATCTGCGCGGGCTTCCGCGACGGCATCGCGGACTACACGGCGTCCGAGCAGCGGGGGTTGCTGCATGACAACGCCGCGCGCCTCTACCGGTTTTCCGGGATCGGCGCGGTGGCGGCGCGCGGCACCAGCGAGGGCGGCAGCCGCAGCAGCACGATCGAGCGCTCGTAGATCGCCTCCGCCGCCGGCAGCAGCCACGGCACCAACCAGCGCATCGCCAGCACCGCAAGCGCCCAGCCCGCGACGGAGACGCCGGCGCTGCCCAGCATGTCGAGCGGGAAATGCACGCCGAGGAAAATGCGCGCCCAGGCGACGCCGAGCCCGTAGATCCCCATCGCGATGCCCCAGCCCGGCGCCGCCCCGGTCGCGATCAGCCCCGCCATCAGCGTCCACACCAGGGTCGCATGGTCACTTGGAAAGGAATTGTCGGGCGCGTGCTGGATCAGCGTCCGGCCCAGCCCGATCACGAAGGGGCGCGGTTCTATGTAGATCATACCCAGGATCTGGTTGATCCCGATCGCCAACAGCGCCGCCGCCGTCGTCGCGAGCAGGCCGCCCCGACGGGACCGGGATCCCCGCACCCAGAGGATGACGAGCAGCAGCGGCGCCACCAGGATCGGGCTCGTTGCCAGAACCCATGCCACGTGCACCAGCAGCGGCGACGCGTGCGGCGGCGCGTTGATGATCAGGAAGAGCGTGCGATTCCAAGCCGGCATGGTGCCCCCCTCGGCACCTGCTAGCTTACCGTCACAAAACTGTCACCAACCTTTGCTGCCCAGTGTCGCGAGCCCGGCCGCGAGCGGAATCGTCGCCGCGACCCCGAGCTGCTCGGCCGCCAGGCGCGGATCGCCGCGCGAATGGCGGATGTCGCCGGCGCGGACCGGCCCCTGCGTGATCGACGTGGCGCCGAGCAGCGTCGCGAGTTGCAGGATCGAGGTCGCCTGCCCGGTGCACACGTTGAACACGCCCGCGCCGCCCTGCGCCGCGGCCCGGCGCATCGCCGCCTGCAGATGTGCCACCACGTCGGCAACGTAGACGAAGTCGCGTGTCTGCTGCCCGTCGCCGTGCACCGCGACGCTGAGCCCCTCGGCGACACGCCGCGCGAAGATCGAGATCACCCCGGAGTAGGGCGAGGACGGGTCCTGCCGCGGCCCGTAGACGTTGAAGAAGCGTAACCCCACGGATGGCACGCCGTGCACCAGCGCGCCGACCGCGGCATGCTGTTCGCTGCCGAGCTTGTCCGCGCCATAGGCGGTGCGCGGCGCCGGCCTCAGCCCCTCGTGCGCGACCGCCTCGCCGGTATCGCCATAGATCGCGGCGGAGGACGCATAGACCACAGGCAGCCGCCCCTCGGCCCTCGCCGCGTCCAGCACCGCGACGGTGCCGCCGACATTGACGCGATGCGTGCCCGGCCAGTCCTCGTTGCCGCGCGCGACGGAGGCGATGGCCGCCAGGTGGAAGCACCCGTCCATTCCCGCCATGGCCGCGCGCGCCGTGGCCGCGTCCGCGACATCGCCGCGCAGCACGCGCGCGCCCGGCGCGAGGTTCGCTTCCTTGCCGGTCGAGAAATCGTCGAGCACCAGCACCTCGTGCCCGTCCGCGAGCAACGCGTCGACGAGGTGCGAGCCGATGAACCCGGCGCCGCCGGTGACGAGGTAGCGCGCCATGGCTCAGCGCCCGCCCCGTGGCGCGTCGTTGTGGATCCCCAACGAGGTCCCGGTCCCCGGTCGCCGGGTGGACGCTGGTGGTGGAACGAGTGGCAGGCGACCAGCAGGCACAGCACGCATCGGCAACCTCGGAACGGTTTCCCGGCGTCTAGCCGCCGGCGCCGCGCCGCGCCAGCGCCGCCAGCATGTCGCGCCGGACCTTGCCCGCCTCGTTACGCGGCAGCGCCGCCACCTGCACCACCGCCCTGGGGAAGCTGTCGCGCAGCCGCTCACGGCAGAAAGCCTCGATCGCCTCGCGCCCAAGCCGCTCCGGTCCCACCACCGCGGCCCATAGCGCCGGCACCCCCAGCGCGTCTGCGACCATGAACGCGGCGGCATCGGTCACGCCTGGCATTTCGAGCAGCACCGCCTCGACCGCGCGCGCCGACACCTTGACGCCACCGAGGTTGAGCACGTCGCCCTCGCGGCCGGCGAGATGCAGCAACCCGTCCGCATCGAGCGAGCCGAGATCGCCGGAATAGAACCAGCCACCCTCGAACATGCCGCCACCATCGGTCTCGCCGTCGTAACCGGACACCACGAGTTCGCCGCGCACGCGGACCCGGCCAAGCGTCCCGGGCGGCAGCACGCGCCCCGCCGCGTCCACCACCTCCACCTCGACGCCGGGATGCACGAACCCGACCGCGCCCGCGGCGCCGCGCAGCGCCCCGAGCGGCGCGGAGGCGATGCCGCCGGCCTCGCTCGCGCCGAGGTAGGACACCAGCACCGGTCCCAGCCGCGCACTGGCCGCTCGACGCAGCGTGGGCGCGATCATGTCGCCGCCGACCTCGATCGTGAACAGATCCTCGAACGGTCCCGCATCCGCGGGCAACGCATCGAGCAGCGCTCGCAGCCCCACCGGCGCCAGCACCAGCGACTGCACGCGGTGCTG
>JAJZUI010000003.1 GCA_021847175.1 Pseudomonadota bacterium
CTGTTGAGATGGTCACCGGCGCCGATCTTGAAGACGCCGATGAGTTCGTGCTGGCTGCGGTAGAAACTGCCCTGCCCCGGCGAGGTTTTGTTCCAGACCACGAGGTTCTTGTATTCTGAGAACGTCTTCCGCGCGGCCTGGAGCAACTCGCCGATGTGGCGCCAGTCGATGCAGACGAAGGCGATCGCGCCGTCGGTGCAGTGCGGGACCACGTTCGAGAAGACGGCTTTGAGGAACGCGATGTACTGCCGTTCCGTCATCTCTCCCGCGGCGAATGCAAACTCCCGGTGCTTTATCTGCCCGCGACCCTGGACGTGGCCGAGGATCTTCACGTTGTAGGGCGGATCGGTGAACACCATGCGGGCCGAGGCACCGTCCATCAGTCGCTCGAGGTCGCCGCTCGACCGCGCATCACCGCAGGCGACGCGATGCCGACCTAGCTGCCACACGTCGCCAGGCCGCGTGACAATCTCCCCTTGCACATTGGATCCGGTGTCCTCCGGCTCCGGGATCGGCGGTCCATGGTCCGCCTCGATCTGGTCGATCTCGCCGAGGCTGAAGCCTGTGATGGTGAGGTCGAGGCCGATCGGCGGTAGCAGCTCGAGTAGTGCCTCGAACTCGGTGTGCAGCACGGCGCGGTCCCAGCCGGCGCTTTCTGCGAGCTTGTTGTCGGCGATGGCGAACGCTCGCTTCTGCGCGTCGCTGAGGCCGGTCACCGTCAACGTCGGCACCGTCGCAAGCTCGAGGAGCCGCGCAGCCTCCAGGCTCCCGTGGCCGTAGAGGAGGACACCCTTCTCATCGAGGAGCAGAGGGCGCAGGTAACCGAACGCCCGCACACTCTCGGCAATACCCTTGATCTGCCGCTTCGAGTGGGTGCGCGCGTTCCTCGGGTTCAGGTGGATCGCGGCGAGCGGGCGATGCACCACCTGCGATGACAGTTTGCCCGCGGCGATGAGCGGTCCCTTCCCGCCTGTCATCGGCTGTCTGCCCAAGCGCACGGAGTGTGTGCCGGAAGCCCGACCACGGATGCAGCGCTGGCGTCGCGGTAGCGCGCCCGCGGTGCGCCGCGGCCAACGACACTTCGGTCGGCTCCTCCCGCCAGCGGCATCCTCGCCGATGCCCAAACGCGCAGTACGCGCGGCGAACTTGAGGCGTTGACCGTCCTCACCATGACCAGCTTGCCCTGATTTAATGTTAATGCAAACATTAACATAATCATGGCCAAAATTATTACCTCGCCGCCGCGGCGCCGAGCGCGCGGTCGAGCGACCGGGCGCAAATCGACAGGTTAAGAACAGAGAATGACGGTAGCATTCTTTTTGCGAGGAATTTGTCGAGCGACGCTCCCTTCGGCACCGCCGTCCACTGCATCTCGCTCTCCGGGGTAACGACGATACGAACGTCGTGATCACCCGAGTCAGCGAGAACACCGCGAAGCGACTGGTGCATGCGTGAGATCGACGCGGCAACGATCGCCGCGGATCGTGGCACAAGACGGGCGCGTTCCAGCTCGAGGGCGATCAGCATCACGAACGCGTTGTCCTCGCTGTAGTCGATCCGCTGGCCGCTCCCCGGCGTCGGGAGCTCCGGCAGCCCCAGATTCCTTAGGTACCGCAGCCGCCCGCGGAATGCCTTTATCGCGTCGGGCTTGACCTTCAGCACTTCGGCGAGCGCGGCTTCGACTTGCTTGTACCCGAGCGACATGGTTGCCCTCTTGAGTGATCACTTTCTACTCCGGAGGGACTCATGGAGTCAATGTTTACATTATCTTTCTATCCGGCACCTTTGGCTCTAGTCGCCGTCACGAGGTGCTGGGCATGGCCGTCCGGCACAGCGGAGGCAGAACGGTTTCCAGCCAGGCTGTCATGCTCGCCGGCTCGTCGCCGCTGGCGCGGGCGGGGCCGACCACCTCGGATGCGCACGTAGGACTGAAGGCAGCGGCCCCGAGGTGCTCATTGCCACCGGGCAGCGCTGCCGCGTGGGGCTGTTGAAAAGCCCGCTGTTTCTCAACCTGGCAGTGCAGCGGCCACAACTGTCCTGCGGCAGTCGGGTGCCAACACGGACAACGTCGAGGCTGCCATCTGAGCGAGCCGCAGGACCTGGAGGGTAATCAATGTTTTGCCGATCGCGAGAAGACTGGCCGCCAGCTCGGCGGCCAGCCGCTTGAGGTTGATCGCGACGGCGGTTAGGAACGCCTGTGCGCCAAGCCACTCGCCTTGGCCATCGAGCGCAAGGCCCAGTGCGTCGCCGCGGGCGGGTCCTCGTGCAGCGTGCGCTCGACCACCGCGGCAATCTGCGCGGGCGAGGCGGCGGCGAAGGCGCGGCCACGCGGGGCGTCCCGGAACAGGCCGTCAGCGCCGTCCCACATGTAGCACTTCTGCCAGCGCCAAATCGTCGGCTTGCCCTTCCCCGTGGCAGCGCGGATCGCCATCGTGCCCGCGCCGTCCGCGCTCATCAGCACGATCCGAGCCCACCAGACATGTTGCTGCGGGCTCTTGCGGTCGCAGACCACGCCCTCGAGCCGCTCCCGCTCGCCCGGCCGCAGCCGGACCTCAACGCCTTCCCTCATCCACACAGGCTCGCACGTCCGGCCAGCATGGGAATCATCAACGTCGATCAAACCACTAGGCCCACTCCAATAGGGTTCCCTTTTGCGCGCTGATTGACACTTGCCGCCTGACCTCAACGTCGTCCCGACACCAGAAGCGCTGCCCCAGCAAGTTCCACATCATCCGCTATATGCTGCCAGACCGCCGGCCCGATCCTACTGTTCAGGGACGAGCGGCTCCGGCAGACAGATGTCGTTGCCGCCCTGCCCGGCGGATAGAGCGTTCGATGGCCCGCACGAAAACCGTCACACCCGAAGCCCTGGCTGCCCTGGGCGCCGAGGCGCTGGCCGAGGTGCTGATCGCGCACGCCGCAACCGATCCGACCTTGCGCAAGAAGCTCGGCATGCTGCTCGCAGGCACGGAGGGGCCGGGCCAGCTCGCCGCCGAGATCGACAAGCGGATCAAGACCATCGGCCGCTCCCGCTCCTTCGTCGATTGGGAGAAGCGCAAGCCGCTGGTGCACGAACTCGACCATCTGCGGGTGACGATCGCGACCCGGCTCGCCAAGCAGGACGCCGCACGGGCGATCGAACTGCTGTGGGACCTCATCGGCATTGCGGACGCGGTGATGGAGCGCGTCGGCGACGGCATCGGCGAGGTGGAAGACGTGTTCGGTGCCGCGATGGAGGATCTCGGTCGGCTGTCGGCCGCGCAGCCTCGGGGTGATACGAAGGCGCTGGCCCGCCGGGTGCTCGCCTACTGCGAGCGCGATGGCTTCGGCACGACCGACGCGCTGATCCGCCATATGTCGGAGGCGCTGGGCGCAGGCGGACGCGCGGAAATCCGCAGCAAGACCGAGGCAGTGCTGAAAACCGCCCCGCGATCCTCCGGCCCGCAGGACTGGCGCGCGGATGCGAAGCGTTGCCATCTCGCCTTTCGCCTGGCGCTGCTCGCCGATCTCGAGAAGGACACCGATGCCTTCATCGTCGCCATTCGTGCCGGCGGGATGGAGGGCACGCACGCGCTGGATGTCGCCGAACGCCTGATTGCCGCAAACCGGCCGGCCGAGGCGCTGGACTGGCTCGATAAGCCGCGCCGGCGCGTCGAGGACGTGGACGATGATGGCACCGACACCGACCTTCGGATTGCCGCGCTCGACGCCCTGGGGCGCAAGGACGAGGCGCAGGCTGTCCACTGGCAGCATTTCGAGCGCTTCCTGAGTGTCGAACACCTGCGGGCCTATCTGAAGCGCCTGCCGGATTTCGAGGATTTCGAGGCGGAACAGAAAGCGCTCAATATCGCCGCCGCGCACAAGCAGGCCGCGCGAGGGCTGGCGTTCTTCATCGAATGGCGGGCACTCGATCGCGCCGACCGCCTGGTGCGCGAGCGGCTGACCGCACTCGACGGTCGCCTCTACGAGGTCTTGCGGCCGGCCGCGGAAGCGCTCGATGAGAAGTTCCCGGAAGCCGCCAGCCTGCTCTACCGTCGCCTGGTCGAGAGCGTGCTCGAACGCGGCTCATCGAAGCGGTACCAATACGCCGCGCGCGATCTGCTGTCCTGCGCGCGGCTCGCACCGCCTCTGCCGGTACCGGGATCGATCGAGGGCCACGCGGAGTTTGTCGCGCGGCTGCAGAAGGCGCATGGGCGGAAATACGGGTTCTGGGGGTTGATCGAACCAAAGGGACGTTGAGCCGATGGCCAAGCGCACGACACCGCCCTCCGCGAGCGACGACCAGGTGCGGGCCCTTCTCGAGCGCTACCACTGCCCGGTGCCGTTCCACGCCGTGCGCACGCGCTTCCTCGGCAACATCGCCTCGCCGGATATGCAGGGCTCGCCGATGAAGATGGTCGAGGCGCTGTGGGGCGGCGAATTGCCGACCTTTGAGTCCATCGACGAAGCCAACGAACTCATCGGCGCGCTGGTAATGGGCCTGTGGAACCGGCTCACGCGGCATCAGGAACGCTCGGCGCCCTTCCGGCTGACTCGCCTCGACGTTCCTGCTACGCACAACGGGATGGCCACACTCGCCCGGCTGCGGCGCGAGGAGATGGAGGGATTCGTTGAAGGTCTTTTCGGCGACAAGGAAAGCCTCGACCTGCCGGAACGGGCGCACAAGGCGCTCGGCACCCTGGCGGAGATCCGCGCGATGCTGGAAGCGTCGCAGGTCTTGGCCGAGGACGCGACCAAGCCGGCCCCGCCCGGCGAGATTGCTGTCACTCTCGGTCATTTCCGCGAACTGACCCGCATCGCCGAGCACGAGATGCACGAGGTCGTGCTGTCCTGCACCCGCGCGCGCAGGCAGATGCTGGCGGCACTCCCGGCGAACCGTCCGGTGCTGCACTGATCGTGCGCCGATGTGGGGGCGCTACGCCAGCTTCCTGCTCCCCGAAGCAACCGCCCGGCGCTTCTGCACGACCTGCTCGCCCCACTGGTGGCCGCCTGACGGAACCAGGCGATGACCGAGCGCCAGGCCCCGTGGCCCGATGGCGAAGTGCTCGCCGGCATCGTCGAGCGGGTGACGTTCCACAATGCCGAGAACGGCTTCGCCGTGCTGCGGGTGAAGGCGCGCGGGCACCGCGACCTCGTCACCATTGTCGGCCACACCGCCGCCATCGCCGCCGGCGAGTGGATCACCGCCACCGGGGAGTGGGTGAACGACCGCACCCACGGCCAGCAGTTCAAGGCGCGGTTCCTGAAGACCTCGGCGCCGACCACGGCCGAGGGGATCGAACGCTACCTCGCCTCCGGCATGATCCGCGGCATCGGCCCGGTGTATGCGAAGAAGTTGGTCCGCGGTTTCGGCGAGGCGGTGTTCGACATCATCGAGGGGGCGCCGCAGCGCCTGCGCGAGGTGGGCGGGATCGGCGAGGTCCGGGCGAAGCGCATCGTCGATGCCTGGGCCGAGCAGAAGGTGATCCGCGAGATCATGGTGTTCCTGCACAGCCACGGCGTCGGCACAGCGCGCGCGGTGCGCATCTTCAAGACCTACGGGGCCGACGCCATCCAGGTGATGAGCGAGAACCCGTACCGGCTCGCGCGCGACATCAGGGGCATCGGCTTCAAGACGGCGGACGCCATCGCCGCGCGACTCGGTATCGAGAAGACGGCGATGATCCGCGTCCGCGCCGGCATCGGCTACGCCCTCTCCGAGGCGATGGACGAGGGGCACTGCGGCTTGCCGGTCGCGGACCTGATCCCGCTCGCGGAGCGCCTGCTGGAGGTGCCGGAGGCGCTGATCCGCACCGCACTCGATCTCGAACTGGCCGATGGCGCCGTGGTCGCCGATCGGGTCGGCGAGGCGGACTGCATCTTCCTCGCCGGCCTCTGGCATGCCGAGCGCGGCATCGCCGAGAGGCTGCGCGCGATCGCGGCCGGCGCGCTTCCCTGGCCCGCGATCGAGGCGGAAAAAGCCATCCCCTGGTGGAGCGGCGGATCGGCATGACGCTCGCCGAGAGCCAGCGCCAGGCGGTCGGCCTTGCCCTCGCCTCGAAGCTGCTGGTGATCACCGGCGGGCCCGGCGTCGGCAAGACGACGATCATGCGGGCGATCCTCGCAATCCTCGCGGCCAAGGCGGTGCGCATCCTGCTCGCGGCCCCCACCGGGCGGGCGGCGAAGCGGATGAGCGAGGCCACCGGCTTCGAGTCCAGGACGATCCATCGCCTGCTGGAGCTCGATCCGCGCACCGGCGGGTTCCGCCGCGGGCCCGACCATCTCTTGGAATGCGACCTGCTGGTGATCGACGAGGCCTTCATGGTCGACGTGCCGCTGATGCGCGCGCTGACCCGGGCGATCCCCGCGGCGGCAGCCCGGCTGGTGGTGGGCGACGTGGATCAGCTCCCGTCGGTCGGGCCCGGCCAGGTGCTGGCGGACCTGATCGGCTCCGGCGCGGTGCCGGTGGTGCGGCTGACCGAGATCTTCCGCCAGGCGGCATCCAGCCGCATCATCACCAGCGCGCACCGGATCAATCGCGGCGAGATGCCGGACCTGGCCCGCGCCGAGGCCGGGAGCGATTTCCACTTCGTCCAGGCTGACGACCCGGAGACGGCGGTCGCCCGCATCATCGATCTGGTGAAGACCCGTATCCCCCGCCGCTTCGGGCTCGATCCGGTGCGCGACATCCAGGTGCTGTGCCCGATGGCGCGTGGCGGGGTCGGCGCGCGGTCGCTCAACATCGATCTCCAGGCCGCGCTGAATGGCGAGGCGACGCCGAAGGTCGAGAAATTCGGCTGGACCTTTGCGCCCGGCGACAAGGTCATGCAGATCGAGAACGACTACGACCGCGAAGTCTACAACGGCGATATCGGCTTCATCACGGCGATCGACACGGAGGAAGCCGAGATCTCCGTGAGGTTCGACGGGCGTGAGGCAGCCTATGGCCTCGGCGATCTGGATGCGCTGGTGCCGGCCTATGCGGCGACGATCCACAAGGCGCAGGGGTCGGAGTATCCAGCCGTAGTGATCCCGGTGCTGACGCAGCACTACACCATGCTGCAACGCAACCTGCTCTATACCGGCATCACCCGGGGCAAACGGCTGGTCGTGCTCGTCGGCAGCCGCAGGGCGGTGGCGATTGCGGTCCGCAATGTCTCCGGCCGGAAGCGGTGGTCGAAGTTGCGGGAGTGGATCGCGGCGTCTCCCGCCCCCGCTGCGGGGTGACCTTGCTCATGTCCTCTCTTCCCGGGCGCAGCAGGAATAACGGACCGAGGAACACAAGGCAGCATCGAAAGGGGGCCGAGGAAACGGCGTTCGTGCAGCCAAGCCCTTACCCGGCACTCAGATCCTTGAGTTAGCGGCGTACACGCCTGTTCAGACCCCGGACGTTTCCCTGTTGTGATCGCGGGTGCCGCGATCAATTCCCTGTTACCCCGCACAGGGAATTTCGTCGTACTAGCCTGTTTCCACTGCCGGAATCGACACCCCAAGTCCCGCGAGGCAGCGATTTTGCCCAAATTCCCTGTTGTTTTCCCTGTTCGCAGGGAATTTCGGTGGAGAGACGGGTTCGCTCATGACTGCACGCTCAGCCAGTCTTGGACAAGAAACCCTCGAACTCTGCTCTTCTCAAGGCCGCGTTCGCGCTCGCCGAGCGGCCCGCAGTGCCAGCGCGTAGACAGCGAACAGGGGCAGGTACAGGAGGCCATTATAGGGGGCGATCCATGCGTCACCAGATGGAATGAGCGCCTGCGGCACCAGGTCGTGAACCGATCCCCGGGCACCTTCCAGAAGTACCCCGATTACCGAGTAGGGCCTCATGTCATCCTCATCCCAGCGGAGTGCCGCCGTCGCCACGAGAAGAAGATCCGCGATAAGGAGCAGCGCGCGTGGCGGTCGATCGTTCCGGCGCAGCACCCTGGCATGCACGGCGACGTGAAGCAGGCGTGTCGTCAGAAGGAAGCCCGTCCCGATCTCCCAAAGAATGACCCACGCGCCGTAGGCGATCACCACCACGGTCGACACGGTGACGGAAAGCAGCAAGGGGAACACCAGGCTGCGGGCCGCCAATGCCTGGGCAAGCGCGCTCCAGCCGACCGTCACGATTGCCACCAGGCCGAGCCCGTAGAGAATGACGACCAGGGGGCGGAACAGGTGGCCAGGCAGCCCCATGCCGAAACGGATTTCCACCGCGAGGGAGATTGCGGCGACGGCGCCCAGGATGGCGACGACGACCGCCAGGACCCGTGAAATCGTCCCCGTTTTCCTGTCGACCAGCAAGCCGGTCCAGACGGCGGGCACGATGACGATCAAGGTCGTCAGGCCGCCGATCAGAGTCGCCGGCATGCTCGCCTCCTCGCGGTGCGGACGGGTCGATAAGCCGGGCGAACTTTACGCCGTCTCGTGTCGCCTCCCAAGCAGCGCCGCGGGCACTCGTTTCTCGCGCGTCAGGGTTCCGCTCGGTCCACGATGCCGCCCGCCCGTGCCGCCCGGGCTCGACGTCTTGCCCGGGCGGGCGCACGGGTGATACGGGACGAACCAGCAAGGAACCCGCCAGCCGATCGGACGCGCGCTGAACCATGTCGGACCGACGGAACCCGCGCACGGGCAATGCCGCAGGCGGATGGGCCTGAATGAGCCCGCGCTTTGCCATCGCCGTGCACGACGAGCTTCCTTCCACCAACGACACCGCCAAGGCGCTCGCGGCGGCGGGGGCACCGCACGGCACCACGGTCTGCGCGCGGCGGCAGACCGCGGGGCGCGGGCGGCTCGGGCGGCAGTGGGTGAGCCCGCCGGGCAACCTGCACGTCTCGTTCGTGCTGCGTTACGATATCCCGCCCGCCCGCCAGGCCGAGCTCGGCTTCGCCGCGGCACTGGCCGCCGCCGATCTCGTCGACCGCCATCTCGCGGGGGGTGAGCGCGCGCGGCTGAAATGGCCCAACGACGTGCTGGTCGGGGATGCGAAGATCGCGGGCATCCTGCTCGAGGCGGATGCCGCGCCGGCGGCGCCATGGCTCGTGCTCGGCATCGGCGTGAACCTGCGCCACGCGCCGCCGGACCTGCCCTATGCGGCGGCCAGCCTTTCCGGTCTCGGTGTCGTGCCGCCGGAGCCGGAGGCGGCGGTCGACCAGCTTGCGGCCGCGCTCGGCACCTGGCTCGCAGCATGGGAGAGCGAGGGCTTCGCACCGCTGCGCGCGGCCTGGCTGCGACGCGGCCCGGCGCCGGGAACGCCGCTTCGCGTCACCGGCGGGGACGCGACACGGCAGGGCGAGTTCCTCGACCTCGCGGCCGATGGCGCGCTCGTGCTTTGGACCCGGAACGGCGCAATGCGCGTCACCAGCGGCCTGGTTTCATAGCGCGGGCTATCGCGCAACGGCGCGCGAAGCCGGCTTTGCGGCAGCGCGCCGGTGCCGGTATGGTGGCCGCGCAGGAGGGGCATAATGGCGGCTGGCGGGGCTGGTAGCGAGCGGACGATGCTGAGCATGACCACGCCCTTGGCCAGCGTGTCGCTGCAGCCGGTGCGGCTGCACGCGACGGAGGGAATCAGCGAACTCTTCGCCTTCGAGGTCGAAATGGTTTCGCAGGACGGAGGGATCAAGGCCGGCGACCTGCTCTACCAGCCCGCCTGCGTGACGCTGACGCCAAAGGTCGGCTCGCCGCGGCATTTCCACGGCATCGTGCGCGAGTTCCGCGCCGAGGGAAGGCGGGGCGGCGGTCACGGCTATCGCGCGCTGCTCGTGCCGCGCCTGGCCTTCGCCGGGCAGACCGCGGATTGCCGCATGTTCGACCGGAAGACGGCGCTGCAGGTGATCGAGACGCTGCTGGATGAAAACGGCGTGACGGATTTCGACGATTCGAAGGTCACGCGCACGCTGCAGCAACGCGATTACGTCTGCCAGTACAACGAGACCGATCTCGCCTTCATCACGCGCCTGATGGAGGAAGAGGGCCTGTATTATTTTTTCACCTTCACCGACAGCGCGCACACGCTGGTGATCGCCGACTCCAACAGCGCCTTCGCCAGCATCAAGGACCCGGATGCCTGGGTGAGCACGGGCACCACGATCGACGTGATCAACGACTGGCGCCGCATCGACACGACCGTCGTGGGCAAGGTCTCGCTTAGCGACTACGATCCGCTGAAGCCCAACACATCGCTGCTCAAGAACACCCCGACCAAGCTCTCGACCAGCGGCCACCCCAAGCGCGACACGTTCCACTGGCCCGCGCTCTCGACCGACCCCGACACGATCACCAACCGGACGCTGTTCCACCAGGAAGCGCACGAGGCCTTCGCCACGCTGTTCGCCGCCGCCGGCAACAACCCGGAATTCGTCCCCGGCGGCAAGTTCAAGCTGCAGAAGAAGCTCGACACGCCGGAGGGGGCCGCGGGCGACTACGTGATCCGCCACGTGGTGCACGACGCGGCCGAGGAGGTGCTCGCCAACACCGGCGTCACGACGGGCTACCGCAACAGCTTCTCCTGCTTTCCCGTCGCCACCACCTGGCGCCAGCCGCTCGTGACCCCGCGCCCGCGCATGCTGGGCGTGACCAGCGCCAAAGTGATCGGCGAGGACGGCGAGGAAATCACCACGAACGAGAACGCCTGCATCAAGGTCAAGATGATGTGGGACCATGCCGACGTGGCAACGAACGACAACATGATCTGGCTGCGCGTCATGCAGCCCTGGGCGGGGAACGGCTGGGGCTGGCAGCACCTGCCGCGCCAGGACAGCGAGGTGATGGTCGCCTTCGTCGATGGTGACATCGACCACCCGATCGTGCTCGGCGGGCTCTACAACGCCCAGCAGATGCCGCCCTTCACGCTGCCGGACGAGAAGAACAAGACCGGGCTTCGCACGCGCTCCACCAAGAAAGGCAGCGGCTCCAACTATTCCGAGTTTTCCTTCGACGACACCAAGGGCTCCGAACTGGTGCTGCTGCACGCGGAGAAGGACCACACGGTCGAGGTCGAGAACGACCACACGGTCAAGGTCGATCACGACCAGATGATCACCGTGAAGAACGACCAGAAGACGGAAGTGAAGCACGACCAGACGCTGACGGTGGACAACGACCGCAAGGCGACGGTGAAGAACAACGAGACGATCGAGGTCCAGGGCAAGCGCAGCACCACCGTCAAGGGCGACAACACGACGGAGGTCCAGCAGGGCAACGAGAAGCTCACGGTCGACCAGGGCAACATCACCATCGCCGCGCAGGCGGGCGCGGTGAAGATCACCGCGATGCAGTCCATCGAGCTCACCGTGGGATCCAACACGGTCAAGATCGACACCAGCGGCGTGTCCATCAACGGCACCATGGTCAAGCTCGCCGGCAGCGCGATGCTCGACATGAAGGCACCGATGACCACCCTGAAGGGCGACGGCATGCTGACGCTCAAGGGCGGCATCGTGATGATCAACTAGAGGCGCGCGATGTCCGGCACCAGGTCCGCTCCCCCATCCGCCCCTCTCGCATCGGCCTCCCCAGGCGCCGGGCTCGCGAAGCTGCGCGCGGCACCGCTGGCCACGGTGCGAGAGAGCGGCGAGCTCTCCGCCGCGGCGCTGGCGCTGATCGCCGGCTGCGCCGACGCGCCCGCCGCGCTGGAGGCGCTGGAGGCCGACGGCATGGCGACGGACGCGGTGAAGCTCGTCGCCCACGCCCTGCCGCGGCGCGAGGGTGTATGGTGGGCCTGCATGTGCGCCCGCGCGACGATGCCGGCCGACCTGCCACCCGCCGATCGCGCGGCGCTCGACGCCGCGGAGGCGTGGGTGCGCAAGCCCAGCGACGAGAACCGCCGCGCCGCCTTCGCCGCGGCCGAGCAGGCGCGCTTCGGCACGCCGGAAGCCTGGGCCGGGGTCGCCGCGTTCTGGAGCGGTGATTCCATGGCGCCCGCCGGCCAGCCCGCGGTGCCGCCGGCGCCGCACCTCGCGGGGCTCGCCATCACCGGCGCCGTCACCCTTGCCTCCGTGCGCGCCGATCCCACGCGCCAGGCCGCGCGCCTCGCGCGCTTCCTCGCCAGCGGGCGCGACATCGCCTCGGGCGGGCCGGGCCGCATGGACCCGGAGGCATCCTGATGGGCCAGCCCGCCGCGCGCGCCACGGACATGCATGTCTGCCCGATGGTCACTGGCATCGTGCCGCATGTCGGCGGGCCGATCCTGCCGCCTGGCTGCCCCACCGTGCTGATCCAGTCACTCCCGGCCGCGCGCGCCACGGACCAGGCGACCTGCGTCGGCCCGCCGGACATGATTGCCATGGGTTCGCCCACGGTGCTGATCGGCAACATGCCTGCGGCGCGCATGGGCGACCCGTGCGGGCACGGCGGCACGATCGTGCTCGGCTGCTTCACCGTGCTGATCGGGTAAGGATAAGGCGACGATGGCCCTGGTGCTCTCCATCCTGCGCTGCCCCGAGACCGTTTCGCCGGAACGAAGGCGCGTGACGGGCGGCGAATACGCGCTCGGGCGCGGCTCGGAGAACGAGTGGCCTCTCGCCGACCCTGAGCGCGTGCTGTCCAAGCGCCACTGCGTGATCGCCTTCCGCGCCGGGTCCTGGCAGGTCGCCGATATCTCCACAAACGGAACGTTCCTCAACCGGGACGCGGAGCCGATCGGCCGCGGCGCCGCGCGCGAGCTTCGCGACGGCGACCGGCTGCGGCTCGGCCCGTACGAGTTCGAGGTGCAGATCGAGCCGGAGGCGCAGGCCGCGCCCTGGGGCTCGCCGGCCGCGCGCCCGGCGGCACCAACCGGCCCCTCCGCCTTCGGTGCGTCCCCGTTTGGGAACGACCCGTTGGGCCCCTCCCCATTCGGCGACGATCCGCTGGCGCCGCCGCGCGGCAGCGCGGATCCGTTCGGGGGCGACCCGCTGCTGGGGCCCGGGTCGCGCGATCCGTTCGCTGCCGAACCGTCGCGCCAGGGGCCGCTGGCGGCGAACCCGATCAGCCTCGGCAACGAGTTCGGGCAGCCGCCCCCGGCGCCGCCCCCGTTCCGCCAGGCGACCGACCCCGACCACGTGCCCGCCTTCGAGCAGGCGTTCCGCGCGCCGACGCCGACCCCGCCGGCGCTGCCGCCGGATCTCGACGACTGGGATCTCGACCTCGCCCCGAAACCGGCGGCACCGCCCGCGCCGCCGATGGCAGCCCCCCCGCCCCCGCCACTCGTTCCGCGCGCGGCCAGCCCTTCGCCGGCGAGCCCGCCGGCTGCCCCGCCTGCCGCCGCGCAGGCCGATCCCTTCGCCGATCTATCCCCGTTCGGCGAGCCCGCTGCGCCGACACCACCGGCGCCGGCACTGGTGCCAACGCCGTCGCCGGCAGCGCCGCCGGCGCGCGCGGCGGCACCTGTCGCGCCGCAGGCCGCAGGCACGGACGGCCTCCTCGCCGACTTCATGCGCGGCGCCGGTATGGATGTGGCCGCCATCGCCGATCCCGCCGCCACAATGGCGGCCCTCGGCGCCGCGTTCCGCGAGCTGGTCTCGGGACTGCGCCAGGCACTGATGGCGCGCGCCGCCGTCAAGGGCGAGTTCCGCATCGAGCAGACGATGATCCGCGCCCGCGGCAACAATCCGCTGAAATTCTCGGCCGACGACGACGACGCGCTGAGCGCGCTGCTCGGCACTGGCCGGCGCGTCGACATGGCGCCGGCCGAGGCGGTGGCGGACGCGCTGCGCGACATGCGCCTGCACGAGCTCGCCTCGGTCGCCGCGATGCAGGCCGCGGTGCGCTCGCTCGTCGCGCGCCTCGATCCCGCGCCGCTGCGCGCCGAGGCGGAGCGCGGCGGCGGCATGCTGCCGGCGCAAAGGCGCGCCCGCGCCTTCGAGCTCTACGAGAAGCTGCACGCCTCCGTGACCCAGGGCCTGGCCGACGATTTCGACAGCGTGTTCGGCAGGGCCTTCGCCCGCGCCTACGAGGAAGCGCTGCGCGACGCCGACGAAAGGAAGAGAAGCTGATGCAACGACGCCACCTGTTCCGGCACCTGGCCTTGGGCACGCTCGCGGTTCTCGCGGGCTGCGCGGCGCCGCCACCGGCGCCAGCCACGCTGTCGCTCACCATCGTGGGCGGCGCCAACCAGAACCCCGACCCGTCCGGTCACGCGGCCTCCGTCGCGGTGCGGATCATCCAGCTCGCCTCCGCCGGGAGCTTCATGCAGGCCGACGTGTTCGCACTGATGAACCGCGAGCAGGCGACGCTCGGCACCGCCGATCTCGGCTCGGAGCAGGTTCTGGTCAGCCCCGGCCAGACCGTGACCGTCTCCCACCCGCTCAAGCCCGGCACCAACGCGATCGGCATCGCGGTTTTGTTC
Organism: Pseudomonadota bacterium; assembly: GCA_021847175.1. Lineage (GTDB taxonomy): Bacteria > Pseudomonadota > Alphaproteobacteria > Acetobacterales > Acetobacteraceae > JAJXXT01. The sequence goes on from JAJZUI010000003.1 coordinate 14,282, forward strand.
CGCGACATCAACCATGCCACCTGGCGCGTCAGCGCGCCGGTGCCCGCGACCGGCGACGTGAAGCTCAAGCTCACCACGAACGGTCTCGTCGCCACCCTGACGAAGGGCTAGGCTCGCGTGGCAAGAACCGGGAAGGCGCGATGACCTGGACCAACCGCGTGGTCTGGCAGGAAGGCATGTTCCTGCGCGCGCAGCATTTCCAGCAGCAGGACCGCGCGCTGGAGGCAATGCTGCGTGGCCGTACCGCCGCGCTGCGCCCGCACCCGTGGGGCATTACGGAGCTCGCGATCGACCGCGACCTGCTGGCGACCGGGCGCTTCGCGCTCGCGCACGCGGCGGGCGTGTTCGAGGACGGCACGCCGTTCGCGATCCCGGGCGAGACCGACCATCCACCACCGCTCGACCTCGGAGAGGGCGTGCGCAACGCGGTGGTTTATCTGGCGCTGCCGGTGCGCCAGCCCGGCGCGGTGGAGGTCGGGGCAGAGGGCGCCGAGGGGCGGCTCGCGCTGCGCGAGTTCGAGGCATACGACACGCACTCCGGCTCGCCCACGCCGGCGCCGATCCAGGTCGGGCGGCTGCGGCTGCGCTACATGCTCGAGACCGAGGAACGCGCCGGCTATCTCTGCATCGGGCTCGCGCGCGTGGTCGAGGTCGCTGCGGACAAGCGCGTGACCCTGGATGACCGCTGGGTTCCGCCGGCGCTGCTGTGCGGTGCGACGGCGCCGCTCGCGGGGCTGATCGCGGAGCTTTCCGGCATGCTGCACCAGCGCGGCGAGGCGATGGCCGCGCGCCTGGTCGCCCCCGGCTCGCGCGGGGCGGCGGAAGTGCAGGACTTCCTGCTGCTGCAGGCGATCAACCGCTGGCAGCCGGTGCTCGCGCATTGGGCCGAGGGCGGCAACGTCCACCCCGAGGATCTCTACCGCACGCTGCTCTCGATGGCCGGCGAGTTCGCCACCTTCACCGACACGCAGACGCGGCGGCCGGGCAACTACCCAGCCTATCGCCACGACGACCTGCAGCGCAGCTTCGCGCCGGTGGTGGCGGACCTGCGCCGCTCGCTCTCCGCGGTGATCGAGCAGAATGCGATCCCGGTGCCGCTGCAGGAGCGCCGGCACGGGCTGCACGTGGGGCAGATCGTCGACCGCTCGATCCTGCGCGGTTCGGTGTTCGTGCTGACGGTGCAGGCGGACGTGCCCACCGAGACGCTGCGCGCGCAGTTCCCGAGCCAGGTGAAGATCGCCGGCGTCGAACACATCCGCGAATACGTGATGAGCCAGATCACCGGCATCCCGGTGCGCGCGCTGCCGGTGGCGCCGCGTCAGCTGCCCTTCTATGCCGGGGCGACGTATTTCGAGCTCGACCGCAACGCTCCGCATTGGCAACAGATGCAGAGCTCCGGCGGCTTCGCGATCCATGTCTCGGGCGAGTATCCGGGCCTGCGCATGGAGTTGTGGGCGATACGCGGCTGAGCGCGCATGGGATGACCATGCGCGGATCGGCGTGACGGTTGAAGGACGTGACGGGCTGAGGGCGAGGCAGGGATGAGCGACAACCCATTCGGCGAGCCGGACGACAGCGAGCGCACGGTGATTCGCCCGGTGCCCGGCGGCCGGCGGCCGCCCGAGGCACCGCCCGGTGCCGCGCAAGCCGGGCCGGGCGGCGCCTTCGGGGGCTTGGGCGGCGCGCCCACCGGCCCGGGCGCCGGTTTCGCGGCGGCGTCGCCCACGCCTTCCGAGGGTGCGGAGCAGATCCGCTTCGGCACTTCGCCGCTGCTCGCGGCGGCGGCGCCGCTGCTGCAATTGCTGGCGCGGCTGCGCAACACGCTGAACCAGCCCGACCCCGCGGAGCTGCGCGAGCGCGCGGTGCGGGAGATGCGCCAGTTCGAGGCCGCCGCGCGCGACGCGCAGATCCCGATGGAGCTGCTGCGCCCGGCGCATTACGCGCTGTGCGCCAGCCTCGACGACGCGGTGCTCAACACGCCCTGGGGCAGCCAGAGTGCGTGGGACACGCGCTCGCTCGTTTCGACCTTTCACCAGGAAGTGCGCAGCGGCGAGCGCTTCTTCTCCGTGCTCGCGCAACTGCGGCAGAACCCCGGCAGCTTCCTGCCGGTGCTCGAGCTCATGTACATGTGCCTGGCACTCGGCTTCCAGGGCCAGTACCGGCTCTCGCCGCGCGGGCAGGGCGAGCTCGAGCGGATCCGCGAGGACCTCTACACCATCATCACCCGCCAGCGCGGCGCGGCGGAGGCCGGGCTGTCGCCGCACTGGCAGGGTGTTGCCGCGCCCTACCGGCCGGCGCGCGCACGCCTGCCGGTGTGGGTCGCGGCGGTCGGCGGCGTGCTGGTGGTGGCGCTGGCCTTCCTCGGCTTCTCGCGCAGCCTCAACGCGCGTTCCGACGCGCTGTTCGAGGCGATGGTGAACGCGCCGCCCACCGCGATGCCGCGCCTGGTGCGCGCCGCCCCGGTGGTGCCGCCGCCGCCACCGCCCGCACCGGCGCGGCCGGGGATCCTCGAGCGGCTGCGCGGCTTCCTTGCCCCGGAGATCAAGGAGGGGTTGGTGACCGTTCTCGGCACGGAACAGATGCCGATCGTGCGCATCCGCAACACCGGCATGTTCGCCTCCGGCAGCGCCACCGTGGAATCCAGGGTGATCCCGACGCTGGAGCGCATCGGCAGCGCGCTCAAGACCGAGAAGGGCCAGGTCATCGTGTACGGCTATACCGACAACGAACCGATCCACACGGTGCAGTTCCCCTCCAACTTCGTGCTGTCCGCGAAGCGCGCGGAGGCGGCGCGGGCGATCATCCTGAAGACCTTCGCCGAGCCCGCCCGCATCCAGGCCGTGGGCCGCGCCGACGCCAACCCGATCGCCAGCAATGCCACCGCCGCGGGGCGCGAGCAGAACCGGCGCATCGAGGTGGTGCTGCGGCGGCAAGGGTGAGCAGGCAGGGCTGAGGACGCAACGATGAAGACAATCCTGGGCTGGCTGCTCTCGCGCTGGTTCCTCACCGGGCTAGGCACCGCGATCCTGGCGGCGCTGGTGTGGCTGTTCGGGCCGTTGCTGGCGCCGCTCGCGAGCTGGATCGTACGGCTGGCGATCGTCGTCGTGATCGCGCTGGTGTGGTTCGGGCTTAATTTCTGGATCTCGCGGCGCAAGCGCAATGCCGATGCCGCGATCGTCGCCGGCGCCACGGCGACCGCGCAGGAGGGACCGGACGCCTCCGCCGAGGAAGTGGCGGCGCTGCGCGAGAAGCTCACGACGGCGCTCGGGCTGCTGCGGCGCGCCCGCGGCACCCGCGGCTATCTCTACGAGCAGCCCTGGTACGTCATCATCGGCCCCCCTGGCGCGGGCAAGACCACGGCACTGCTCAACGCCGGGCTGCAGTTCCCGCTCGCCGCCGAAATGGGCCAGGGGGCGGTCGCGGGCATCGGCGGCACGCGGATGTGCGACTGGTGGTTCACCGAGAATGCGGTGCTGATCGACACCGCCGGGCGCTACACCACGCAGGATTCCGACGCCGCGGTGGATCGCGCCGGGTGGGAGGGCTTTCTCGACCTGCTGCGCCGCACCCGCTCGCGCCAGCCGCTCAACGGCGTGCTGGTGGCGATTTCCATCGCCGACATCGCGACGGCGCCCGCGGCCGAGCGCAGCGCCCATGCCCGCGCCATCCGCCGGCGCATCAAGGAACTGACCGACCGGCTCGGCGTGCGGCTGCCGGTCTACGCGCTGTTCACCAAGGCCGACCTGCTTGCCGGCTTCACCGAGTATTTCGACGACCTTGACCGCGAGCGGCGCGACCAGGTCTGGGGCGCGACGTTCCCGATCGCGCCCGGCGAGGCCGGACCGGTGGCGGGCTTCGCGGCCGAGTTCCAGGCGCTCGTCAAGCGCCTCGGCGAGCGCCTGTTCGACCGCCTGCAGGCCGAGCGCAGCCCCGACCGGCGCGCGCTCATCGCCGGCTTCCCGGCGCAGGTCGCCTCGCTCGAGGCGCCGATCACCAGCTTCCTCACCGAGGCGTTCGGCGGCTCCAAGCTCGATCCGGCGCCGTTCCTGCGCGGCGTCTACCTCACCTCAGGCACGCAGGAGGGGACGCCGATCGACCGCCTGACCGGCGCGCTGTCGCGCGCGTTCGGCGTGGACCAACGCCGCGCGCCGAGCCTGCGCCCGGAACAGGGCCGCAGCTATTTCCTCGGCCGCCTGCTGCGCGAGGTGGTGTTCGGCGAGGCAATGCTGGTCTCCGCCCGCCCCGGTGCCGCGCGGCGCCAGGCGCTGGTCCGCGGCGTGGCCTTCGCCGCCGTCGCGCTCGTCACCCTCGGCGCCGCGGCGGCGTTGTGGATGCAGGACGCGTCGAGCAACGCGCAGATCGCACAGGCGCAGGCGGCGCTCGCTTCGTATCGCGCCACCGCCGCCAAGCTGCCGCTCGATCCCGTCAACGATGCCAATCTCGCCGCCATCGCGCCGCTGCTCGACCAGGCGCGCGCGCTGCCGGACGGCTATGACCATCCCGCGCGCGGCACCGGGATTGGCCTGTCGCAGCGCGCCAAGATCGGCGCCGCCTCACGCGAGCTCTATCGCCAGGCACTGGAGCGCGTGCTGCTGCCGCGACTGATCTGGCGGCTGGAGGGCCAGATCCGCGGCAACCTCGACAAGCCGGAGTTCGCCTACGAGGCGACGCGCGTCTACCTCATGCTCGGCAACCAGGGCCCGCTCGACCCCGCGCTGGTGAGCGAGTGGATGAAGCTCGACTGGAGCAACCTTTATCCCGGCGTCGGCAACCAGGCGCTGCGGACCGACCTCGGGAGGCATCTGGCGGCGCTGCTCGCCAACCCGCTGCCCTCGGTGCCGTTGGACGGAAGGCTGATCGCCGACGCGCGCGCCACGTTCAGCCGCGTGAGCCTGGCCGAGCGCGTCTATTCGCGGCTGCGTCCGCTGGCGGCGAGCGTGCCGCCGTGGACGCCGGGCGAGGCGCTCGGCGCCTCCGGAGCGCCGCTCTTCGTGCGCGCCTCGGGAAAGCCGCTGACCGATGGCATCCCCGGCCTCTACACCCGCGCCGGCTTCTACAAGGTGGTGCTGCCGTCGCTGCCGACTGCGGTGAAGCAGGTGGCGAGCGAGAGCTGGGTGCTGGGCACCAACGCGCAGATCAACCCGACCGGCCCGCAGATGGTCAACCTCGAGCACGACGTGATCGCGCTCTACACGGCGGGCTACATCAAGGCCTGGGACGGGATGCTGGCGGACCTGAACATCGCGCCGCTGACCAGCCTCGGCGAGGCGGTGCGCGAGCTCTACGTGCTCGGCTCGCCGCAATCGCCGATGCGCAGCCTGCTGGCTTCGGCGGCGCATCAGGTGGCACTGTCGGTGCCGCCGAAGCCGCCGGCGGGCGCGCAGGCCGCGGGCAAGGTCCCGGCGCTGCCGGCGAAGCTGGGCGGGACCGCGGCGCAGCTCAAGGGGCTGCTCGGCAACCAGGCCGGACCGCCACCCCCGCCGCCCGGCCAGGCGGTGGACAACCACTTCAAGGCGCTGATCGATTTCGTCGGCACGGGCCCCGGCGCGCCGATCGACACCGACATCAAGCTCATCAACGATCTGCAACAACAACTGAGCCAGATCGCGGCGGCGGCACCGGGCAGCGCGCCGGCGCCGACGCTCGCTTCCGGCGGCGACCCGGGCCAGCTCCTGACCGCGGCAGCGAGCCAGGCGCCGGCGCCGGTCTCCCGCTGGCTGCCGGCGCTCGCGCAGAGCGCCGACGCCCTGCGCGGCGGCGGCGCGAAGGCGCAGGTCGCAGCGGCCTTCAACGGCAGCGGCGGGCCGGGCACGCTGTGCCAGCGAGCGGTCGATGGGCGCTATCCGTTCTTCGCCGGCGCGGCCAGCGAGATCCCGCTCGCCGACTTCGCGCGCCTGTTCGCGCCGGGCGGTCTGCTCGACTCCTTCTTCAACACCCAGCTCAGGCCGTTCGTGAACACGTCGGGCCCGGTATGGACGGTGCAGCCGGCGAACGGCGTGCCACCGCCGATCTCGGCCGCGGACGTCGCGGAGTTCCAGCGCGCGTCGCAGATTCGCGACATGTTCTTCGCTGGCGGCGGAACGATGCCCGCGGTGCGCTTCAATATCACGCCGGTGAGCCTCGATCCGGGTGCGAAGGAGGTGAGCATCGATTTCGGCGGTGTGACGGTCGCGAACACGCACGGCCCGGTGCAATCCACGCCGATCACCTGGCCCGGTCCCAGCGGCATGAGCCTGGTGCGGCTGGTGTTCGACCCGGCCTCGCCCGGCACCACGGGCGTGATCGAGGCGCACGGCCCCTGGGCCCTGTTCCGCCTGTTCGACCAGGGCAACCTCACGCAGACCGGCTCGGCGGACCGCTACACGGTGACCTTCCAGCAGGGCGGGCGCAGCGCCTCCTTCGACATCCGCGCCGACAGCGTGCTCAACCCGTTCGATCCCGCCGTGCTGCACCAGTTCCGCTGCCCCGCGGTGCGCTGAGGGATGGCGGAGGCGCGCGGCCAGTCGGGCTTCTGCGGCAAGCTGCCGAGCCGCGGCGATCACCTGGCACTCGGGCTGCCGCGCGGCTTCACGGATCCGTGGAACGCCTGGCTCGACGCAACGCTGCCCGCCGTGCGCGCGGAACTCGGCGAGACTTGGCGCGACGCATGGATGGAGGCGCCGATCTGGCATTTCTCGCTGCCCGGCGGACAATGCGGGCCGGGATCGGTGCTGGGCGTGTGGATGCCGAGCGTCGATCGCGTCGGTCGACTGTTCCCGCTCACGCTCGCCTTCGTTGCCGAGGGCGCGGCGGCGCCGGCCGATGACGCCGCCTGGCGCGAGGCCGCGGAGGCGGCAGGCCTCGCCGCACTCGCCAGCGACATGACGCCGGAGGAACTCGCCTCGCGCCTCGCCGCCGCACCCTCGCCCGGCGAGGGGACGGAGCCGCCGGGGCCGGCGCGGTGGTGGACGGACGGCGCGCCGCGCGTGCCGGCGGGGAGCCTCGCGCTCGACCGTCTGCCGGAGCCGGAATGTCTCGCCGGCATGCTCCTTGCCCGGCGGCGGGAGACGGCGCCGTGAGCGGGCTGCGCTATCGTTCCGAGGGCATCACGCATCCCGGCGCGGTGCGCACACATAACGAGGACGCGTTCGTCGAGCGGACGGATATCGGGCTTTGGGCGGTGGCCGATGGCGCCGGCGGCCACGAGGCGGGCGAGCTCGCCTCGACAATGCTGGTCGAGGCACTGGGCAGCATCCCGGCCGGGCTCTCGGCCTCCGAGCTGCTTGCGCAGGTGCGGCTGCGCGTCACCGCCACCCACAGCGCGCTGCGCGCCGAGGCGGCGCGGCGCGGCCCGCGCACCACCATCGCCTCGACGCTGGTGGTGCTGCTGGCGCGCGACAACCATTTCGCCTGCCTCTGGGCGGGCGACAGCCGCATCTATCTGCTGCGCGACGGCGCGCTGCACCAGCTCACGCGCGACCACAGCCTAGTGCAGGAGCTGGTGGACAACGGCATGCTGCGACCGGAGGAGGCCGAGGGACATCCGCGCGCCAACGTCATCACGCGCGCGATCGGTGCCGACGACGCCCCGCCCGAGCTCGACAAGGTGAGCGACCGCGCGCTGCCCGGCGACCGGTTCCTGCTGTGCTGCGACGGGCTGAACAAGACGTTGCCGGAGCCGGAACTCGCCGCCCTGCTGGGCGCCGGGGACACGCCGGCCGCAGCCTTGGTCGAGGCCGCGCTGCGCCGCCGCGCCACCGACAACGTCACCGCCATCGTCGTCGAGGCGGTGATGGACCCCGGGGCGTAACGGCCGGCCGCACGCCGGCAGCCCGCCCCAGGAAGCAACCGGGACCGGAAGAACCCGGACGCGGAAAGAAAAGACCGGACCGGGCGAGGCCGCCCGGTCCGGTCCGATCATCGATGCCGAGAAGCCTGGCGGAAGCTCAGATCACCTTGGCCGTCGCGAGATCGTATGTGACCGTCTCCGGCGACTCGGTCTCGCCAGCAGCGCCAAGCGGCGTCACCTTCATCTCGACCTTGGTGAAGTTCAGGGAAAGTGATTCGGACGGACGCTCGCCGCCGCTCGACAGAGAGTAGCCGCTGATCATCGTGTTCGTGAGCGTGAATGTCAGGAAGTTTTCAAGCTTGCCCTTGTCGGTCTTCACGAAGTCGATGATGACGGTCTTGCCCTCGCCCTGCAGCGCCTCGTTGAGGAGCTTGATCGAGCCCTTGTCCTGATCCTTCGTGCACGTGATCTCGCTGACCGACGGCGCGCTCGACTCGCGGTCGGCGGCGGCACCGGTCGGCGAGGAGATGCCGCGCCCGACCCCCCACTGGAAGGAGTTCAGCTCGACCCAGTCCTTGTGACCCTCTGCCGTGACGTCGCCTTTGATCGCCAGGCTGTCGTAGTTCATGTAGATCGGCATCCATTCATCTCCTCTGCGGGCCCGGGCCGGGCCTGGTTTCTTTGGCGGTCACCCGAACGGGCGTGACCGGTTGCGGTTGAAACAGCCACGCGCCGCCCAGCCCAGGCGCGGCACGCTTATCCGGTGGTGGCGTTCGGCTCCGATCAACGTCTCCCTCAGGTCACCGTATAGACGAAAGAGCCCGACGGCTCCACACCGACGGTAAGGCGACTCACGTTGGCGCCATCGGCGAGGCGGGCCAGCACCTCGGCGGACAGCTCCGGCAGCACGGTGCGCGAGAGGATGTTCTCGATGTTACGCGCGCCGGAGGAGCTTTCCGTGCAGCGCGCGGCAATCGTTTCGACCAGCGTCGGGTCGTACGCGAAGTCGGCGCGATAGGCCTCGCGCACGCGCCGCCTGATGCGGTCGAGCTGCAGCACCACGATCTTGCGGATGATCTCGTCCGAGAGCGGGAAGTAGGGCACGAGCGTCACCCGGCCGAGGAAGGCGGGCTTGAAGTACTTCATCAGCTCCGGCCGCAGCGCCTCGGCGAGGCCGGCCGCATCCGGCGCGGTGTCGGGATCGGCGAACAGCTTGGCGATGAGGTCGGTGCCGGCGTTGGAGGTCATGATCAGGACGGTGTTCTTGAAGTCTATGTCCCGCCCCTCCCCGTCCTTCATGTTGCCCTTGTCGAACACTTGGAAAAAGACGTCCTGCACGCCGGGATGCGCCTTCTCCATCTCGTCGAGCAGCACCACCGAATAGGGGCGCCGGCGCACCGCCTCCGTCAGGATGCCGCCCTCGCCGTAGCCGACATAGCCAGGCGGCGAGCCCATCAGCAGGCTGACCTTATGTTCCTCCTTGAACTCGGTCATGTTGATGACCGTCATGTTTTGTTCACCGCCATAGAGCAGGTCGGCGAGTGCCAGCGCCGTCTCGGTCTTGCCGGTGCCGGAGGTTCCGACCATGAGGAACACGCCGATCGGCTTGCGCGGATCCGTGAGCTTGGCGCGGCTGGTGCGGATCGCCTGCGCCACAGCCTCCAATGCGTGGTCCTGGCCGACGATACGCTTCTGCAACATTTCCTTGAGGTTGAGCACGGTGCGGATCTCGTCGGACTGCATCCGCCCGGCAGGAATGCCGGTCCAGCTCTCGACGATCTCGGCGACCGCCTGCCCGTCCACCACCGGGTAGATCAGCGGCGTCTCGCCCTGCAGCTCGCGCAGCGCGGTGGACACTTCCGCGAGATTCGCCCGCAGCGCGTCCTTGTCTTCCTTCGATTCCGGGTCCTCGATCGAGGCGCGGATATCGCCGATCCGGGCGGCGAGTTCCTTCTCCGTCGTCCAGCGCTCCTCGAGCGCCGTGCGCTCGGCCTCGACCTTGGCGCGCTCCTCGATCAGCTCGGCGCGGCGCGCCTCATGCGGCAGGCCGGCGGCCATTTCGCGATCCAGGATCGCGACCTCGGTGTCGATGAGGTCGAGTCGGCGGATGCGATCCTCGAGCGCCGCCGGCATCGCCGCCTGGCTCATGCCGACGCGCGCGCAGGCGGTGTCGATCAGGGAGACCGCCTTGTCCGGCAGCTGGCGCGAGGGGATGTAGCGGGCGGAGAGCTTCACCGCCGATTCCACCGCGTCGTCGAGAATGCGCACGCCGTGGTGCTTCTCGAGCGTGGCGACGATGCCGCGGACCATGGCGATCGCGATCGGCTCCGACGGCTCCTCGACCTTGACCACCTGGAAGCGCCGGGTGAGCGCCGGGTCCTTCTCGAAATATTTTTTGTATTCGGCCCAAGTGGTGGCCGCGATCGTGCGCAGCTCGCCACGCGCGAGCGCCGGCTTCAGCAGGTTGGCGGCATCGCCCTGCCCCGCGCTGCCGCCAGCGCCGATCAGCTGGTGCGCCTCGTCGATGAACATGATGATCGGCTTCGGGCTCGCCTTGACCTCCTCGATCACCGACTTGAGCCGGTTCTCGAACTCGCCCTTCACGCCGGCGCCAGCCTGCAGGAGGCCGAGGTCGAGCGTGCGGATGATCACGTCCTTGAGCGCCGGCGGCACATCGCCCTGCGCGATGCGCGCGGCAAAGCCCTCGACCACCGCGGTCTTGCCGACGCCGGCCTCGCCGGTGAGGATCGGGTTGTTCTGCCGCCGCCGGGTGAGGATGTCGACGACCTGGCGGATCTCGGTGTCGCGGCCGAGGATGGGGTCGATCTTGCCCGCCCGCGCGCGCGCCGTCAGATCGATGGTAAACTGATCAAGCGCCCCGGAACCCGCGGGTCGCGGCGCGCCGGGCTCGCCCTCGCCACCCGTGGCCGGCGCGCCATCGACCGAGGTCGTGACGCTCGCCGCCTCGACGCTGTCGCGGGTGATGGTGAGCAGGTCGCGCTTGAGCGCGTCGGCCTGGATGCGACCGAACTGCCCTGAGATGTCGCGCGTGTGGCGAGACAGTGTCTCATCCGCCAGCATCGCCCACAACAGATGGCCCGAGCGCACACGCGACAGCCCGTGTTCGACGGAGGCGAACAGCCAGGCCTGCTTCGCCGCCTCGACGATTTCCGGCGACAGCGAGGGAGCGCGGGCGTTGCCGGTCTTGAGCCGGTCGAGCGCGCGGTTGAGGTCGGCCATCAGCCGACCGTGATCGGCCTCGTAATGACGCAGGATGGCGGCGATGTCGGTGTCGGTACCGTCGGCGAGCTTCACCAGCCAGTGCTCGATCTCGACGTTGTAGTGTGAACGCGAGAGTGTCAGTCCGGCGGCTGCCTCCAGCGCGCGGCGGCAATGATCGTCGAGCCGCGCCACCAGAGCCTTCAGGTCGATTGCCGCCATAGATCCTCCCTTGCGCGCGCGGCCGTTTCCCGCGGGCGGCGCGCAGCCTAGGGGCGGCATCAGCGATGTGTCCAGAGTGAAACGTGTGGCAACGTGAACACGCAGGAAGGACGAACGGGTGCGAGGGCGGGATTGCTGGCGCCGCGGGTTCCGCCCACAATGGACGCGGGGACGGATCGGGGGGAGGCGGTCATGGCCGACGGGCCGGATGGGATCGACGTCGCGGCGTTGCTGCAACCGATCGCGGGGGACGCGCCAGCCGGCACGGACCTGCGAGAGGATTTCTCGCCGCAATCCATCTACTACCGTCTGCGCGACGCGCGCGCCGAGGCACGTGCCGCCGAGCGCGCCGCCGATGAGAACCCGGAAGTTGAGACGCCCCCGCCGCAGCAATGGCGCACCGTGCGCGAACTCGTGGTTGCGGCGCTCGCGGAGAAGGCGAAGGACCTGGAGCTCGCGGCCTGGCTCACCGAGGCGCTGGTGCGCAGCGACGGGCTCGCAGGACTTGCCGCGGGCGCGCGCCTGATCGCGGGGCTCGCCGATGCGTTCTGGGACCAGAACCTCTACCCGGTGCCTGACGAGGACGGCATCGCGACGCGCGTGGCGCCGGTGACCGGCCTCAACGGCGAGGGTGGCGACGGGACACTGATCCAGCCGCTGCGCAAGCTGGTGCTGTTCAGCCGGGCGGACGGCACCAATGTGCCGTTCTGGCAGTATGAGCAGTCCGCCGAGCTGCAGGGCATCGGCGATGCCGCGCGGGTCAAGCAGAGGCTTGCCGCCGGCGTCATGCCTTTCGCGGACATGGAGACGGCGGCACGCGCCGCCGGCGGCGCGCGTTTCGCGGCGCTGCGCGCGCTCGCCCGCGCGGCGCTGCGCGAATGGGCGGCGATGGGCGAGATCCTCGACGCCAAGGCCGGTACCGACGGCCCGCCGACCAGTCGCGTGCGCGATCTCGTCAAGCAGATCCTGGACGTCGCCGAACGCTACGCGCCGCCCGAGGCGGTGGAGGAAGCAGCGGCCGAGGCGGGGATGGTAGAGGATGGCGCCGGCGAGGGCAGCGCGGTGAATGCCGGCGGGCCGCCAGCGAAGGCGGTGGTGACGCGCGAGGACATGCTGCGGGAGTTGGCGCGCATCGCGGAGTTTTTCCGACGCACCGAGCCGCAATCCCCGCTCGCCTACACGCTCGACGAGGCGATCCGCCGCGGCCGCATGAGCTGGCCGGAGCTGCTCGCCGAGGTGGTGAGCGATGCGAATGTCCGCGCCTCCGTCCTCAGCCAGCTCGGCATCCGCCCGCAGGAGGAGAAGGCCGGCTGACGCCGGACATGAAACGTTCGTTGACCAGCCGCCCCGGCGATGCCTACCTTGTCGCCGCGGGGAGCGCCCGGACCGCCGGAAGGGAACGGGTGGACGCGGCGCCCCGGTTGGTCATGCCAGAAGATCATCCGAAGCCGGTGAGCCGGGCGCGGCAGGCGCGCGCGGCGGGGTACGACAGGGAGGACTTTGATGAGTGCGTCCGTTCACGACAAGCTGAACCGTGTGCGCAAGCCGCGCGTGCATATTTCCTATGAGGTCGAGACGGAGGGCGCCCAGATTCAACGCGAGCTGCCCTTCGTCGTCGGCGTCATGGGCGATTTCTCCGGTGACCCGACGCAGCCGCTGCGCCCGCTCACCGAGCGTAAATTTGTCCAGATCGACCGTGACAATTTCGATGACGTCATGGCCCGCATGGCGCCGGGGCTGAAGCTCAAGGTCGACAACACGCTCGCCGGCGACGGCTCGCAGATGGCGGTCGATCTGAAGTTCAACAAGATGGAGGATTTCGAGCCCGCCCGGGTTGCCGCCCAGGTGCCGGCGTTGCAGGCGCTGATCGACACCCGCAACAAGCTGCGCGACCTGATGAGCAAGGTGGACCGCTCGGAGGAGCTCGAGAACCTGCTCGAGCAGGTGCTCAAGAGCGAAGAAGAATTGAAGTCGCTGTCGGGCCAGCTTGGCCTCGGCAAGCAGGAGGGCTGAGCCGATGTCCGGAGCGAAAACCGCGGCGGGCGCCGCCACCACCACGGAAGAAGCCGGCGTCAACCTGCTCGACCAGGTCGTCGCCGCGACCAAACAGACGGAGCCCGACCGCGCGCAGGACCTCGTCAAGACGCTGGTCGAGCAGGCGCTCTCGGGGACCGTCACCTTCGACAAGAACCTGACGCGCACCTTCAACGCGGCGATCGCCGCGATCGACCGCAAGCTTTCCGCGCAGCTCAACGCGATCATGCACGACCCGAAATTCCTCAAGCTCGAAGGGTCGTGGCGCGGGCTCAATTATCTGGTGATGAACTCGGAGACGGGCACCTCGCTGAAGCTGCGCGTGCTCAACGTCACCAAGCGCGAGCTCAACCGGGACCTGACCAAGGCGGTGGAGTTCGACCAGAGCCAGCTGTTCAAGAAAATTTACGAGAACGAGTTCGGCACCCCGGGCGGCGAGCCCTATGGCGCGCTGATCGGCGACTACGAGTGGACCAACCACCCTGACGACATCGACACGCTGCGCCTCGTCTCCAACGTCGCGGCGGCCAGCTTCGCGCCGTTCGTCTCGGCGGCCGGTGCGCAGATGTTCGGCTTCTCCGACTGGACCGAACTGTCCAAGCCGCGCGATCTCGCGAAGATCTTCGAGACCGCCGAATACACCAAGTGGCGGAGCTTCCGAGACAGCGAGGACAGCCGCTTCGTCTCCCTGGTGCTGCCGCGCGTCATCGCCCGCCTGCCCTATGGTGCTGCGACCAAGCCGATCGACGAGTTCAGCTACGAGGAGGCGCCCTATGACGCGAACGGCGCCGCGCTGCCGATGCAGCATCATGATTATTGCTGGATGAATGCCGCGTACACGATGGGCGCGCGGCTCACCGACTCCTTCGCGCAGAGCGGGTTCTGCGTGGCCATCCGCGGCGCCGAGGGCGGTGGCAAGGTGGAGGGGCTGCCCAACCACGTCTTCACCTCCGACGACGGCGACCTCGACACAAAGTGCCCGACCGAGATCGGCATCACGGACCGGCGCGAGTTCGAGCTCTCCAACCAGGGCTTCCTGCCGCTCTGCCACTACAAGAACACCGACTACGCGGTGTTCTTCGGCGCCCAGACCGTGCAGAAGCCGAAGAAGTACGACCGGCCGGACGCCACGGCCAACGCCGCGATCTCGGCGCGGCTGCCCTACATCATGGCGACCAGCCGCTTCGCGCATTTCCTCAAGGTGATGGCGCGCGACAAGATCGGCTCCTTCATGGAGGCGAGCGACTGCGAGGTCTGGCTCAACCGCTGGATCAAGAACTACGTCAACGCCAACGAGAACGCGGGGCAGGAGACCAAGGCCAAGTACCCGCTGCGGGAGGCGCGCGTCGAGGTGAAGGAGATTCCGGGCAAGCCGGGCTCTTACAACGCCGTCGCCTACATGCGGCCCTGGCTGCAGATGGAGGAGCTGACCACCAGCATGCGCATGGTGGCGCGCATCCCGCAGAAGGCCTGACACTTGGCGGAGGCGGAGGCGGGGACCGAGACCCCGCCGCGCCCAACGCGCGACATCGTGCTCGACGGTCGGTTCGTCGGCACGGGGCGCGAGGCGGCGGCGGTGCATGTCGCCGCCTTCGTCGCCACCCCCGATCCCGCCGCGTGGCTGCGCGAGTGGTTCGGCGCCGAGCGCGCGACCTTGCTCGCGGGCGACGGCGCGCGGCTGCGGCTGGAACTCGATCGTGACATCGCGGCAATCGACGCGCTGATTGCCTCCCAGCTCGATGCGATCCTGCATCATCCCCGCCTGCGCCGGCTGGAGGGCGCCTGGCGCGGCCTCGCTTGGCTGATCGGCGGCATCGAGCCCGGCGGCCGGGTGAAGGTGCGGGTACTGAGCGCCGCCTGGCAGGAGCTGGTGCGCGATCTCGAGCGCGCCGCCGAGTTCGACCAGAGCCAGTTGTTCCGCAAGATTTACGAGGAGGAGTTCGGCACCCCTGGCGGCGAGCCCTATGGGCTGGTGGTGATCGACCACGCGGTGCGCCACCGCCCCGCCGCCGGCGCGCCCACCGACGATATCGGCGCGCTCAAGCTGCTGGCGGGCGTCGCGGCGGCTTCCTTCACGCCTACCGTGCTCGGGGTCGCGCCGGAACTGCTGGGACTCGACGGGTTCGCCGATCTCGCGGGGCTGAGCGATCCGACCGCGGGGTTCCGCGGCAGCGAATACGCGCGCTGGCGCGGCCTGTTCACGCTCGAGGACATACGCTTCCTCGCCCTCGCCCTGCCGCGCATGCTGGCGCGCCCGCCCTGGCAGCCCTCACCGCTGCGCGCCGAACCGTTCCGCTACGAGGAAGATGCGCCGGACGCGGAAAGCCGCGTCTGGATGAACCCGGCTTATGCGTTCGCCGCCACCGTCGCGCGCGCCTTCGCGGATTTCGGCTGGCCCGCCGACGTGCGCGGCGTGGAGACGGATCAGCGCGGCGGCGGGCTGGTCGACGAGCTGCCGCTCGAACCCTTCTCCACCGAGCCCGGCCTGATCTGGGTTCGCCCGCCGCTCGAGGTGGTGCTGACCGACAACCAGGAGCGCGCGCTGGTCGATGCCGGGTTCATGCCGCTCGCCAGCATTCCGTGGTCGGAGGACGCAGTGTTCGGCGCGGTGCGCAGCCTGCAGGCGCCGCGTCTCTATGCCGGCGCCGCGGCCGAGGCGGCCAACGCCAACGCGAGGCTCTCGGCGCAGATCAACACACTGCTCTGCGTCTCGCGCTTCGCCCACTACATCAAGGTGCTGGGGCGCGACATGGTCGGCTCCTTCCGCACGGCGGAGGAGATCGAGCAGCAGTTGCAGACCTGGCTCAACCGTCACGTCAACGCGAGCGTTACCGGCGGTGCCGAAAGCCGCGCGCGCTATCCGCTGCTCGGCGGGCGCGTGACCGTGCGCGAGCGACCGGGCCGACCTGGCGTGTTCGGCTGCGTCATCCAGCTGCAGCCGCATTTCCAGCTCGACGACGTGTCCGCGAGCTTCCGCCTTGTCACCGATATCGCGGCCCCCGGATCCGTGCGATAGGATCGGCGCGATAAGGTCGGACACGATCGGCGGAGACGCCAGGAATCAACGCGAGGGAAGCGGGAGGAAGAACGATGCCGGATGGTGCCGAGACGGCTGGAACCCTGTTCCGGGCCGGCAGGCTGGGCGAGGCGATCGATGCCGCGGGGGCGGCGGTGCGCAAGGCGCCGACTGATCTCGGCGCGCGCGTACTGCTTGCCGAGCTGCTGCTCGCCGGCGGCAATCTCGAGCGCGCCGACGTGATCCTCGACGCTGCCTCCGAGGCCGATCCCGCGGCCGCAGTGGTGATCGCCGAGTTCCGCCAGTTGCTGCGCGCAGAGATGGCGCGCCGCCAATTGCGTCGCGATGGGCGCGTGCCGGAATTCCTGGGCGAGCCGGGCGAGCCGGAGCGCGCGGAACTCGCGGCCCTGGTAGCGCTGCGCGGCGGCAACCTCGCGGAGGCGGCGCGCCAGGCCCAGGCGGCGGAGGCGGCGCGCCCGCGAGCCCCGGGCATGCTGGCCGGCAAGCCGATCGACGATTTCCGTGACGCCGACGATCTCACCGCCGGCTTCTTCGAGGTGCTGACCACCACAGGCAAGTATTTCTGGATCCCCACCGGGCGCGTGGAATCGTTGCAGTTCCATCCGCCGAAGCGGGCGCGCGACCTGATCTGGCGGCGTGCCAGCATGTCGGTGCAGGACGGACCGGACGGCGAGGTCTACCTTCCCGCGACCTATGCGAGCGACGAGCCGGATCTCTCCGCGGCGCTGCGCCTCGGCCGTGAGACCGAGTGGCATGAGCTGGCTCCCGGCCTGGTGCGCGGCGTCGGCCAGCGTGTCTTCCTCGCCGGCGATGAAGCGGTAGGGATCATGGACCTGACCGAACTCTCCTTCGCCGCTGCCTGATGCGCCGCATCCCGTCATCGTCGCGAGGCCGTCCGCGCCGGGCGGACACAGGCGGCGCATGAGCGGGCGCGGGCGCGATCCACGTGGCGGCTGGAGCGATGGCGGGCGCGGCGAGGCCGCGGCGCGGCGCAGCCCCGTGCGCGCCCTGCTGCCGCTGCTCGACCGGCTGATGGACGACAACCCCGAGTCCGAGCGCGACCCGCCGCTCGGTAGCGTCGAGGCGCTCGCGCTCCTGCGCGCCTCGGTGCGCCGCGACCTCGAGGCGCTGCTCAATGCGCGGCGCCGCCACCGCTCTTGGCCCGCGGAACTCGCCGAGCTCGCGACCTCGTCGCTGGGCTACGGCATCCCGGACTTCACCGCGGGGACGATGAACGATCCCCGGCGGCGCGAGGCGCTGCGCGCGGAGATCGAGGCGACCATACGCCGCTTCGAGCCGCGGCTCGCGACGGTGAAGGTGTCGCTGGTGGAGGGCGCCAACAAGCTGGAGTCGACGTTGCGCCTCCGTATCGATGGGCTGTTGCACGCCGACCCAGCGCCAGAGCCGATCGCCTTCGACACCACGCTCGACGTCGCTACCACCGATGTCGAGGTCAAGGGCCGCGACGATGTCTGACACGCTGCTACCATACTACAACCAGGAACTGGTCGCGATCCGGCGGCTCGCCGCCGAGTTCGCCGAGGCCAACCCCAAGATCGCCGGGCGCCTGCGCCTGTCGCGCGACGCGGTGGATGACCCGCTGGTCGCCCGCCTGCTCGACGGCGTCGCCTTCCTCGCGGCGCGCGTGCAGCACCGGCTCGACGACGAGTTCCCGGAACTGACCGACGCGCTGCTGGGCGTGCTCTACCCGCACTACCTCGCCCCCTTCCCGTCCACCGCCGTGGTGCAGTTCGCGCCGCAGCCGGATCTGCCGGGACCGGCGCGGATCGGGCGCTTCTTTCCGCTCGACAGCGAGCCGGTGCGCGGTGAGACCTGCCGTTTCCGTACTGCTTACGAAACGACTCTGTGGCCGGTCGAGATCGAGGCGGTGCGCCTCTCCGGTCTGCCGCTGGCGGCACCGCCGAACCCGCGCGCGGCGGGGGCGATGAGCGTGCTGCGCATCACGCTGCGCACCGCGACCCCGGACAAGACCTTCGCCGAGCTGGGTCTCGACCGGCTGCGGCTGTTTTTGCGCGCGGCGCCGAACATCGCCCTGCCGCTCTACGAACTTCTGGCCGGGCACACGCTTGGCGTCGCCTACGCGGACGGTCCCGCCGATGCCGCCGCCGTGTTCGCGGGGCCGGAGGCGATCGAACCGGTGGGCTTCGCGCCGGAAGAGGCGCTGCTGCCGTGGCCCGCACGCAGCTTCTCCGGCTTCCGCCTCCTGTCGGAGTATTTCGCGGCCCCGGAGAAATTCCTGTTCCTCGACCTTGCCGGGATCGAGGCGAAGACCCGCTCCGCCACCGCGCCCGCCGGAAGCCGGCTCGAGATCTTCGTCTATCTCGACCAGGCGCAGCCCGACCTCGAGCGCATGGTGGGGGCCGACGCGCTGGCGCTGGGCTGCACGCCGGTGGTGAACCTCTTTCCCCAGCGCTGCGACCCGATCCCGCTCACGCAGATGGCCACCGAATACCGCGTGGTACCCGATGCGCGCCGCCCCGCGGCCTTCGAGGTCTGGGGCGTGGAGCGGGTGCGCGAGAGCCACCCCGATGGCACGTCGCGCCCTTGGCGGCCGTTCTACCGCCTCACCCATGGCGATCCGCAGGCGGAGACGCCAGGCGGCTTCTACCTCGTCGCGCGCCGCGACAGCCCGGCGCCGCTGCGCGGCACCGAGGTCTATCTCGCGCCGTTCGACCCGACGCTCGACCCCGACATGCCGTCCGAGAGCGTGCTGTCGGTCGATGTGCTGTGCAGCAACCGCGACCTGCCGACGGAACTGCCGTTCGGCGGTGGCCATCCGCGTCTGCGCCTCGCCGAGGGGGCGGCGGCGGTGGCGCGCGTCACCTGCCTCACCGCCCCCACCACACCCGCGCGCATGAAGCTGCGCGAGCACGGGTTCTGGCGGCTGGTCTCGCACCTCTCGCTCGGTCATCTCTCGGTGGTGGGCGAGGCGGAGGGCGCGAACGCGCTCAAGGAAGTGCTGCGGCTCTACGATCTGCGCGACTCGGCCGACAGCCGGGCGGCGATCGGTGGCCTGCTGGCGGTGCGCGCGGCACCCGGCGCGGCACGCGTACCGGGCGCGCGCGTCGGCGCCTTCTGTCGCGGCCTCGATGTCACGCTCGAGTTTGACCAGCGCGTCTGGCAGACGAGCGGGCTGTTCCTGATGGCCGCGGTGCTCGACCGCTTCCTCGGCCTGCATGCCAGCGTGAACGCGTTCGTGCGCACGCGCGCGGTTCTGCGCGGACGTGCCGGGGCCGTCGCCGCGTTCCCGCCGCGCGCCGGCGCGCGCACCCTGCTGTGAGCACCCTGCTGTGACCCCGGGCTCGCCGCTCGCGCGACTCGCACGCGCGCCGTGGCGCTTCGGCTTCGATGCGGCAGTGCGGCTGCTGATGTTGCGACAGCGCAGCGAAGACCCGGCCGGCGCCATCGCCTTCCGCGCCTCGTCGGGCCTCGCCTTCCCCGCCGCCGAGGTGAGCGAGGTGAAGCTCGAGGGCGAGACCCCGCGTCTTTCCAGCCCGGTGATGACGCTGGCCGGAGCGATGGGCGTGCTGCCACGCTATTACACGGAGGCGCTGGCCAGCGCGCTGCGCCAGCGTTCGCCCGCCTTCGCCGCCTTCCTCGACCTGCTGGCGCAGCGTCTGGTGGGTCATTTCGCCCGCGCCGGCATCAAGTACCGCCCGCACCGCGCGGTCGAGGCGGCAGCCCTCCAGCGCGCCGCGAGCGCCGGGGCGGATACCGCGCCGCGAGCCTCGGCCGATCCCGTCGCAGCGGTGCTGTTCGCGCTGACCGGGTTCGGCACCGGCCATCTGCGCGAACGTGTCGCCGCCGGCACCGATCCGCTGCTGCACTACGCGGGCACCTTCGCGCTGCGGCCGCGATCGGCGGACCGGCTCGCGGCGCTGGCAAGCGACTGGCTCGGCCGGCCGGTCGAAGTCTGCCAGTTCGCGGGCGCCTGGCTGCCGCTCTCGCGTAGCGAGCAGACCCGCCTGCCGACCGGCGCGCGGCCCGGAGCGCATGGCCGGCTCGGCGTCGATGCCGCGATCGGCGAGCGCGCCTGGGACATCCAGGGCCGGGTGGTGCTGCGCATCGGCCCGCTCGAGCGCGGGTCCTTCGTGGCCCTGCTGCCGGACCGCGAGGGACTGCGCCAGTTCGTTTCGCTGGTGCGCGCCTATCTGGGCCTGGAGACCGATTTCGCGGTCAATCTCGTGCTCGCCGCCGCCGCCGTGCCGCCGCTCGAGCTTTCTCCCGCCGCCGAGGCGCCGCCACGGCTCGGTTGGAACACCTGGATGCCCATGCCGCGCGGCCGCACCGCGGATGCCGCCGAGGCAGTGTTCGAGGCCGCCGTCGTCGAGGCCGAAACGTTGCGGGTCACCAAGGAAACGCCCGCATGACATCCGCCGCCGGCTGGTCGGCCGGCTACGTCACCGACACCGCCTATATGCGCGGCTACTACCCCGAGCAGTCGCCGGTGCAGCTCGCCCTTGCTGCCCTGCTGATGGGTGTGCAGACGGACCTGCCGGGCCCCTCCGACGAGGTGAGCTACCTCGAACTCGGCTGCGGGCAGGGTTTCGGCGCCACGGTGCTGGCCGCCGCCAATCCCGGCTGGCGGATCACCGCGGTGGATTTCAATCCCGCCCACGTAGCGGCGGCGCGGCGCACAGCGGCGGAACTCGGCCTCGCCAATATCCGCTTCCTTGAGGCCGATCTCGCCACACTGCCCGAGGATCCGCTGATGGCAGAGATCCCCGAGGCGGATGTCGCAAGCCTGCACGGCGTCTGGTCCTGGGTTTCACCCGAAGTGCGCGGCGGCATCGTGCGGCTGCTGCGCGCGAGGGTAAGGCCGGGCGGTCTCGTCCATATCAGCTACAACGCGCTGCCCGGCTGGCAGAGCGCGCTGCTGCTGCAACGCCTGGTGCGCGAGGCGGGACGACGCCTTGCCCATGGGAGCATCGAGCAGGCCCGTGCCGGCCTCGACCTGGTACGCGATCTGATGGCCGCGGAGGCCGACGGTCTCGCCAAGTCCACGCGGGTGACGGATATCCTGCGCCTGCTCGAGAAAGCCGCGCCGGACTATATTGCCCACGAGTACATGAACGGCTGCTGGTCGCCCTGCTGGCACGCTGACGTCGCGACCGATCTCGCCGCCGCCAAGCTCGACTATATCGGATCCGCAAGGCTGCTGACCAACTTCAATGACCTGATGCTGACCGAGGCGCAGCGCGCCATCGCGAACCGCTTCGCCGATCCGCTGATGCGCGAGCTGGTTGTGGATGCCTGCAACGAGCCCACACTGCGTCACGACATCTACGTCCGCGGCACGCGCCGGCTTTCCATCGGCGCGCGCGACACGGCGCTCGAGGCGGTCACACTGGCGCTGCCCATGCCGCCGGAGGAGATGATCTACGCCGTCACCGTGCCGGCCGGGCGCGCCTCGCTTAACGAGGCGTATTACCGCCCGATGATCGAGCACCTTGCGGAGGGGCCATGCACCGTGGGCGAGCTGCTCGCCCTGCCGGCGCTGGCCGGACATGCGCGCAATCCCACGGAGGTGGTGGGCATGCTGCTCGGGTCCGGCCAGGCCCTGGCGCTGGCGCGGCCGGGCACGCCGATGAACAACGTCTCGCGCCACCTCAACGCCCTGACCCGAACGCGCTACCTGAACGCGGATACGATGACCCGGCCCAGCGCCATGGCGTGCCCGGCGCTGGCCGGCGGCCTGCCGACGGCGCTCGCGCATTTCTACGTCGCCGAGCGCTTCGCCGCGGCTGGCGGCATCGACGCGACGGGCATCGACACCGAAGCATGGGCGCGCCAGCTCGCTCCCGCAGACGCGCCGGCCGAGGGCATCGCGGCGCTCGCGAAACAGATGGCCGACGAGGTGCGCCGCCACGGCAGATTGTGGCGCTGGCTTGGCATCGCCTGAACGGCGGCGCGAGGTTCCGGCTGACACCGGGCCGGATCGCTGCTATTCTTTTAAATCGAGTTTCAAGAATGGGGTAATGCGTCATGGCGAAGCTTTCCATCGCCCTCGCCGCCGCTGCCGTGGTCGGTATGACCGCGGGAGCGCAGGCACAAACCAATCCGAGTGCGAACCAGATCATCAAGGCACTGCAGCCGACTGGCACCATCTCCGGCACGACGCGCGGCATCCGCCCCGCCGGCACGCCGCCGCCGACGCCGGCGCCAGCCCCGACCGTCCCGGCCGCCATGCCGGCGACCGCGGCGCCCGGCGTGAGCGTGGCCACTCAGCCCGCCAGCACGCCCGCGCCTGGCGCGACCCAGGCGACCAAGCCGCCGTCGGTCAACCTGTCGGTGGAGTTCGCCAATGGCTCCGCGGCGCTTACGCCGGCGGCGCGGCATACGCTCGACCAATTGGGCAAGGCGCTGACCTCGGCCGAGCTCGCGAGCTACCGCTTCCGCATCGCCGGCCACACGGACACGGTCGGCACCCACGCCTACAACCTTACGCTCTCGCAACAGCGGGCGGACGCGGTGGCGCATTACCTCGAGAGCAAGTTCTCGATCCCCGCCTCGCGGCTGCAGGCGATTGGGCGCGGCGAGCAGGGCCTGCTGGTGCCGACGCCGCCCCAGACGCCGGAGCCTCGCAACCGCCGCGTCCAGATCACCAACCTCGGCACCTGAGACCTATCCGGCCGGATGAAACCATCCGGCCGGATACCGCACGCTACCTTGTAGCCGGCGCGCGCGTCACTGCGCCGCGGTGCGCACGAGGATCGCGCGCACCGACACTTTCACGCCCTTGGCCTCGGCGGCCTGGATCGCCGGTCCGAGGGCCGCGAGATAGGCCGAAAGCGTGTCGTTCGCTGGGCGCGGCGTGCTGAACAGCGGCGCCGAGGACGCGATGGCGAGAATCATGTCGGTGCCGTAGGGCGGTGCCACGGTCCAGCCGATCGTGGACGCGCTGCAGTTGCAGAACGCCGGGTCGCCGATCGCGACCGTCGCCCCCGCCGGCAGCACCTTCGAGGCTGCCGCCGCGTCGACAGGGAGGTGTTTCACCGTCCCGTCCGGCAGCGTGATGTCGAGCATCTTCTCGTCGGCAGATGGCTGCAGGTGCGCGAGGCTGCCGTCGTTGGCGATGTAGTCCACCAGCAGGTAGCTCGGATAATCGGGCAGGCGCAGCTGCGGGATGACGTGCGCGTCCTTGAGCAGGCGCCCGGAGGCGCCGGCGAGGGAGAGGCCGAGTGCCGGCGCGGTGCCGAAGGCGGGAACCGCCGCGTGCACCGCATCAAGCACCGGGCAGTAGGGGCCGGAGAACGTATCGACCCCGAGCGTCGCCTGCGACGCGCCGGCGCTCGCCAGCGCCTGGCGCAGGGCTGAACGCTGCGCCTCGCCGAGCAATCCGCCGACCTGCACGCCGCCGTCGGACGCAACGGAGCCATCGAGCATGGCGCACGGGACCGGCCCCAGCGCCGCCGCGAGGTGCCGACTCAGCGCCGCGGTATCGATCGCCGGCGCCGGTGTCGGCGCGGGTGAGGCGGCCGGGGCGGGCGATGGAGCCGGGGTTGGCGTGGGCGTCGGCATGGGCGCGGGGGTCGTCGTTGGCGCCGGGGTTGGCGCCGGTATGGGGGCCGGTTGGGGCGTCGCCGGTTGGGGCGCCGGTGCGGGGGCGGATTTCGGGGCGGGTGCCGGGGTCGGCGTCGGGGCTGGTGCCGGTGCCGGCTTGGGCGCGGGCGCCGTTGCCGGGGTGGAGACGGGCGCGGGTTTTGGTGCGGGCGTCGGCGTGTTGCCGCCGAGCAGGAAATATCCGCCCGCCGCGACCGCCACGACCACCGCCGCGATGCCGCCGAGCAGTAGTGCCCTGCCACCCTGCGACGGTTTCGGTTCCGGACCGGGCGACGGAGCTGGCACCGCAGCAGGTGGCGTGAGCGGCGCGTTGCCGAGCGCGATCCCGGCGGCGCTGCTCATCACCAGCGTCGCCTCGGTGGCGTCGCCCTCACCAGCGGCCCTTGCGGCCGCCACGGCCGGTTCGCCACCGCCCTCCATCGCCTGGCGCAAGGCGGCCGCGAAGGCGGCGGCGTTGGGGAAGCGCGCGTCGGGGCGCTTGGCCATCGCGCGCGCCACCACCGCGTCGAAGGCATGCGGCGCAGTCACCGAGAGATCCGACGGGCGCGGCGGATCCGTGTTCAGCACCTTGTGCATGATCGCCGTCATGCTGCCGTCGAACGGCCGCTCGCCGGTGAGCATCTGGTAGAGAACGACGCCCGCGGAATAGATGTCGGTGCGCAGATCGACCGTCTGGCCCATGAACTGCTCGGGCGACATGTAGGCGGGCGTGCCCATGATCGTGCCCGCCTGCGTCATGCTGCTGCTCTCGATGCGGGCGATGCCGAAATCGGCAATCTTCACCGTGCCGTCGCGCGTCAGCATGATGTTGGCGGGCTTGATGTCACGATGCACCACGCCTCGCTCGTGGCTGTAGGCGAGGCCGGCGAGCAGCCCCTCCATCACCCGCACGATCTCCCTGGGCGGCAGGCGCTCGTTGGCGTCGAGAACCGCCTTGAGCGAGCGGCCGTCGATGAACTCCATCACGATGTAGGCGAGGCTGTCGGTCTCGCCGTAATCGAAGATGCCGACGATATTGGGATGCGCGAGGCGTCCCGCGGCCTGCGCCTCGCGCTTGAAGCGCGCGAACTCATCCACCGCCTCGGTGTCGTTCGGGTCGGGCCGCACCGCGGTCTTGATGGCGACGCGGCGGTCGATCACCGGATCGAGGGCGTCGTAGACCGTGCCCATCGCCCCTTTGCCGAGGACGCCGCGGATTTCGTACTTGCCGAGCTTCTCGCCTTCCACGCCGTCCGTTCCCGTCTTGCGACGGCGACTATAGCGGCGCGTTGTGGCGCGTGGGAGATGCGGAAGCCGTGGTGTGCATGCCCTCGCCGCCGCCATCGCCGATCAGCGCGAACGGCGCCCAGTAGAACGGGTGCGAGAGCTCCGCCGGAAGCCCCTTCCCCGCGCCGTCGATCATCGCGAGTTCCGCCGAGCGTAGCGCGCCGCCCAGCCCCGCCGAGGGCCTTGCCGCGTAGCGCGCGAGCGTGTCGGCGATCAGGTAGGCGGCGGTCTGGTCGTTCACCGACCAGTGCGTGACGATCAGCGCCCGAGCGCCGGCGTAGAAAAACGCGCGCGCCAGGCCGGACAGGGCTTCACCCGCCTGCCCGCCGGAAGGCCCACCTGTGTTGCAGGCCGAGAGGATCACCGCGTTGGCATCCAGATGCAGCCCCGTCACCTCGGAGGCGGTCAGCAGCGCGCCGGACGCGTTCCTCGCCCCGGCGGGCGCCGAGGTCACGATCGCCGGCTCGTTCTGGCAGGCGAGGTCCGTGGGCAGCAGCGCATGGGTGGCGAAGTGGAGGATGCGGTAGCGGCTGAGCGGCAGCTTCTCGACCGCCGCGGCTGTGAAGGCGGGACCGAGCAGTTCGTCGCGCCTGCTGGCGCCCAGCAGTTCCCGCGCCGCCGTGAGCTCGCGCGTGGCATAGGGCAGCGGCGGCAGGCCGGCAAAGAGCTGCGCGCTGTCGCCGCAGCGCGCGCCGAAGCTCGCCTGCGCCTGCGCCAGCGTCACCGGCTGGAAATCGCCGAAGCCGAACCAGGGCCTGGTCGCGCGCGACGTGCCGGCGACGCGGCGCAGCGAAACGAAGTTCGCCGCCGCCGGCACGTGCGCCACCGTCATCTCGCGGATGAGCCAGGGCGCGGCACCGAGATCGCCGGCGTTGCCGGGCGCGGTCAGGAGCAGCGCGAAGGGCAGCGACAGCAGCGGCCCGCTCGGCGCCACGACGAGACGGCGCGTGCCCGCGAAGGCCTTGCCGAAGCCGCCGAACACGTCCTGGTAGAGGGTGTGCGCGTCGGCGACGTCGAAGGGCGGCGGCGCAGCACTCGTGCCCTCGATGCTGGCGCGGATGTGCTGCACCAGCCCGACCATGCGCGGCTCGCCGCCCGGGATGCGCGCCACGTGGATGGCGCCGTCGCGCAGCAGGAACGACCAGCCGTGGTTCGGGCCCAGCACGGTATCGACGAAGGCCTCGCCCGGCCGCAGGGCGGCGAAGACCTGCTTCGCGCTCGCCACCTGCTGCACCAGCTGGCCATAGTTCGGCGCCGCCGCCTGCAGCGCCGCATCGGCGTTGGCGAGCGTCTTGCGCGCCTCCGCGATGCGCGCCTCGAGCGCGGCCGGCGCGGCGGCCTGGCCGGTGATCTGCTGCATGCGGTCGCGCTCGCGGTAGAGCCGGCTCAGCGCCTGCGCCGCATCCTGCCGCGCGCGGATCGCGGCACCGACCTTCGGGTTGCGCGCATTCGCCGCCAGCCGCGCCGTCGCCTGCGCGATTTCGGTGCTGGTCACCGTGCCCTGCGCGAGCTGGCTCGCCGCGAACATCTCGGCGAGGAGGTCCTGGGCCTTGGGGCCGTGCGCGTTGGCTGCATAGGCGTCGAGGCAGGGGTCGATGAGCGTCGCGCTGGTGCCGAGCTTGAGGTCGCGCAGCAGCCCGATGGCGCGATGGCACAGGCCGAGCGCCGCGTCGGGCTGACCGGCGGCGACCAGCTGGCCGGCGCGCAGCAGCTCGGTCTCCGCGACCGGCCGGCTGTCGGGGATCGCGCGGGCGAAGTCCGCGGCCGCCGCGCCGAAGGTGCTTGCCGCCGGACTGTGCAGGCCGGCGGCGCTGAGATCGGCCGCGGAGGTGCGCGTCAGCCGCGCCACCAGTACCGGCTGCGTGACCCCGTTGGCGGCCGCCAGCGTCTGGGCCGAGCGCAGGGCGGCGAGCGCCTCCTTCTGCTGGCCGAGCCGGCGCAGCACGATCGACTCGTAGCGCCGCACCTCGATCAGCCCGAGCAGGCTGTTGCGGGTGGTGATGTTCGTCAGAAGGTTGCGGTTAGGCAACAATTGGCCGAGATTGGCGCCGGGGCCGGCGAAGACCGAGCCCGCGGTGTCGGGCGCGGGCCTGGCTTCGAGCACCCCCTTCGGCAGCAACTGCGCGTAATCCTTGGCCGCCACGCGTAGCTGCTTCAGCGCGATCCTGAGATGGCCCTCGTTGAGCGCGTGCAGCGCCTCGTAGTGGTTGAGCCGCGCGATGGTCGTGGGATCGGAGGCGCGCGGCGCCAGTGCAGCGGCCTCCGCGAACAGGCGGTCCGCCTCGGGGTAATGGCCCTGGTCCGAGACCTGCAAGGCGAGGTCCATGATGGTGAGGGCGGTGTCAGGGTTGTGCTGCCCCAGCGCCTTGCGCTGCAGCGCCAGCGCCGCGCGATAGGCCGCCTCGGCGCCGGCGAAATTCTCCGCCGCGTTGGCCTCGGCCGCGACGGTCATCAGCTGGTCGTACTGGCCGACATCGCCCGAGCTGAAGGCCTGGGCAGCGAGCCGGCTGGCCAGCAGCTCATCCGCGCCGGAGGTGACCGCGGCGCTCGCCGCCGACGGGCTGATGCGCCCGGCCATCACGCCCATCGCGCGTTCCATCGCCGGCAGTGCCGGCAGCACGCCGTCGGCGTACCAGCCCTGCCCGCCGATCGACGCGACAAGGGCCACGTGCGGCCAGCCGCCGACCCGCTGCGTGCACTGCAGCAGTTCCGCGGGTGAGCCGTTGAGGATCGTGGTCGCCTGCGGCGACTGGCAGCGGTAGCGGCTCTCCAGCGCCGAACGCCAGCTGCCGCCCGCGGCGAGCGCCGGCAGGGCGGCGGGGCTCACCCGGCCGGCCGAGGAGACCCGCGCGCTAGGCTGCTGCCAGGTGCCGCAATAGACGGAGCCGTTGCCGCCGTTGCGCAGCAGCGTGCACGCCTCGTTCGCGGTGTTGTGGCCGAGCGGCAGCCCGCCGACGTGCCCCCCCGGCAGCGAGGTGCCGGCGACGTAGGCTGAGGCCGGCGGCTGCGCGCA
This sequence comes from Pseudomonadota bacterium, assembly GCA_021847175.1. Lineage (GTDB taxonomy): Bacteria > Pseudomonadota > Alphaproteobacteria > Acetobacterales > Acetobacteraceae > JAJXXT01. Next base: position 42,425 of record JAJZUI010000003.1, read on the forward strand.
GCCGGCCAGGACCGTGAGCAGCACCAGCGGGACGAGGGGAAGGCGCATGTCAGTAATCCTTCCGCGCGATGCCCGGCAGCAGGATCTGAAAGTCGTTGTTCTGCGGCGGGGCCACCGACAGCATGAGACCGTTCAACGGGTTCGAGGGTATGACAAGAACCACCGGCAGCACCACGCACGAGACCGACTCGATCGGGCAATTGTTAAGCGTGTAGTTGCCGTTCTGCGCCGGCACGATCTTCGAGTTCTGTGCCGCCGTGGTGCCGGTGAGCGAACCGACGGAGCCGTTAAGTCTTGCGCTGCCGACGCCGCCGATCACGGTGAGGCCGGCAACATTGAGGTTGCCGGTCGCGCTGCCGCCCTGGATGCCGAGGATGAGGTTGAGCGCCGAGCCCTGGAGGTTCGCGAGCGAGACCGTGCCGCCCGTGAGCGGCAGTTGCAGCCGCAGCGTCGCCGACGGCGCGTTGCCAGGCGAAACGGTGGTCTGGCCGACCTGCCGGATCTGCGCGTTCGGGCCGCTGACGCTGATGTAGCTACCGGGATTGGAAGGCGCCGCGCCGATCTGCTGGCTGGTCGGCAGCCCGTCGGTCACGATGTTGCCGGCGATGGTGACCTGGCCGATCGCGCTGATGGCGAGGTAGCCGGCGACGATCGGGCCCTGGATGACGAGCGGCAGGTTGTCGCCCAGCGCCAGCGTGCTGCCGGACATGACGAAGGGTCCAAGCGTGCCGACGTAATCGCCGCTGCCGAAATCGGCGAGTTGCGTCGCCGAGCCGGTGATCCTGCCCGCCACCAGTCCGCCTGAGACGTGCTGGACCGTACTCGTGCTCGCGAGGCTCCAGGTGTTGGCGACCGTGAGGTCGCCCGTGACGACGACGGGCTGGGTCTCGCGGAGGTAGAAATTGGCGACGTCCAACGGGCCCGTGATCGTGAGCGGCGCACCGTCAACGAGGGACAGGTTCTGGCCATGCGCGGCGATGGTGCCGAGCGTGCCGATCCGGTTGCCGGTCTGCGCCAGGTCGATCCCGCCGCTGGCGACCCTTGCGGACAGGGCGGTGTTGCCCGTTATGGAGCCGACGGCGGTCTCGATCACGGCGGTCGTAAGGCCCCGCGTGCTCGAGGTGAGGGCGACAGCCGGCGCCGCGATCGGGCCGTTGAGAACGATGGCCGGCACGTTGGCGCCGGCGAACCCATTGCCGGCCGTGAGGGAAACCACGCCGCCGGAGGTGAGCGGCGCGTCGACGGCGATCGCGATGCCGGTGGCGCTGTCCGTGATCGTGAGATTGCCGCCAGCCGCGATCGGGCTGGAAAGCGCGAGCGGGATCGTGTCGGCGACGAGGAACGCTCCGGTGGTCGCGTGCCCGGCGACGCTGCTGATGCGGTTGCCCGTGCCGGCGAGCGCGACACCACCGCTCGCGGCCGCCGCGCTGACGACGGTGGCGCCGGCCGGACCCTCGAGCACGCTCGAGGACGATTGCAGGATCGCAGCGCCCGGGATGCCCGCAGCGGTGCTCGCGAGCGCGATGGCCGACCCCATGAGGGTGCCGTCCAGCGTCATCGGCACCCCAGCTCGGGCGCTATCTGTCAGCACGATGTTGCCCGTGGCGGCGGACAGCATGCCGGATTGCACGAGCGGCGCGACGTCGGCGATCGCGATGCCGCCGGGCGCGGCAAGCCCGGTGACGGCATCGATCGAATTGTTAACGGAACCCAACGACACGCCGCCGCCGCCGATGCCGCCGGTGCTGGTCAGCACCATCGCACGCACCGCGCCGCCCGTGCCCTCGCCGAACCCGCTCGCCGCGGTCACGTCGAGCGTGCCGGCGCCGGCATCGAGCGTGCCCGCCACCGCGACCGGGCCCGCGTTCGCGACCAGCGTGACGCCGTTGGCGCCGGCGAGCGAGCCGGTGACGCGCATGCCTGCGGGATCGGTAATCGCCACCGTGTTGGCGACGAGCCCGCTGATGGTCAGCGGCGCGATATCGTTGATCAGGACGTCGCCGCTCGACACCAGCGGCGCGCCAATGATGTCGATCGAGCTGGCTTGGATGGTGAGGTCGCCGAGGCCAGCGTGGCTCAGCAAGGTTGCGGCAACGATCGTTCCGCTTCCGAGGAGCTGGGTAAAGGCGCTGCCGGAAATGTCGAGCGTGCCGGGGGTCAGCAGCGAGCCGGACAGCAGCGCACTCCCCGACGGGGTCGCGAGCCGCACCCCGACGGTGCCGGAGATCGTTCCCATCACGTTCAGCGCAGTTCCGGCGGCATTATCCGTCACGGCCACGCTCGCCGCGCTCACGGAGGCCGGGATCAGCAGCGGCGCCTGGTCCGCGAGGGTGAGAACGTATCCGGGCAGCGACAGGGCGCCGAGCACGCCGATGCTGTTCGCCGAGGCGCCCAGCAGCACGTTGCCGCCCAGGCCGCCAGTGCTTTGCAGCGTGCTGGCGAGGATCGCGCCGCCGCTCTGCGTCGCCCCGGCGGCGCTCGTCAGATCCACGATTGCGCCGGGCGAGCCCACGGTCCCGGACAGCAGCAGCGGCCCCGCGATCGCATCCAGGCTCACCAGGGACGTGCCGGAAGCCTCGCCGGTCACCGAGATGGTCGGCGCCGCGAGCATGATGCCTGTCCCGCTGACGCTGCCCAGGACGGCGAGCGACTGCGCCGAGAGCACATCCACGCCGCCGGCCGATGCGAGCGAGCCGAGTGCGGCGATACTGTTGCCGGCGAGGGCCAGGTTGAGCGAGGCGACACCGGAGGCGCTCTGCACCACCCCCGCGCGCACCGTCCCCGCGCTCTGCGTCACCGCGCCAGGCGAGCTCACGTCCAGCACGCCGCCCGCTCCCGCGTCGACGGAACCGGCCAGCAGCAGACCGCCCGCGTTCTTCGCGTCCAGCGTGATCCCAGACGCACTCAGCGGGCCGTCCACCACCAGCGGCTGGTTGTCGATCAGCGCGAAGCTGCCGCCCGTCACCGCGAACGTGCCCAGCGTCGCGATCGTGTTGCCCGCGCCAAGCGACACGTTGCCCGCCGCCGAGCCCACCAGCGTCGACGCGATCAGCGTCCCGCCGCTCTGCGCAATCCCGCCCGCGCTCGACAGGTCCAGCGTGCCACCGACATCCACCAGGCCCGACAGCGACAGCGCCTGACCCGCCGCCGTGTCCGCCAGCGTCGCCGTCGATGCCTGCACCGGGCCCGCCACGTCCAGCGTGCCGCTGCCAACCGACACATCCACCGTGCTGCCCGCAGCCGCAACCTTGCCGAGCACGCCGATCGTGTTGCCGTTGCCAAGCAGCACCGACCCCGTCGGGCCAGACGGCAGCGTCAGCGTCCCCGCCGAGATCACCCCGCCCGCACCCTCCGTCACGCCCAACCCGAGCGGATCGAGCGTCACCGCGCCGCTGCCCGCCAGCGTCCCGCCAGCGAGCGTGATCCCCGGCGCCTGCACCCACACCGATCCCGCCTGCGCCACCCCATCGATCGACAGCGCACCCGTCACCGCCAGCGACAGACCGCCGCCCGACGTCACCGCCACGTCGCCCAGCGCGCCGATCGTGTTGCTGCCCGCCACCAGCGACAGACCGCCCAAGCCGATCCCCCCGCCACTCGCCAGCGTGCCCGCGACAATCGTGCCGCCAGCCTGCGCAATCCCGCCGTTCGGCGCGCTCAGGTCCAGTGTGCCGCCAGGCGCCGTCTGCACGCTGCCGCGAAGGCTGATCGCCGGACCCGTCGCGGTATCGTCCAGCACCACGTTGCCCGACGGCGCCGCGATCACCGATGCACCCGACAGGCTCAGCGCCGCCGTGTCCTGCACCACCACGTCGCCCGCCCCGGCCTGCAGCACGCCGATCGACGCGATGCTGTTCAAGCCGCCCAGCGTCACTCCCTGCCCGATGGTCCCAACACTCGTCAGCAGCGGCGTCGCCAAAACCCCCGACGCCGTGCTCGACACCCCGCCATTGAGCGCGTTGAGCGTCACCGACGTCGAACCCGCGAGCGAACCCGCGAGCGTGATCGCCGTCCCAGACGCCTCGTCCGACAGCATCACCACACCACCGCGAACCGGACCCGTCACGTCCAGCGCCAAACTGTCGTTGACCGATATCGCTCCCGTCCCAGCATCCACCGAGCCGAGGTTGGGGATGGCGTTGGTGGCACTGCCAAGATGCAGACTGCCCACCGCGCCCTCGAACGTGCCGCCGGCGGCGAGCGTCAGCGGCTGGTTGACTACCGCGCCGCCCGTCGTCTCCAGGTCCAGCGTGCCGACCCCGGTCGCATTCACGGTCCCGCCCGCGGTGATGCTGCCGGCGGTCGCGGTCGCGAGGTCGGTTCTGCCCAGCCGCAGCGTCCCCGCGGTGATCGCGCTCAGGTCGCCCGGCGCGATGGCGTTGGGGGCGGAAGAGGCCAGCGCCACCTTGCCGCTGTTGCCGGTGGGACCGAGCGCCACCAGCCCGCCGGGTGCGAACAACGACCCGCCGGCCGCGAACGCGAAGATGTTGTCTGCGATCTCGAGCGTCTGACCGCCGCCGACCGTGACCGTGCCCGCGACCGTGAGCGGCGACGTGTCCCGCAGCCGCAGGTCGCCGCCGGTCACGCCGAGCGTGGAAAGCGTGCCGATGACGTTTGCCGTGCCTGAGAGATCGGCCGTGCCGGCGATGCCGCCGCTGCTGGTGAGCGTCGAGGCGATGAGCCGGCCGCTCGCGGCGTGGATGCCGCCCCCCGCCGTGGAGAGATCGAGCGTGCCAGCAGCGGGATCGGCCGCGAGGGTGCCGCCGACGGTGATGCCGGCGGTGCCGCTGTTTGCGACGGTGATGCTGGTGGCCGAGACCAGGCCCGCAATCTGCGGATCGAGGCTGCCGGTGAGCGTCACGCCGAAGCCAGATGCCAGCACGTTGCCGACATTCTGGATTGCGTTCGCCGAGTTCCCCAGCGCCACGTCGCCACCCGCCGTCGGCACCAGCAGCGTACCCGCCGAGATCACGCCGGACGCCGTTTCCGTGATCCCGCCATTCGGGGCCGAGAGCGACAGCGTGCCAGGCGTCGACACGCCGGCGTTCAGCGTGATCGCCGTGCCTGCGGCCCTGTCATTGACGACGACGTTGCCGGCCTGCAACGAACCGGCGACAGTGAGGGCACTGACGTCGATGAGGCGCACGTCACCGGTGAGCGTGCCGATCGCGCCGAGGGTCGCGAGCGTGTTGGTGGCCGCGTCGAGCGTGACGCCGCCCTTTAGGCCGGTCGAGGAGGTGAGCTCCGTGGCCACGAGCGTGCCGCCGTTCTGCGTCAGCCCGCCGGCGGCGTTGGCGAGCAGCGTGTCGGCCTGGAGCGTGCCCGCGGAAAGCGTGATCGTTCCGGTCCCGGCCTCGATATCGAGCACCGGGATGCCGGCGAGATTGGCGCTTCTGGCAACGTTCACGCCCGTGCCCTGGAGGACCAGGTCGCCTGCGGTGATGGCCGCCAGCGCCGCGGGGTCGATCGAGACCGTGTTCGCCCCGCCGGCTCCGACGCCGAGGCCGTCGGTCGGCGGAAACGCCGCGATCGCCACGGTGCCGCCCGGCGCGACCAGCGAGCCGCCGCCAGACACCAGGCCGCCGACCGTGAGGCCGATCGGATCCAGGGTCGGGACCGACACCGTGCCGCCGAGCGTGAGCTTGCCGGTATCGGTGAGCTGCAGGCCGCCGCCGGTCACCGCGAGGGAGCCGAGGGTGCCGATCGCGTTGGTGCCTTGCAGGTTCATGCCGCCGGCCACGCCGAGG
>JAJZUI010000160.1 GCA_021847175.1 Pseudomonadota bacterium
GCGCGAAGTCGCGTGTCTCGGCCATCGCCGGCCCGCCCTCGCACCACATCGCCGCCACCTGGTCGTTGATCGCCCGCGCCGCGTCGAACGGCGGCGCCATCACCTGCGGTGGCAGTGTCGCCGCATACGCGTCCTGCCGCTCGCGCGCTGCCAGCATCTCGGGGTCCCAACGCGGATCGTTCTTCATCGTGCCATCCTGTGCCTTACCGAATCACCGCGAACGTCGCCGCCGTGGCGCACCCGGTCAAGCCGCGCCCAACCCCGCCTCTTGCCCAACCGCCCGCCCGATCGCACAACCACCCACCCGCGATGTCCGCGCAACCCACCTGGCCGACGGCCTCCGTCCCCGCCCGCTTCAATCCGCGGCGGCTGTTCCAGCCCGCGCGCGTCGCCGTCCTCGGCGCGAGCAGCGCCGCCGGTCAGGCGATGCTGGCCCGCCTGCGCGAAGCCGGTTTCACCGGCACGCTGGAATCCGCCGAGGATGTGGCCTCGCTCGCCGCCGCGCCGGACCTCGCCGTCCTCTGCCTGCCCCCGGAACAAATCGCCGCCGCCTGCGAAGCCCTCGCCGCGCGCGGCACCGCCGCCGCCATCGTTCCGGGCCCGGGCCCTGAGGCCGGCCTCGCCCCGATCGCGCGCGCGACCGGCCTGCGCCTCCTCGGCCCCTACAGCTTCGGCCTCGCCGTCGCCTCCGTGCGGCTGGACGCCACCACCTCGCATTGCCGCCCGCCGCCCGGCCGCCTCGCGCTCATCGCCCAGTCCTCCGCCATCGCCCGCGCGGTGCTGGACTGGGCGGAGCCGAACGGCGTCGGCTTCAGCCATGTCGTCGGCATCGGCTCCAACCACGACGTCGGCTTCAACGTGGCGCTGGACTGGCTCTCCCAGCAGCCGGAAACCGGCGCCATCCTGCTCGAGATCCGCCGCCTGCGCGACCGCCGTGCCTTCCTCTCCGCCGCCCGCGCCGCCGCGCGGTTACGCCCCGTCGTCGCCCTTCGCGCCGGCGCGCTCGCCGCCCATCGCGGCGGCGACGCGGAGGCCGCCTTCGTTGCCGCCCTTGCCCGCGTCGGCGTGCTCACCGTCACCAGCTACGAGGCGCTGCTCGCCGCCGCCGAGACCCTCTCGCGCGCCCCGCCCGCGCGCGGCACCGCCCTCGCCATCCTCTCGGACGGCGTCGGCCCCGCCCAGCTCGCCGCCGACGCCGCGCTGCGCGAGGGTCTTTCCATTCTCCAGCCCTCGGCACCGCTGCTGGATCGCCTCGCCCCACTCGGCGCCAGCACGCCCGCCTCGCTGGGCGGCGCGATGCTCGTGCCGGAGGAAAACCTCCCGGCCGCGACCCGCGCCCTCGCCGAGGCGCCGGAGGCCGGTGGCGTCGTCCTGATCCGTGCCCCGCGCGCCGCGCCGCCCGCCCTGCCGCGCCTGGCCGGCGCCCCCCAGGCCGCACCCGTGCTGGTCTCGCTGATGGGCGAGAGCCACGCCGCCGCCCACCGCGCCGCCCTCATCGCCCAGGGCTACGCGGTGTTCGCCGGTCCCATCGCCGCGGTGCGCGGCTTCGGCCACCTGCTGCAGCACCGCCGCATCCGCGCCGCCGCGGCGGAACGCGTCCCCGCCGCCGTGCTCAGCCTCGCCCCGGACCGAACCACCGCCGCGCGCCTGCTGCGCGCCCCGGATTGCGACCTGCCACCGGACCTCGCGCTCAACCTCCTCGCCGCGTACGGCATCCCCACGTTGCCGCACCGCCTCGCCCTCTCCCCCGCGGATGCCGCCGACGCCGCCAGCCTCCTCGGCTTTCCCGTCTCGCTGCGCCGCCGCCGCCTCGGCCCGCCGGTGCCGGACGAACGCATCGCGTTGGGCCTCACCGACCGCCTCGCCGTCGCCAGCGCCGCGCGCCTGCTGCTCGCCGAGACCGAGGACGCGCTCCTGATCCAGCGCCAGGCCGGCCGCGCGACGCCGCTGGCGCTGCGCCTCTACGAGGACGCCATCTTCGGCCCCGCGCTTTTCCTCTCCCCTGGCGGCGCCTTCGCCCAGGACCGCCATCTCGCCGCCTGCGCCCTGCCGCCGCTCAACCTGCCGCTCGCCCACGCGCTGCTCGACCGGCTGCCGGCCGCCGTCCTCGCCGCGCGCCCGGACCGCCCGGCGCCGGACCGCGCGGCCCTCGCCGGCCTGCTCGTGCGCGTGAGCCAGCTTCTCGTCGATCACCCCAACATCGCCGCCCTCTCGCTCGACCCCGTCTTCGCCGACGCCGAGGGTGTCGCCGTCGCCGATGCCTGGGTCCGCACCCGCGCCGCCGGCGCGCCGCCCGCCTTCCTCGCCATCCCGCCCTATCCCTCGGACCTCGAGGAGGACGCGACCATCGGCACGCAGACCTTCCACCTGCGCCCGATCCGCCCGGAGGACGGGCAGGCCCACGCCGCCTTCTTCGCCCGCCTCTCGCCCGAGGACATCCGCTTCCGCTTTTTCAACGCCATCCGCGAGCTGCCGCCGGAGCTCGCCACCCGCCTCACGCAGATCGATTACGGTCGCGAAATGGCATTCGTGGCGCTCCGCGGCCCGGACATCGTCGGCGTCGCGCGCCTCGTCGTCGAGCGCGACACGGAGGCGGAGTTCGCCATCGTCGTGCAGCCGGACATGAAGGGCACCGGCCTCGCCCGCGCGCTCATGCACCGCCTCCTCGCCTGGGCGCCGCGCCAGGGCGTCACCACCATCGTGGGCCAGGTCCTCGCCGACAACCGCGCCATGCAGGCCTTCGTCCGCAGCCTCGGCTTCACCCTCAGGCGCATCCCCGCCGAACCCGACATCCTCGAAGCCCGCCTCGACCTCGCCGCGCCGGAGCCTGCGGCCCCCGCCTGACCCGTCCGAGCGATCAACGGAACGAACCCGGCCAACTCCGCTCTTCTCCTCCCGCCCTGCGCGCGTATAGTGCCACCGAACCGCAACCCGGACACAACCAGGGGACAGACAATGAACCGGACCTTCTCGCGCCGTTCCGTCATGCTCGGCGCCGGCGCCGCCATCAGCGGCATCGCCCTCGCCGACCGCGCCCACGCCGCCGCGCCGGCGGATACTCTGGTCATCGGCATCGCCGCCGACCCCACCGGCCTCGATCCGGAAGCGGTACTCAACAACACCTCCGGCTACATCATGGCGACCGTCTTCGACAGCCTGATGAAGTATAAGCCCGGCACCACGGACCCCATGCCCGGCCTCGCGCAATCCTATGATGTCACGCCGGACGGGCTGACCTACACGTTCCACCTCCGCCAGAACGTCAAGTTCCACGACGGCTCGCCCTTCGACGCAAAGACCTACCTCGAGGGGATCGACCGCCTGCTCAACAAATCCTCGCCCATCTACATCTACAACACCGGCCCGGTTGAGGGTTATATCGAGTTCACCTACGGCTCGGTCGCCTCCTACACCGCACCCGACCCCAACACGGTCGTCTTCAAGCTCAAGACACCGAACGCACCCTTCCTCACCAGCCTCGCGATGGTCTGGAACGGCGTCGTCAGCACCGTCGCCGCGAAGAAATACGGCAAGGCCTTCCGCCAGCACCCGGTCGGCACCGGCCCCTACATCTTCGAGGAATGGCGTCCGCGCGATGCCGTCATCCTCAAGGCCAACGAGGCCTACTGGGGCGGCAAGCCGAAGATCACCAACCTGGTCTTCAAGGAATATCCTGACCCGTCGGCCGGCCTGCTCGCGCTGAAAAACGGCGACATGCACATCTGGGCCGACACCAGCACGCAGCTTCTCCCCGCGATCCAGGCGGACCACCAGCTGAAGGTGCTCACCCAGGCCGGCCTCGCCACCAGCGGCGTCGGCATGCCCTGCGAAGTGCCCCCGTTCAACGACGTGCGCGTCCGCCAGGCGTTCAACTACGCGGTCGACAAGAACGCCATCGACAAGGCGCTCTATCACGATCTGGCAACGATGATGACCTCGCCGCTGCCGCCCTCGGAATGGAGCTTCGACCCCTCGCTCAAGGGCTACCCCTACAACCCGGAAAAGGCGAAGCAGCTGCTCTCCGCCGCCGGCGTGAAGCCCGGCTTCGAGGTCGAACTGCTCGCCTACAACTCGCCGCGCGGCTACAACCCGATCGGGCCGGACCTCGCCGTCGCGGTGCAGGGCTACCTCGAGAAGGTCGGCGTCAAGGTCACCGTGCGCAAGATGGAGTTCGGCGCCTACCTCTCGACCGTCCGCGGCCCCAGCTACAAGGGCATGTTCCTCGTCGGCTGGACCGGCGACAACGGCGACCCCGACAACTTCCTCAACGCTCTCTACGGCGGCACCAACATCCCGGTGACCAACACGCCGCGCTACAAGAACCCGAAGCTCGACGCCCTGTTCGTCAAGGGCCTGGAAAGCACCTCGCACGAGGAGCGCGTGAAGATCTACCAGGAGGCTCAGAAGATCATCCTCGACGATGCCCCCTGGATCTTCATCAACTCGGTCCTGCAGGTCCGCGCCATCAGCGACCGGGTTCAGGGCTACCAGCTCAACCCGACGCAGATGTTCTTCGACCTGGAGAAAGTCTCGCTCGCCTGACCGTCCCGCCCACCGTCGCACCTGGGCCTCACGCCGGCCGTGACCGGCCGGCGTGAGGCCACCGCCCGTGCGGCGCGGCCACTGCGTCACGGCCGGCGGGGCAGAACCGTTCCGCTTCGGGAGAGATCGCCATTCTCGACTACCTGGTCGGCCGCTTCGGCCAACTCATCCTCGTGCTGCTCGGCGTCAGCGTCGTGGTCTTCGTCGCCATGCACCTGCTGCCCGGCGACGTCGCGACCCTGCTCCTCGGCGATCGCGCCACCGCGGCCTCGCTCGCGCGCCTGCGCCACGAGCTCGGCCTCGATCAGCCGGTCTTCGTGCAATACTGGCGCTTCCTCTCCGGCGCCCTCTCCGGCGATTTCGGCACCTCGCTGCGCGACAACCGCCCGGCGCTCGGGGAGGTGCTGCAGGCCTTCCCCACCACGATCGAGCTCACCGTCTCGGCCCTCGCGCTTGCCGTCGCCATCGGCCTGCCGCTCGGCGTTTTCGCCGCCTTCCGCGAAGGCACCTGGCTCGACACCGCCATCACCACGCCGACGCTGTTCGGCGTCTCCATGCCGGTGTTCTGGCTCGGCCTGATGGCGCTGCTGCTGTTCTCGGAGAAACTCGGCTGGCTGCCGACCGGCGGCCTGATGCCGATCGGCGCTCACGTGCCGGAGCGCACCGGCCTCAGCATCATCGACGCCTTCCTCACCGGCAACGCCGCCCTCATCTGGCAGGCGATCCGCCACCTGCTCCTGCCCGCGGCGACGCTGGCCACCATCCCGCTCGCCCTCATCACCCGCATCACCCGCGGCGAGGTTCTCGCCAGCATGCACCTCGACCATGTCCGCACCGCCCGCGCCAAGGGCCTGCCCGAGGGCCGCGTCAGGCGCGCCCACATCCTGCGTAACGCCCTCATCCCAATCGTCACCGTCATCGGCCTGCAACTGGGCCTGCTGCTCTCCGGCGCCTTCCTCACCGAAACGATCTTCTCGCTCCCCGGTCTCGGCCGCCTGATGGTCGACGCCATCCTCGCGCGCGACTACCCGGTGGTGCAGACCGGCGCGATTTTCATCGCCGGCCTCTTCGTCCTCGTGAACTTCGCTGTCGACATCTCCTACGGGCTGCTCGACCCCAGGGTCCGCCGCAAGGGAGCACGCTGATGAGCGAAGCCGTCCTCGTTGCCCCGCCTCCGGTCGGCCGCGCCACGCTGCTCGCCAGGCCCGCGGCGAAGGTGGGCCTGGGCATTGTCCTGCTCTTCCTCTTCGTCTGCGCCGCCGCACCGCTGCTCGCACCCTACGACCCCTACGCGCAGGACCTGATGCACGCGCTTGCCGGCCCCTCGGCGCTGCACCCGCTCGGCACCGACCAGTATGGCCGCGACGTGCTGAGCCGCGTCCTCTACGGCGCCCGCTACGCGCTCTTCGCCGTCATCGTCGGCGACGGCCTGGCTCTCGTCCTCGGCTCCACCCTGGGCCTGCTCGCCGGCTACATCGGCGGCGTGGTCGACGCCGTGATCATGCGCCTCGTCGATATCCTGCTCGCCTTCCCCTACCTCCTGCTCGCCCTCATCCTCGTCGCGGCACTCGGTCCCAGCCTGCTGCACTCGCTCATCGCCATCGGCATCGTCTACACGCCGCAATACGCGCGCCTCATCCGCGGCCAGGTGCTCACCGTGCGCCAGACCGATTTCGTCCGCGCAACGAGGGCGCTCGGCGCCTCCAGGTGGCGCGTCCTGCTCCGCCACGTCACCCCAAACAGCCTCTCGCCGGTGGTGGTGATGGCGACCCTTCAGGCCGGCTCCGTCATCATCGAGACCGCGGGTCTTTCCTTCCTCGGCCTCGGCGCCCAGCCGCCCTCGCCGGACTGGGGCGCGCTCCTCGCGGACGGGCAGAACTACTTCCTCACCGCCTGGTGGATCGCGACCTTCCCGGGCCTCGCGATCTTCTGCGTCGTCCTCGGCTTCAACCTGTTCGGCGACGCCCTCCGCCGCGCCTTCGACCCCAGAGCCCAATGAGCGTCGCCCAATGAGCCTCGCCCAATGAGCGCCGCCGTCGCCCAATCCACGCAAAACTCCACGTCGGAAGCCTCCGCGCTGCTCGACGTCGACGACCTCTCCCTCTTCTACGGCCACGTCCCGGCGCTGGATCACGTCTCCCTCCGCCTCGCCCGCGGCGAAAGCCTGGTCGTCGTCGGCGAATCCGGCTCCGGCAAATCCACGCTCGCACTCGCCGTCATGCGCCTGCTGCCGCGCACCGCCCACGTCGCTTCCGGCCGCATCCGCTTCATCGGCGCCGACCGCGCCGCCCACGACCTCACCACCGCCGGCGCGCGAGAACTGCAGCACCTGCGCGGCCGCGAGATCGGCATGATCTTCCAGGAGCCGATGACCAGCCTCAACCCGGTCCACCGGGTCGGCGACCAGATCACGGAGGCGCTGCGCTACCACGAAACCCTCTCGCGCGCGGCCCTCCACCAGCGTGCCGTTTCCCTCCTCGGCCATCTCGGCGTTCCGGAACCGGAACGGCGCATGGAGGCCTACCCGCACGAGCTTTCCGGCGGCCTGCGCCAGCGCGTCATGATCGCGATCGCGCTCGCCTGCAACCCGTCCCTCCTGATCGCCGACGAGCCCACGACGGCACTCGACGTCACCATCCAGGCGCAGATCCTCTCGCTTCTGAAACAACTGCGCGCCGAGCGTGGCATGGCGCTCCTGTTCATCACCCACCACCTCGGCGTCGCGCGCGAGGTCGCGGACCGCATCCTCGTCCTCTACGCGGGCCGCGCGGTGGAGGAGGGGCCGGTCGCCGACGTCATCGCCCGCCCGCTGCACCCCTACACGCGCGCCCTGCTGCAATCCGTACCCCGCCTCGGGATGAACAAGGAGGATTTTACCCTTCCCGCGATCGGCGGCACCGTCCCCGACGCCCTGAACCCGCCGCCCGGCTGCGCCTTCGGCCCGCGCTGCCCGGCCTTTCGCCCCGGCCTGTGCGACACCGCCCAGCCGCCGCTCACCCCGATGGGCCCCGGCCGCTCCGTGCGCTGCGTCCGCGCCGCGGAGCTCGCCCCATGACCTCCCCGCTCCTCGAGGTCCGCCGCCTCAACGTCCGCTTCCCCATCCGCCGCGGCCTGTTCCGCGCGCCGCTCTCGCTGCACGCCGTGAGCGATGTCTCCTTCCACGTCGAGCCTGGAGAAATACTCGGCCTGGTCGGCGAATCCGGCTCCGGCAAGACCACCATCGGCCAGTGCGTCCTGCGCCTTGCCGATCCCACATCGGGTGAGATCCTGTTCCGATCCGGCAACGTCCACCGCCTCCGCGGCGCGGATCTCGACATCTTCCGCCGCGCCGCCCAGCCGGTGTTCCAGGACCCATACGGCTCGCTGGATCCGCGCATGCACGTGGGCGAAATCCTCGCCGAGCCCCTGATCATCCACGGCATCGGCTCCACCCGCGCCGCCCGCGAGGCCCGCGTCGCCGCCCTCATGCAGGAAGTCGGGCTCCCGCCCACTCTCACGCAGCGCCTGCCGCACCAATTGTCGGGCGGCCAGCGCCAGCGTGTCGGCATCGCCCGCGCGCTGGCCTGCGACCCCGTGCTGCTGGTCGCCGACGAGCCGGTCTCCGCACTCGATGTTTCCGTCGCCGCCCAGGTCACCAACCTGCTCATCGACCTGCAGCGCCGCCGCAACCTGGCCATGGTCCTCATCGCCCACGACCTTGCCACCGTCGGCTACGCGGCAGACCGCGTGATGGTCCTCTATCTCGGACGCGTGATGGAAGTTGCGCCGGCGAAACATATTTTCTCCGCCCCCCGCCACCCCTACACCCAGGCCCTGATCGCCGCGATCCCGGAGCCCGAGACCGGCCTCGCCTCCGCCCGCACGCTGCTGCAGGGCGACATCCCGAGCCCGTTGAACCCGCCCTCCGGCTGCGTCTTCCGCACCCGCTGCCGCCACGCCATCGCCGCCTGCGCCGAAACCGTTCCGCCCCTGCGCGACCTCGCCCCCGGCCACGCCGCCGCCTGCCTGCGCGCCGAGGATCCCGCCGTGATGGACTTCGCGATGCAGCCCGCGCCCGCCTGAGCGACCTCCCCGCCACCATCACCTCCCGGCGGCGTTCGCGGCCCCCGCGTCCAGCCCGAACTGCTCCGCGAAGCCGCGCCGGCCCGCGGCTGTCACCGCGACGGCCCGGCTGTCGTGCTCGCGCCGGATCCACCCGAGCGCCTCGCAACGCTGGCACAGCAACGCCCCGAGCACGCCGGCCAGGTGCGGCCGCCGCTCGCTCCAGTCCAGGCACGGCCGGCAGAACAGGCGGCGCGTCCGTCCGACGCGATCGAGCGGCAGCCCGAAATCCGCCAGCCACGCGCGCCCGCTCTCGGTCACCTCGCCAGCTTCCTCCGCCAGCGCGACCACTTCCCTGGCCACCAGCGCATCGGCGAGCCCGACGCCGAGGCGGCCCGCGAGATGGTCGTAGCAGGTCCGGGCCTCGCGCAGCGCCGGGCTGATGCGCGGTGTCGCGCGGCGCCTGTCGTCGGCGGGCTGCACGCGGCTCGCGATCACCATCATGTGTTCCAGCATGCCGGCGATATCGGCCGAGGCTACGCGAAAATAGCGATGCCGCCCTTGCCGCACGGCGCTCAGCATCCCGCCCTCGACGAGCCTGGCGAGGTGCCCGCTCGCGGTCGCGGGCGAGACGCGCGCCGACCACGCAAGCTCGGAGGCGCTCAGCGCCCGCCCGTCGAGCAGCGCCGAAAGCATGTTGGCGCGGGCGGGGTCGCCGACGAGCGCGCCGATCTCGGAGAGTGCGAGGCCCTGGGACATGCGCCGACTCTACGACACCCCGCCCCAGGCCGCACGCGGCGACGCTTCGTCCACGACCGAAGCGTTCGCGCGTGACCGGCGCCGCGCGCCGCTCCACGCTGAGTGCCCCGGAACCATCGCGAGGAACGGCCGATGATGACGTTGTGCATCCGTTACACAATCGATCCGCGCAAGCTTGCCGACTTCGAGGCCTACGCGCGCGCCCT
>JAJZUI010000161.1 GCA_021847175.1 Pseudomonadota bacterium
GAAAGCTCACGCAAGCGGCTGTCGACGTCAAAAAAGCCAGGCTGACGGCCCATCAATACGCCCCCCTTGGGAAAACGCATCGAATCAAACAATCACGCGTCGCTCAAGAGGTTATTGGAGGTGTCCATCTTTACGTTGGTTTGAACGACGTAAACCTTGTCCGTGGCGCCAGCGAGATCGCTCCAGATGTTGGTGAAGACCGACACGGGAAAGTCGTCATAAAATTTCTGAAAGCGAATCCGCGTCCCTTGGGGTAGCAGACGATCGGCTTTGCGGAGTCGGTCCATTCCCGTTTGGTTCGTCTTCCAGCGAGTTTGCGCCGTAGGTGTGTAGTCTTGTCCGCGCATCCGCACCGCGAACCAACTAGCCGCACCCTCTCCCTTTTGGCGTCCCATTCCGGCAGACTCCAAAGGATCTGGAGCAAATGGTCGTCCTCTGATCGTTCCGACCTTGGTCGCCGAAAAGCGGGTCCCATCGGGGAGTTGTATTTGGGTGAACCTACCGACATCGGCATCAGGTTGGGCACGCGCCTGGAATAACTCGCGATACTTCAGCGCCTCAGATCGCTTCGCATACCAGAGGACGTAGTCCGCAACCGAACCTAGATATTGGGAAAAGATCGATCCTGCCTTTTGTATCGTAATATCGGCGATGAACTCGTCTGCACCAAACACCTCGTCCATCAGTGTCCGCACTCGATGGACATTCTCATCCCCGATTTGCACGAAGATCGATCCACTCTCCGTCAGCAACTCCTTCGCAACGGTCAGCCGATCGCGCAGATAGGTTAGATACGAATGGATGCCGTCCTTCCAGGTATCCCGGAACGCCTTCACCTGCTCCGGCTCGCGCGAGATGTCTTCCCGCTTGCCGTCCTTCACGTCCCGGCTCTGCGTGCTCACCTGCCAGTTGCTGTTGAACTTGATACCGTAGGGCGGGTCGAAATAGATGCACTGCACCTTGCCGCGCAGACCCTCGCGCTCCGCCAGGCTCGCCATCACCTGCAAGGAATCGCCCAGGATCATCCGGTTCGACCAGTGCGCGTCGTGCTGGTAGAACTCGGTCCGCGCATCCGGCGCCACACCGTTGAAGTCGGCGAACAGGTCGGCCATCGGCTCCGGCTCCGCCCGCCGCGCCGTCGCGCGCTGCAGATCGTCGATGATCGCCTTCGGGTGGATCTTCTCCTGGATATAGAGCGGCGGCGCCTGGACGATCAGATCGGACCAGTCCTGCGTGTCCTTCCCGCGCCAGACCAGTTGCGCATCGCCGATCGCCACCTCGCCGGTGTCGGCCAACTGCCGCACCTGCTCCTGCGTCAGCCGGATGCGCACCCCGTTCCAGATCAGTTGCGGGTCCCGGTCCTCATCCCGCGCCCGCGTCTCGCCTTCCGCCAGAGGCCGCGCCCGCGCGTAAGAAACGGGGCCGAACTGCTTCGCGTCCGCCTCCGCATCCAGGAAGGTCTGCAACTCGGCGGTGGGGATGTTCTTCCGCCGCGCCTTGTCGTGAACCAGCGTCTCGACGCGCCGGGTTTTCGGTTCCTTCGCCACTACGCCGCTATCCTTTCCGTCACCAGCCCATCCACCAGGCGCGCGAAACTCTCCTCGATGGCAAACACATCGCGGAACTCCTCGAACGCCCAGCGCCCGAAGCCGCCGATATGGTTCACGCCCGGCACCCAAAGCGCGCGCATCGTCTCCGCCTTGATCTGGGCGTCTCCCCCGCGATATCCCTTGGTCTCCAGGATCAGGGTCAGCGGTTCATCCTGGCCGTCGTCCAGGCGCACCAGAAAGTCCGGCACATAGCGGCGCGGAATGGCACCGTCCCGATACGGCACCTCGAACTGCATGCCCTGGTTCTTCACGTAGGCCAGGACGCGCGGATGGCGTTCCAGCACCCGCGCCAGTTCCGCTTCCCAGTCGCTGTCGCAGACGGCGTAATTCGCGTGGCAGCGGGCCGGATTGGTCTCATAGACCGTCTTTGTCGTGGTGAAGTTGACGAAGCGGGTTGAACCGCGCGGGTTGTAGGGGTCGAGGATCGCCTTGATACGCTGCTCACCCGGCGCGCTGCGTTGGCAGGCGAGGTAGATGCGTTCCACCGCCTTCTCGGCCAGTTCCAGATAGGTGACGGCCGCCCGTGGCACGCCTTTGGTCACCAGATAACCGCCGTCCAGCCATTCCCGCACCACGCGCTGGGCTTGCCCGAAGAGATGCACCGGCAGATCGCCGCCAGGATCGCGCAAGCGGGTTTCCAGCAGGCGTTTGGCGAGGTGGTAGGAGATGGTGCTGGGGCGCAGCGTGCGGAACGCATCTTCCGCGTTCAACTCGACCCCTTCGCCCACGATCCCCTCCATCAGCACCGTGCAGGGACCGACGATCTCGGGCGTCAGTGTGAGCCGGCTGTCCTCCGTAAACTGAGCGGTCAGGCGCTCCTCCGGCAGATCGACCCGGTATCCGCCCACGCGCGGGAACACGATCTCCAGTGCCGCACGGTCGCGCATCGCCTGCACCCGCACGCTGCGCTTGGGCGGGGTGACGGGGGCCACGACCGCATCGGCCGCGAAGTCGAACGGGATGCCCAGGATGTCGGCATATTCGACGTTGAACAGGTCTTCCCCGTTCAGCTCGTAGGATTGCCGCCGCAGTCCGCGCCCGACCACCTGCTCGCAGAGCAGCTGCGTGCCGAAGGCGCGAACGCCGAGAATGTGGGTGACAGTGTTGGCGTCCCACCCCTCGGTCAGCATGGAGACCGAGACGACGCACCGGATGCGCTCGCCGAGCGCGCCACGGCGCCCGACCGTATTCATCACCTCGCGGAGCAATTGTTCGTCGGTGATTTGTTCGGCGGCCTTGGCGTCGCCGGTGCGCTCCACCAGGTCGCGCTTGAATTGCGCGATCTCCGGGCCGGCCATGTCGCGGAAGGCGGGGTCGAGCGCTTCACCGGATTCGAGCTGCTCGCTGTCGATCAGCAACGTATTCGGCCGGGCGAGTCGCTGGTGATGCTGGTCGTAGTTCTGGAACAGGGCCAGGTGCCCGCGATGCTTGACCTCCGGCTCGTCGTCTTCGCCCGGACGCTCGAAGCCGGCGATCCATTCATACACCAGCCGCGAGGTCGCGGTGTTGTTGCAGACCACGATGAACACCGGCGGCACGTCGATCCCCGCGCGCTCCCAGGCTTCCGAAGTTTTCTCGTAGTGGCTGTAGAGGGCGTAGAGCGCTGTCTGCAATTCCGCCGGGATCGAGAGCGGGTCGAGCGCCCCGGACTTGCCTGCGCCCTTCTTCGGCATCCGCTTGCCGATGTGCTTCCACAGGTCGCGGTAGAGCGGTGCATCCCCGCTCGGCAGGTTGTCCGCGACGGGAACGCGAGGCAGCTTGACGATGCCGCATTCGATCGCGTCGATCAGGGAGAAGTCGCTGACGGTCCAGGGGAACAGCGTGCCTTCGACATAGCCGGAGCCGCGGAGGAAGAAGGGGGTGGCGGAAAGGTCGTACACGGTCCGCACGCCGACCTTGCGTTTCAGGGCCTCGATGCCGGAAATCCAGAGGCGCGCGGCTTCGGCGTTGCGCTTCGCTTCCTCGCGTTCCTCCGCCCCGACCGGCTCCTCGTCGTCTCCGGGCTTCTCCCGATAGCAATGATGCGCTTCATCATTGATGACGACCACATTCTTCAGGGTGAGCAGCTCGCCGCAGGCGCGGCTCAGCATCGCCCCTTCGGTCTCCGTGGTCTTCACGGGATCGCCGCGCCCTTGCAGCAGGGAGCGGCCGACTTTGGAGACCTCCATCGTCTCGCGCCGCTTGAAGGCGTGGTAGTTGGTCAGCACGATCTTGGCCTTGCCGAGCTCGGGCAGCATATCGGTCGGCACCAATTCGCGCTTCGCGTAGTAGGCGTCGGGATCGTCGGGCAGCAGCACCCGCAGCCGGTCACGAATGGTGATGCCGGGGGTGATGATCAGGAATCCGCGGCTGAACAGCGCGCTGTTCGGGCTGCGAACGGCGTTGACGGACTGCCAGGCGATCAGCATCCCCATGACCGTGGTCTTGCCGGCTCCGGTCGCCATCTTTAGGGCAATGCGCAGCAGTTCGGGGTTGGCCTGCTCGTTCGCCGCCCGAAGGTGGCGCCAGAGATGGGCGTGCTGTGGCCGGCGGCCAGCGACCTCGGTCAGCCAGATGGCGGTCTCGGCCGCCTCTATCTGGCAGAAGAAGGGTCGCGGCCCCAGCCACCCGTCTTGGCGACGCCAGTGCTGGAGGAGGCGTTGGGTGGCGGGCGTGACACCCCAGTCGGTCGGGTTGCGCAGGTCCCGCCAGGAGGCGACCTGGTTCCGGATCTCGTTGATGATCGGTGACGGGTTGTAGGCCTGCGCGTCGGTGGACAGGTTGGAGGGATCGCCGAGCGCCAGGCTTGCTTGCTTGCCTTTGCCCTTCTGCTTCCTGGGCGGTGGCACGGGGGCCACATAACGGGGGCCGCGGCGCCCCTCGATTGGGGGCAGGTCCAGCGGCTGGCCGTCCGCGTCCAGCGCATGGTGGCGAGTCGGGACGGCATAGGGGGAGTTCAGAATCGGCTGTTCGAAGAATGGCTTAGTCATGATTCCGCCTCCCTACCAATGGCTGGCCGCCTTGTCACATGGACGTTACAACCATGTCGTCGGCGTGCCAAAGAGGGCAGCGGAGACCGGCAGTGCGCCGGATCATCGCAAACTGGGATCTGCTGCTGTCAGGGAGGCGGCGATGTCGGCGATGGACCGGAACAGCACCAGAGCGTCGTCCTTGGACGGCAGGAACCCGCGGCGGCGCCAGAACACGGCTGCCTCGTCATCGACGGCGTTCACGACCAAGGCGCGCCCGCCGATCAGCGCGGCGCCGCTGACGCTGCGGGCGAGCGCGTGGTTGAACAGCCCGGTGCCGATCCCCCGTCCGATCCAGGCCAGATCGATGGCAAGCTGGCCGAGCAGAATGCACGGCACTGGGTTCGGCGGCTGGCTGGTGCGGATCGAGCGCGGCAGGGTGGCGGGGACGATGGCCGTCGGCGCCAGGCCGTAATAGCCGACGACACGGCCCGCCACCTGGACCACCATGACCACTGTGAACCCCTTCTGCTGATTGGCGAGCGCCCGGGTCTTCAGCCAATGATCCAGTGAGGGCTTGCCGCAGGAGAACCGGGATACGTCGTGGCTGACATTCAGTAGCTCGGGCGCGGAGAGCGGCGGCTCCGCCATCAGCGCTTTGCCGCGCCTTTCTCCCACGGCGCCTTGCGACGGAGGGACGCCACCATCTCCGGAACGGGTGTGGCGGGGGCGGAGACGGCTTGGACGAACGCCTCGAAGCCCTCCGGGGTCATGCGGAGCAGCGTGCTTTCCATGAGGACCTCCTCGGCGGCCCGTACCGCCGCCTCCCGCACGAAGTCGGTCCGCGACCGGCCGCGCAGGTCGGCGGCGCGGTCGATGATGGCGAGGTCGCCTTCCGGGAGGCGCATCGAGAGCGGATAGTCTTTGCGTTTGGCCGCGCCGGTCATGGTGGTCCCCTTCGCCATGGCGCGAATGTAGGAGACCGTAGCGCGTTTTGCAATACACAAGGCGCTGCTGCCCGATCTCCCAGGCGCGGTCACTCCGACCCGGCGATGGTTGGCTGATCTCCCTGGCGCTCCCAGCTGGACGGTGACTGTTTTGAATGTGGCGGCGGCTTATGCGGCACGGCCGGTAGCGCCCGGTGCATGGGAGCCCGAAACGCCCGGTCGGTGGCAATGAATCGCTCGACGATGATCGGCACCAGCTTCTCGATGGTCGGCGCCTCGGACAGGCCGTCCTGCGCCGCGATGGCCGCGGCGTAGTCGCGGATCAGCGCGTCCAGCGCCGCAGTGAACGTGATGGTGCGCTTGACCGGCCTGTCGTCGGGCAGCGGGCCGATGCGGAGTTTCGCCATCCTCGCTCTCCTCACCCGCCCCCATAGGGCCGCAGCACGATATCGCGGTTGACCATGACGTCGAGCGGGAAGCCAGGGCGCACCGTCAGGGTCGGCTGGACGCCGAGGTCACGCGAGACGATCGACTGCCCCGCCTGGTTGGCGGCCTGGTCGGCGCTTTGGCCGAGCGCGATGATCACGTTGCCCGTCCCGGTGCCGCCGACCACGTTGTTGGTTGCGAGCGCGCTGGAGACGCCGAGCAGCGAGGAGAGCGCGACGCCGCGCAGCAACCGCCAGAAATGATAATCGACGCCGTCCTCGAGGCCCGCATAGCCCTGGGTATCGGCGCCCGGCAGGTTGTCGAGCACCACCGAACTGCCGTCCGGCATGATCAGCCGTGTCCAGATCAGCAGCACCCGTGACTGGCCGTAGGCGACGACGCTGTCGTATTTGCCAATCAGCTTCGCTCCCTGGGGGACCAGAAGATAGCGGCCGGAGACGCTGTCATAGACGTCCTGCGTCACCTGAGCGATCACCTGCCCCGGCAGGTCGGAGTTCAGCCCGGTGATCAACGCGGCGGGGATGACGGTGCCAGCCATCAGCTCGTAGGGGCTGAGCGGCGTCTGCAGCCGGTCGGGCGAGTAGATCGCGCGATCGACCGGGCTGTTCAGGAATGCCTGCTTGGCGTCCTGCTGGTTCTGGTCGCCATGCGGTGCGGCGAGTGCGCCGTCACCCCCCGCAGTGCCAGGAGCCGGCTGACCCACCGGGGCGACGCCTGGCGCGGGGCCGGCTGCACTGTTGGTGCCACCCGTGTTTGCCGCCACGGTGAAGAACACCCCCGCATCGGCGGCCTGCGCCCGCAGCCGCGCGGCCGCCTGCTCCGTACCGTTGGTTGGTGGTGCGAAGGCGGTGGGCGCCCCTTGCGCCAACATCGGCCGGCCGAGGTCACCCGGCAGTGGCGGTCCGAGCCGGGGCACCGCTCGCGGTGGGGCCGGCAGCGGCTTGGGCTTGGTCAGGCTGGCATAGCCATTCGGCAGGCCGCCAATTGCATCCGCCGAGGGCCGCACATCGGTGTTGTAGAGCTCCTTGCCGGAAGTGATCCGGAAGCTGTGCAGCGCGAACGCCCACCACACCGCCCCCACCACGCAGACCGCGACGCCGCCGGCTGCGATGATCAGCGCACGGCGCGAAAGCCGCGTCACCGCACGCGGCCGCGCCCGCAGTGCGAAGCTAGCCGGGTCGGCCTTGGGGGTCGGCTGCTGCCCGCCCCCCGGATCTTCGGGACCTGTCATCAGCCGCGCCCATCGGTCCGCGTGATGCGCACGACCTGCTGCGGCCCGGCGCCGAGGCGGAGTTCAGCGGCGGCGAACAGCCGATCGACGATCATGGTGTTGCCGCGCACGCGGTAATTGACGATCTCCGCCTTGCCGCCCGGCGCGCCGAGGATGAACAGCGGCGGCATGTCGCCCTGGGCGATCCCCGGCGGGAATTGGACATAGACCTTCGAACCGTCATCGAAGACCTGCACCGGCCGCCAGGGTGGATCATCGCCGCTGATCCGATACCGGAAGTGGAGCGCCGCGATGTTCACATCGCTCGCCGCCACGGTGTTCGCATAATCCGTCGCCGCGGCGTTCTGCGTCCGTAAAGCCAGCAGATCGTCCTGCGGGTAGTTCCAGGACACCGCGGCCATATACGTGTCCTTGGTCGGATGCACCTCAAGGTGATAGGCACGCCGGTCGGTCATGATGACGATGTTGTTCATGGGCAGGTCGGCCGAGATCGGCTTGATCAGGACGTGCACCTGCTGATCGGCCCCCGAACCGCTGGTGGTGTTGCCGATCTTCCATTGCACGGTGTCGCCGGCCGCGATCGAGATCAGATGCTCGCCAGGCTGCAATGCGATATCGGTCACATGCAGCGGCGAAGCGTAGATCTCGTAAAGCGCGCCGTCCGACCAGGGGAACACCTGCATGGCGTTGATGTAGCCATCGCGCGTCGGGTTGATGCGCGCCGCTTGGTTGGCCTGAGCCACGCGGGCGACCGGATTTGCGGGCTGAGCTGGCACTCGGCTCGCCGAGGCTGGCGGCAGCTTCTTGAGCTGCCCCGGCAGCGGCAGTGGCGCGGGCAAGGTCACAACCTGAACCGGAGCCGGCGGCGATGGCACGAGATGCGCCGGCTGAGGGTTGTCGTAGGCGATCTTCGGCACCGGCTGGGCGCAGGCCGAAAGTGCCAACGCACCGCCACACGCGAGGACGAACGAAAATCTCATGGGGTCGATCCTTCGGTCTGGACGGTGTTCACCTCGCGCGCCCAGCTGATCGCATCGATGTAGATTCCGAGCGGGTTCTGCCGCAGCGCCGCCTCGGTATGCGGGGTCTGGATGACCACGGTCAGGATCGCGGTCCAGTGCTCGGGCGGCAGCGCAGTGCCGTCCTGGAACGGATGCTCGACCCAGGCGACACGGAAGGAATTCGGGCTGGCGCGGACGACGCTGGTGACATCGACGGTCACGGCGCGCTTGCCGATCTGGCCGAATGGATCGGCCTGCCGCGCATAGGCGTCGAGCATCGGCTTGGCGTGACTGGTGATCTGCGCATAGGCGTCGAGCCAGGCTTGGCGGACGACGACCGGATCGACCGAGAGGCCGCGCACGCGCTCGATGAATTGCGCCAGGAAATACGCGATCTCGGTGTCGGTCGGCTGTACCTCCGCGCGCGCCGGGGCAACCGCCTGCACCGCGCCGAGATGATCGACCTCGACCACGAACGGGGTGACCATGGCGCGGGAATGGGTGCGGATGTCATCGGCGGTGACCACCGCGGCGAGCGCCAGGCAGCCGAACGCCATCAGGCGCCAGTTCGCGGCCTGCACGCGGGCGGAGCCGATGCGCTGGTCCCAGAGTTGCCCCGCCCGCTGATAGGGCGTGGCCGGCGCCTCGGTGTCGCCGAGACGGGAGGAGAAGCGGCGCCACCTCATGCCCCGTCACCTCGCAGATTGGGCCGCATCCCGCCGCCGCGGCCTTCGCCTTCGTGGAGGATGTTCTGCGCGGCCCGGGAGACGGCTTGCCGCCGCAGGCGCTCGGCCCAGGCCGGCGCGCCTCTGGGCGCCGGTGCGGTCTGGGACGCGCCGGCAGCATCTCCGCCCGATCCGCCGGTTGCCGACCAGGCGGCGCGTTGGCCGGCGGCGAAGCGGTCGCGCAGCGCGGTGGAGG
The DNA here is from genome assembly GCA_021847175.1 of Pseudomonadota bacterium. Taxonomy (GTDB): domain Bacteria; phylum Pseudomonadota; class Alphaproteobacteria; order Acetobacterales; family Acetobacteraceae; genus JAJXXT01. The sequence goes on from JAJZUI010000161.1 coordinate 9,106, forward strand.
CGCTCTGGGCCGCGCCGCGCAGGCCGCTGGTGGCACCACCGGCCGCCCCGCGAGCGACACCGGCCAGGCCAGCAGAAACCGATCCACCGCCGGTAGTGCTGCCGAGCGTGTAGGCACCGCTCGCACCGCCGGCGAGCGAGGCCGCGGCACCGACCCCGCCCGCCACGGCGCGGGCGGCTGCTACCCCTCCCATCCCGGCCAGGGCCGCAGCGCCGGCGACAGCCCCGCCCGCTGCGGCGGCGCTACCAAGGCCTAGTTGCGGCGCGCCCGAGGTGATGCCGGCGGCGAGCCGGTTCGCCGAGAAGGCCAGCCCGGCGATGGTCATCGAGGCGAGCAGAATGGTGAGCGCGTCCTGGAGCGAGAGTTCGGTGGCCGGGTTGCTCGGCAGGATCTGGC
>JAJZUI010000162.1 GCA_021847175.1 Pseudomonadota bacterium
CATCGGCCAGAGGAAGTCGTTCCAGCGCCACATCACCGAGAAGATGGCGAGCACCGCGAGCGCGGGGGCGGAGAGCGGCAGGACGATGCGCCAGTAGATGCGCCACTCGGAGGCGTTGTCCATGCGCGCGGCCTCGATGAGGTCGTCGGGGATGGTGAGCATGTACTGGCGCAGGAGGAACACGCCGGTGGGGGTGGCGACCCCGGGCCAGATGACGCCCCAGATGGAGTTCACCAGGTCGAGGCGGGCGGCGATGAGGAAGTTGGGGACGAGGACGATGGTGGGCGGGACCATCAGCGTGGCCAGCATCAGGCCGAACACGGCGTCGCGGCCGGCGAAGCGGTACTTGGAGAGCGCGAAGGCGGCCATGGAGTTGACCAGCAGCGTGATGAGCGTGGCGAGCGTGGTGATGAGCACCGAGTTCTTGAAGTAGCCGAGGAAATTGAAGCGGCGCACGAGGTCGGTGAAGTTCGACCACGAGGCGTGCAGGTGTTCCACCGGCTTGAGGTCGCGGATGGGGACGTGGATGACGGGGCCGCCCTTCGCAGGGTCCAGCATCTGGGCGATGAGGCCGATATGGCGCAGTTCCGCGAGGCGCTCTCCTGCGTGCGGACCTGCCGTGACCTGCATCAGTGGTAGCCTGCCGTGGTGGCCGGCGACGGCGACCATGGCGGGCTCCCACGGCAGGAAGCTGGGCGGGAAGGCGTTGAGCGCCTGTTCGCTCTTGAGCGAGCTCGCGAACAGCCAGAGCACCGGCAGGAACATCACCAGCACGCCGAGGAGGAGGTAGGCGAGCGAAGCCCAGTCGGTCCAGTCGCGCGCGAGCCGGCCGCGGCGGGCGGTGAGCATGCGGAACATTCCGGTCATGTTCTGTTCCTCATGGCATGGGCCTCACGTCCGGGCCCTGGTGACGCGCAGCTGCAGGTAGGTGAGCGCCATCAGGACGAGGGCGAGCAGCAGCGAGGCGGCGGCGGCCATGCCGTATTCCCGCACCTGCTGGGCGAAGCCGGTCTGGTAGATGAACTGGACGAGGAAGGTGGTCGAGGTGCCGGGGCCGCCCTTGGTCAGCACGTAGACCTCGTCGAAGATCTGCACCGCGCGGATGAGCGCGAGGACGAGCACGACGAGCAGGCTCGGCATCAGCAGCGGCAGGGTGATGCGGCGGAAGCGGCGCCACGGCGGCGTCGCGTCCATCGCCGCGGCCTCGTAGACGTCGCGCGGGATGGCCTGCAGGCCGGCGAGCAGGATGAGCGTGTAGAAGCCCATGTGCGCCCAGATGCTGACGAAGACGGACCAGAAGAAGGCGGTGGTGGGGTTGAGCAGCCAGTCATGGGTTGCGAAGCCGAGCCCGCCGAGGGCGGCGTTGAGCACGCCGTAGCGCTGCAGCACCCATTTCCAGATCAGCGCCACGACGACGGGGGAGAGCAGCACCGGGTAGAAGAACACGGCGCGGAAGAAGCCGCGCGCGCGGCCGGGGCGGTTCAGCGCCAGCGCCGTGACCAGGCTGAGGCCGATCATGAACACCACCTGCAACGCAACGAACTCCGCCGTGTTGTAGATGCCGTGCCAGAACAGGTCGCGGACGCATGAGTTGGGGTCGAGGTAGTTCTTGCAGGAAAGCAGCGCCTTGAAATTGTCGAGGCCGACATAGGGGCGCTGCGCGGGGAAAAGCTGGTTGCCGCCGGTGACCGCGTAGACGAGGTCGATGACGATCGGCAGGAAGGTGAAGAGGCCGAAGACGCCGAGATTGGGTGCCACGAACACCCAGCCGATGCGCCCCGCGCGCAGGCGGCGCTGCGCGAGACGCATCGGCGCCTCCAGCAGGTTCATCGCGCCCCCGAAGGCCGCGCCGAGGGCGCGGCGCAGCCTTTCGCCGGGGGCGGCCATGGTCACTTCTTCTTCGCGGTGGCGATGGCGGTGGCGATGTCCTGGGTGATGCGCTGGTAGGCCTGGTCGAGCGTCATCGAGCCCGCGATCGCCTGGCCGATGCGATCCGCCGTGGCGCCGAAGATGGCGCCGGCGAAGCGGTACCCCTGCAGGTGGTAGGCGATGGGCGAGAGGGTCGCGGCGTCGTGCAGGAGGGTGGCGAGCGCGGCCTTGCCCTCGGCCGGCATCTTGTAGTCCAGCACCTGTTTCTGCAGCGGCAGTTCCGCCGGGATGTTGTTGGTGCGTTCCGAGAAGGTGCGGTAGTTCGCGGGCTGTGCGAGGAAGTCGAGGAAGGCCGCGACGGCGTGCGGGTGCTTCGTCTCCTTGAAGGCGACGAAGGCGGCGCCGCCGGGCATGCCGGAGCAGGCGTCGGGCCCGCAGGGGTTGGCGGCGAACTCCCACGAGAAGGCGTTGCCGAGCTTGAGCAGCCGGGTGAGCTGCCACGAGCCCGAGTAGTACATGACGATCTTGCCGTTCGCGAACTCGTTGAACGCGTCGCGGTAGCCGGTGGCCTGGCCGGCCCAGATGGATTTCAGCACCGTGCCGTTGAGGTTCCAGTCGTAGAAGCGCTTCGCCATGGCCTTGAAGCCGGCGTCGACGACCGCGGGCTCGCCCTTGGCGTCGAAATACTTGGCGCCGTAGGAGATGGCGGGGCCGGCGAAGCGGTGACCGCTGCGGTCCCAGGCCATGCCGGCCTCGGTGCCGGTGGCCTTGGCGACCTTCTCGACGGCTGTCGCCCATTCATCCCAGGTGGCCTTGGGGCCGGGGATCGGCACCTTGGCCTGCTCGAACAGTGTCTTGTCCACGATGGGGGCGGTGACGGTGAGCTGCGTCATCAGCCCGTAGATGCCGTGGTCGCTGGGGCCCTTGCGCATCCAGTCGAGCGTGGGGCCGAAGGTGGTTTCCCAGAACTTCGCATCCTTGAGGTAGGGGCGGAGGTCGAGGAAATACTGCGAGTAGTTGCCGAACAGGGTGACGCGGGCGATGTCCGGGCCCTTGCCGGCGGCGAGCTGCACCGGGAGGCTTTGCAGGATCGCCGAATAGGGAACCTCGTCGATCGTGACCTCGATGCCGGGGTTCGACTTCATGAACTCGGCGGCGAGGTCGCGGGTGACCGGGCATTCGTTGCCGTCGGAGTAGCACATCACGCGGATGTGCCTGGTCGCGGCCGAGGCGGCGGTTGGCGCGGCGGCGCCGGACGCGACGAACGCGGCGGCGGCGGTCGCGAGCAGCCATGGTGCCAGCCGGGGTGCCAGCCGGATTTGTGACAGCCTCGAGCCCATTGTTTTCCTCCCTGGTCGCTGCGTGGGTACCGCTACCAGGGTTTTGTCGCATGGGCTTGGCGCGGCGCCAAGGCTTGCCTTTGGGCGGGGGGCGGGTCAGCCGAGGCGGCCGGCGAGGTCCTGGATGAACTGCCAGGCGACACGGCCGGAGCGGGCGCCGCGGGTGACGGACCAGGCGACGGCCTCGGCATGGAGCTGTTCGCGTGGGATGGCGAGGCCGAAATACTCGGCATAGGCGTCGAGCATGGCGAAGAAGTTTTCCTGGTCGACGTTGTGGAAGCCGAGCCAGATGCCGAAGCGGTCGGAGAGCGAGACTTTCTCTTCCGTCGCCTCGGAGGGGCTGATGGCGGTGGCGCGCTCGTTCTCGATCATGTCGCGCGGCATCAGGTGGCGGCGGTTGGAGGTGGCGTAGAACAGGACGTTGGGTGGCCTTCCCTCGATGCCGCCGTCGAGGACGGATTTCAGCGCCTTGTAGTCGGCGTCCTCGCGCTCGAAGGAGAGGTCGTCGCAGAAGACGAGGCAGCTTCGGGACTGCCCGCGAATCGCTTCCAGGAGGCGGGGCAGGGTGGCGATGTCCTCGCGGTGGATCTCGATGAGCGCCAGCGAGCCGGGCGCCTCCTCGTTGATGGCGGCGTGGATGGCCTTGACCAGGCTCGACTTGCCGCTGCCGCGCGCGCCCCAGAGCATGGCGTTGTTGGCGGGGCGGCCGGCGGCGAACTGGCGGGTGTTGGCGAAGAGGATTTCCTTCTGGCGCTCGATGCCCTTGAGCAGGCCCAGGGGCACGCGGGCGATCTCCGCGACCGGGAGGAGCCGGCCGGTAGCGGGGTGCCAGACGAAGCCGTCGGCGGCGCCGAGGTCGGGGGTGGGCGGGGGCGGCGGTGCCAGGCGCTCCAGCGCCTCGGCGATGCGGGTGAGCAGCGCGGTATCCATTACGCGTTTTGAACCTCGGCGTGATGTGGCGGCTTGACGCGAAGGGGGCGGAAACTATGGTCCGGCCGCAATCCAGGCAACCCGGACCCAATTCATGCTGATCTCGACGGCTTATGCCCAGACCGCCGGCGGCCCGCTCGGCGGGTTGTTCGGTTCCAGCGCCGCGCTGCAGTTCCTGCCGCTGGTGCTGATTTTCGCGGTTTTCTACTTCCTGCTGATCCGACCGCAGCAGCAGCAGCAGAAGCAGCTGCGTTCCTCGATTGCGGCGATGAAGCGCGGCGACAAGGTGGTGGTGGGCGGCATCCTCGGCCAGGTGGCTAAGGTTGGCGACACCACGGCGGAGATCGAGATCGCGCCGGGGGTGAAGATCGAGGTGCTGCGCGACGGCATCACCAGCGTTTCGTCCTCGGGCAAGGGCGCGAAGGACAAGGACGCGGCGAAGGACAAGGACGCGAAGAAGGAGGGCTGAGGCGCCCTCCTCGCGGCTTTTCCTCGGGCTGTTCGCGCAAAAGAAAAGGCCCCGTGGATGATGCCACGGGGCCCATTTTTGTGCGCGTGACGGTGCGGTCAGAGCTGGGCGGCGGCGAACTCGTAGTTGGCGAGCTTGTCGAGCCAGTTGGTGACGTAGTCCGGGCGGCGGTTGCGGAAATCCAGGTAGTAGCTGTGCTCCCAGACGTCGCAGCCGAGCAGCGCGCGGCCCTCGCCGGTGGCGAGCGGGTTGGAGCCGTTGGGCGTCTTGGTGCAGGCGAGCTTGCCCGAGGGCGTGAGGACGAGCCAGGCCCAGCCGCTGCCGAACTGGGTGGTCGCGGCGGTCTTGAACGCGTCCTTGAAGGCCTGGACGGAGCCGAAATCGGCGATGAGCTTGGCCTCGAGCTTGCCGGGGATGCCGCCGCCGTTGGGCGACATGTTCTGCCAGAACAGGAGGTGGTTCCAGTGCTGGCCGGCGTTGTTGAACACGCCCGCCATCTGGGCGTTGTTGTTCGAGAGCTTCACGATTGCCTCCAGCGTCTCGCCCTGGAGGGATGCGTCCTTCTCGACGAAGCCGTTCAGCGCCGTGACATAGGCCTGGTGATGCTTGCCGTGATGCAGTTCCAGGGTTTCCTGGCACATGCCACGCGCCGCCAGCGCGCTCACGGAATAGGGCAGGGCGGGAAGCTCGAAGGCCATGGCGTTCTCCTGCGTTGGTTGCCGGGGTAGCTATGGCGCGATGACGGATGGGTCAAGACCGCCGGAGTCCAGATTGGGTTCGTCTGCACTGGGGATCGCGGGCGAGCGCGTGCGCGCGCGCGACCCGGCGCTGTTCTTCGCGAGCCTGTTCGCCGCGCCCGGTCAGCGCGAGGCGATGTGGCTGGTGCATGCGGTGCATGGCGAGTTGCTGCGGGCGCTTGGCACGTCGCAGCCGCTGATCGGGGCGATGCGCATCGAGTGGTGGCGGGAGGTGGCGGAGGGGGCCGAGCGCCGGCACGAGTTGGCGACGCCGCTCTCCGAGGCACTCGCGGCGGGGAGCGTGCAGCGCGACGCGGTGCTGTCGCTGTGCGACGCGGCGGATGAGGCCGTCGAGCAGGAGAAGCCCGCGGTGCTGTGGCGCGCGCTGGGTGAGACGTTCGGCCTGGTGCTGGGCGTCGAGGCGCCGGTGCGCGAGCGGCTGGGAGCGCTTTGGGAATCGCTGGGGACGGGCGCGGTGCCGGCGGCCACGCGCTGGCCGCGCGCGGCGCTGCCGGCGGCGTTGCCGGCGGCGGCGAAACGGTCGCGGATGCCGAGGGTTGCGATTCTCATGGGGGTGGTTCGCCGCTGCGCCTGATGTGGTTGACCTGGGTCAATGCGGGCCGCTTTCGCGTGTGCGAGATGAAAAACGTTGTCGGAACTTTTCTGAAAGGGGAAGGATGATGGCGAACGCACCCGTCGAGGTGAAGAAGGGCCCGAAGCTTGTGGCGCGCGCGCGGGTGGACCCGTGGCGCGCCCTGCGTACGGAGATGGACCAGCTCTTCGAGCGCTTTGCGAGCCCGTTTGGTTTCGCCGCGCCTAAGGCGGCGACGTGGAACGAGGATATCGTGCCCGACCCCGCCGCGGAGGTGGTTGAGGACAAGGACGCCTTCCGCGTTGCGCTGGAACTGCCCGGCATGGCGGAGAAGGATGTCGAGATCGCGATCGAGGGCGACATGCTCACGGTGCGCGGCGAGAAGAAGCGCGAGAGCGAGCGCAAGGAAGGCGACGAGGTTTATTCCGAGCGCAGCTGGGGCATGTTCCAGCGCAGCTTCCAGCTTCCCGACACCGTCGACCGCGACAAGGTGGAAGCGAGTTTCACCAAGGGTGTGCTGACGATTGTGCTGCCGAAGAGTCAGAAGGCGCGCGAAGCCGTGCGCAAGATCGAGGTGAAGGCGGCGGCATGAGGGATGGTTTGAGAAGGCGTTCAGGCTTGCGGGTCGCGCCCTAGCCGCGCCAGCAGACCATCTCCGAGGCGAGCGGCCGGGTTTCCTCCTCTGGTCTGGCCGCGTCTGACCCCGCGCCGTTTCCTCCCGGCGGCGCGGGGTCTTTTTATGCGCGCGCGTCAGGCGCGCTTGCGGGACTTGGGCGGGGCTTGCGCGGCGAGCAGCGGGGCGAGGTAGCGGCCGGTGTGGCTGGCCTCGACGGCGGCGACCTGTTCGGGCGTGCCGCTGGCGACGATGCGCCCGCCGCCCTCGCCGCCCTCCGGGCCGAGGTCGAGCAGCCAGTCCGCCGTTTTGATGACTTCCAGGTTGTGTTCGATGACGACGACGGTGTTGCCGGCGTCCACCAGGGCGTGGAGGACTTCCAGCAGTTTCCTTACGTCCTCGAAATGGAGGCCGGTGGTGGGCTCGTCCAGGATGTAGAGGGTGCGGCCGGTGGCGCGGCGGGCGAGTTCCTTGGCGAGTTTCACGCGCTGGGCCTCACCGCCGGAGAGGGTGGTGGCGGGCTGGCCGAGGGCGACGTAGCCGAGGCCCACTTGTTGCAGGATGCGCAGGCGGTCGCGGATGCGGGGCTGGGCGGCGAAGTAGGGGACGGCCTCGTCCACCGTCATTTCCAGCACGTCGGCGATGGATTTCTCGCGGAAGCGGATTTCCAGCGTTTCGCGGTTGTAACGCTTGCCCTTGCAGGTGTCGCAGGTGACGAAGACGTCCGGCAGGAAGTGCATCTCGATCTTGATGAGGCCGTCGCCCTGGCAGGCCTCGCAGCGGCCGCCCTTCACGTTGAAGGAGAAGCGGCCGGACTTGTAGCCGCGGGCGCGGCTTTCCGGCAGTTCGGCGAACCAGTCGCGGATGGGGGCGAAGAGGTCCGTGTAGGTAGCGGGGTTGCTGCGCGGCGTGCGGCCGATGGGGGACTGGTCGATGTCGATGATCTTGTCGAGGTGTTCCAGGCCCTCGATGCGCGCGTGGGGTGCCGGGACCTGGCCGGAGCCCATGAGGCGGCGGGAGGCGGCGCGGTAGAGCGTGTCCACGATCAGCGTCGATTTGCCGCCGCCGGAGACGCCGGTGATGCAGGTGAGGACGCCGAGCGGGACTTCCGCCGTGAGGTTTTTCAGGTTGTTGCCGGTGGCGCCGACGATGCGGACCATGCGCGGCTTCTGGATGGGGCGGCGCAGGGCGGGCACCTCGATGCGGCGGCGGCCGGAGAGGTAGTCGCCGGTGAGGGAGCGGGGGTTGGCGGCGATTTCCGCGGGCGTGCCCTGTGCCACGACGCGCCCGCCGGCGACGCCGGCCGCGGGGCCCATGTCGATGACGTGGTCGGCGGCGCGGATGGCGTCCTCGTCGTGTTCCACCACGAGGACGGTGTTGCCGAGGGCTTTCAGGCGGCGGAGCGTGCCGAGCAGGCGCTCGTTGTCGCGCTGGTGCAGGCCGATGGAGGGTTCGTCCAGCACGTAGAGGACGCCGGTGAGGCCGGAGCCGATCTGGCTGGCGAGGCGGATGCGCTGGCTTTCGCCGCCGGAGAGGGTGGCGCTGCCGCGCGCGAGGGTGAGGTAGTCCAGGCCGACATCCACGAGGAAGGCCAGGCGCTCGTTGATCTCGCGCAGGATGCGCCGCGCGATTTCGGCGCGCTGGGGGGTGAGCGTGGCGAGGACACCGGCGAACCACTCGCGGGCGGCGAGGATGGAGAGTTCCGAGGCCTCGGCGATGGTCTTGCCGGCGACCTTGACCGCCAGCGCCTCCGGCTTGAGGCGGGCGCCGTGGCAGACTTCGCAGGGTTTTTCGGCCTGGTAGCGGGCGAGTTCCTCGCGGACCCAGACGCTGTCCGACTCGGCGTAGCGGCGGGCGAGGTTGGCGACGACGCCCTCGAACGGCTTTTTGACAACGTATTCGCGGACGCCGTCCTTGTAGGTGAACGACACCGGCGTTTCGGTGCCGTGGAGGATGGCGGTGCGCAGCGCGGCGGGGAGGTCTTCCCACGGGGTGCGGGTGCTGGCCTTGAAGTGGCGGGCCAGCGAGGCGAGGGTCTGGTCGTAGTAGGGGGACTGGGCGCCGGTCCAGGGGGCGATGGCGCCGTCCGCGAGGGATTTGCGTTCGTCCGGGACGACGAGGGCGGGGTCGAAGAAGGTTTCGACGCCGAGGCCGTCGCAGGCGGGGCAGGCGCCCTGGGGCGAGTTGAAGGAGAAGAGGCGGGGCTCGATCTCCTCGATGGTGAAGCCGCTGACGGGGCAGGCGAAGCGGGAGGAGAAGACCGTGCGCTCCGCGTTGTCCGCGTTTTCGGCGTAGACGACGCCGTCGGCCAGGGCCAGCGCCGTTTCGAAGCTGTCCGCCAGGCGCTGTTCGATGCCGGGGCGGACGACGATGCGGTCCACGACGGCCTCGATCTCGTGCTTGAGCTTGCGGTTGAGGGCGGGGACCTCGGCGATTTCGTGGAGCTTGCCGTCCACCTTGACGCGGGTGAAGCCGCGGCGCTGCAGCTCCGCCAATTCCTTGCGGTATTCGCCCTTGCGGTCGCGGACGACGGGGGCGAGGAGGAGGAGGCGCGTGCCCTCCTTCATCGCTGTGACGCGGTCCACCATCTGGGAGACGGTCTGGGCCTCGATGGGCAGGCCGGTGGCGGGCGAGTAGGGGATGCCGGCGCGGGCCCAGAGCAGGCGCATGTAGTCGTGGATTTCGGTGACGGTGCCGACGGTGGAGCGCGGGTTTTTGGAGGTGGTTTTCTGCTCGATGGAGATGGCGGGGGAGAGGCCCTCGATGGAATCGACATCCGGCTTGCCCATGAGTTCGAGGAACTGGCGGGCGTAGGCGGAGAGGGACTCGACGTAGCGGCGCTGGCCCTCGGCGTAGATGGTGTC
>JAJZUI010000163.1 GCA_021847175.1 Pseudomonadota bacterium
CCCTGCCAGACCGCTTCATCGACCACGACAGCCAGAAAAACCAACTCGCCCAGGCCGGACTCGACGCCAAGGCCATCACCAACACCGCACTCCAGGCACTCGCACAGCAGGCAGAAAGGGCGGTGCGCGCATGATGCTCCGTCGCAGCCTGCTGCTCGCGACCCTGCTCGCCCCGGCCGCGGCGCATGCCGCCACCGACCCGGCCGCGGCGCCGCTCGAGGCCTTCGGCATCGCGCTGATCGCGGCCATGAAGGCGGGACCCTCGCAGAGCTTCGACCAGCGCGCCGCCGCGCTGCGCCCGGCCATCCAGGCGGTCTTCAACCTGCCGACGATCCTCGCCCGCTCGATCGGCCTGGAATACGAGAGCTACACGGCGGCACAGAAATCCGCGCTGCTCGCCGCCTTCACCGACTTCACCGTCGCGACCTGGACGGCCAACTTCAGTCACTGGAACGGCGAGGCCTTCCGCGTGCTGCCGCAGATCCGCAAGATCGGCGCCGAGGAGGTCGTGCCCACCGAGATCGGCGTCCCCGGCCAGAAGGGGACCGCACTCGACTTCGTCATGCAACAGGGGGCCGCCGGCTGGCAGGCGGTGGATATTCTGCTCGACGGCACGATCAGTCGCGTCGCCGTGCAGCGCTCCGATTTCCGCTCCGTGCTCGTTTCCGGCGGGCCGGACGCTCTGATCGCCTCGCTCAAGCGCAAGGCGGAACAGCTCGCCACCGGCGGGGCCGGTTGATCCTCGCGGGGTTCCTCGCCGCCGCCACGGTCGTGGGGCTGGGCCAGGCGCTCGCGGGCCAGGCGCTGCTGCGCCGTTTCCTGCGCGGCAAGCCGGGGCACGGCACGGCCGCGGTCTCGGTCCTGAAGCCCATCGCCGGCGACGAGCCGCTCCTGGAGGCAGCGCTGGAGACGCTGTTCCTGCAGGACCACCCGGCGTTCCAGATCGTCCTCGGCGTGCAGAACCCCGCCGACCCGGCGCTCGCCGTCATCGAGAAGCTATGCGCCCGCCACCCGCACCGCGACGTGGCCCTCGTGGTCAACTCCGCCCGCCACGGCGCCAACGGCAAGGTCGCCAACCTCATCAACATGCTGCCGGCGGCGAAGCATCCGATCCTGGTCGTCGCCGATGCCGACGTGCATGCGCCACCGGGCTGGCTCGCCGATGTCGTGGCGGCCCTGGGCGAGCCGGGGAACGGCCTCGTCACCGCGCTGTATACCGGCGTGCCCGCGACGCGCGGCCTGGTGGGCGCGCTCGGCGCCGCCGCCCTCACGCACGGCTTCCTGCCGAGCGCCCTCCTTTCCCGCGCGCTGGGCCGGCAGGACTGCTTCGGCTCCACCATGGCGCTGCGCCGCGCGACTCTCGACGCAATCGGGGGCTTCGAGGCGCTCGCCGACCACCTCGCCGACGACAACTTGCTCGGCGTGCTGGTCAAGCGACTGGGCCTTGGCATCGCGCTCGCCCGCAGCGTGGTCGCGACCACGGTGACGGAGACGCGGCTCGGCCCCCTGTTCCGCCACGAGCTGCGCTGGGCGCGCACCATCCGCCGGCTGGAACCCGTCGGGCATGCGGCATCGGTGCTGCAATTCCCGCTGTTCTGGGCCGCGCTCGCGACCCTGGCCGATTGGCACCTCGCCTGGCTGTTCGCCTCCGCCTGGGCGATCCGCTCCCTGCTCGCCCAGGCCACGGAGGGCCGCCTCGCCGCACCCTCCACCGGGAGGGCATGGCTCCCCATATGGCTGTGGCCCTTGCGCGATGTTTTGTCGGTCGTGGTATGGGGCGCGAGCTTCCTCTCCGACACCGTTTCCTGGCGGGGTGCGCTGCTCCGCGCCGCACCCGTGCCGACCGAGACCATGGGACACCAGCCGCGATGATGAAGACGCTTTTCCTCCAGCCTCCCTCCTTCGATGGGTTCGACGGCGGCGCCGGCTCCCGCTACCAGGCGCGGCGCGAGATCCGCAGCTTCTGGTTCCCGACCTGGCTGGCCCAGCCCGCGGCGCTCATTCCCGGCAGTAAGCTGATTGACGCGCCACCCGCCGGCATCGGCATGGCTAAGGTCCTGGAGGAAGCGGAGAGGCACGAGCTCTGCGTCATCCATACCTCCACCCCCTCCTTCGCCTCCGACGCGCGGGTCGCGGCGAAGCTGAAGGAAGCAAATCCGCGCATGAAGATCGGGCTCGTCGGCGCCAAGGTCGCGGTGCAGCCGCGCGAGAGCCTGCGCGACGCGCCCGCAGTGGATTTCGTCGCCCGCAACGAGTTCGATTTCACCATCAAGGAGATCGCCGCGGGCCGCGACTTCGCGGACGTCGACGGCATCTCGTTCCGTGACGCCAACGGTTTCATCGTCGATAACAAGGATCGCGCGATTCTGGAGGACATGGATTCGCTGCCCTTCGTCACCGACGTCTACAAGCGCGACCTGCGTATCGAGGATTACTTCATCGGCTACCTCAAGCACCCATATGTGAGCCTCTACACCGGCCGTGGGTGCAAGAGCCGCTGCACCTTCTGCCTCTGGCCGCAGACCGTGGGCGGCCACCGCTACCGCGTGCGCTCCGTCGAGCATGTCGCCGAGGAGGTGAAGCTCGTGCAGAAGCTGTTCCCGCAGATGCGCGAGCTGTTCTTCGACGACGACACCTTCACCGACAACCTGCCGCGCGCCGAGGCGATCGCGCGCGAGCTCGGCAAGCTCGGCGTCACCTGGTCGTGCAACGCCAAGGCCAACGTTCCGCGCGAGACGCTGAAGGTGCTGCGCGACAACGGCCTGCGTCTGCTGCTCGTGGGCTACGAGAGCGGCAACCAGCAGATCCTGCACAACATCAAGAAGGGCATGCGCATCGAGGTCGCGAAGAAGTTCACCCGCGACTGCCACGACCTCGGCATCAAGATCCACGGCACCTTCATCCTCGGCCTGCCGGGCGAGACCAGGGAAACGATCCGAGAGACGATCCGCTTCGCCAAAGAAATCAACCCGCACACGCTGCAGGTCTCGCTGGCCGCCCCCTATCCGGGCACGTTCCTGCATGCGCAGGCGGTGAAGAACGGCTGGCTCGACGCATCGCACGCGGAGCTGATCGACGACCAAGGCGTACAGATCGCGCCGCTGCATTACCCGCACCTCTCCCACACCGAGATCTTCGACAGCGTCGAGACCTTCTACCGCCAGTTCTACCTGCGCGTACCGAAGATCGCGGAGATCGTGGGCGAAATGGTCACGAGCCCGCAGATGATGAAGCGCCGCCTGCGCGAGGGCGTGGAGTTCTTCCAGTTCCTGCGCGAGCGCAAGCAGGCAGCCTGACGCCGCTCACCGCTGCGGTGCGCGTTCCTCCGGCATCGCGGCGACGCCGCGGCGCACGAGCCACCGCCCGAGGCCGGGGCTCGCCGTCAGCACCGCGAACGGGATGGCAAGCGGCAGCCCGGCGATGAACGGCGCGACGAAGGCGGCGTTCCAACCCGCCCGCACGAACCCCGCGCAGAGCAGCACGCCCAGCAGCGTGTGCGGCAGGAAGCGCAGCGTCGCCTCGGCGATGCCCACGCGGGCCAGGTCGCGACGCGCTGGCACCCAGCCCCGCCCGCCGGCGAGCAACGCCAGCGTGCTGGATACCGGCTCGATCGCCCCCAGCAGCAGCGCGAACACCGTCTCCGCCGCGATGGACCGCCACAGCCCTGGCGCGCCGCCATAACGCGCGAGCGCCTTCCGCCGCAACAGCAGCTCCGCATAGCCCAGCAGCTTCGGTGCGTGGACGGTGAGCGCCCATGCATAGAGCAGGCCGACGGCGCCGGGCGCCGATGCACCGCGCCACGCCAGCCAAGCCGCGAGGCAAGCCATCGCGACGTAGAACGGCGCGCCGACGAAGGGCAGCATCGCCTGCAGCAACTGCCAGCGTCCCATAGGCAAAAGGCCGGGCGCCGGAATCAGGCGCCGGTATGGCCAAGTACCGCGCTGGCGCCGCGCCTCGCGTCGCTCGAACGCCACGAGGTTGGGCGGGCTCGCCTCGGAGGCGCCGCGCGAGTCCGGCCAGACCATCACCCCCCAGTGCATCGCCCGCACCAGCGCCGCCTCGACAAGGGCTTGGGCAAGGATCGGCGAGCCGTCCGCCGGCACCCGCAGCCGCGCGTGCTCGCGCAGCGGGCCGATGCGCAGGCCCGCGTGGTGTCCCCAGCACGGCCCGGCATCGCCCTGCCACCAGGCCTCGCCGGTCGCCCAGACCCGCCCGCGCGCCCGCTCACCGAACTGCAGCAGCCGCGCGAACGGGAGTTCCGCCGGCGTCCCCGCCGCCAGGTGCTGCACGATGGCGAGATCCCTCCGCGCCTGCAGGATGCGCACGAGGCGCAGTACCGCCTCCGCCGCGATGCTGGAATCGGCATCCAGCAAGACCGCGAAGTCGAAACCCTCCAACCTGTCGAGAAAGGTGAGGATGCTGCCCGCCGCGTCGCCACCACCCTCGCGCCTGCGGTAGCCGATGCGCGGATGCGCCGCGACGGCGAGCCGCTCCGCCTCCACGGCAGGACCGTCCGGCGTGTCGGAGAGGACGAACGCCGCGAACCGGTCGCCCCAGCGTGTCGCATCCAGGCCGGCAAGCAGGCGCTCCAGGTTCTCCAGGATCGGCGCCAGAGCTTCGCCGCGCACCGTCACCAGGATCGCGGTCGGCGTCGTCACGCTGTCCTCATCCGACCACAGGCCGGGCAGCACGGCGGCGGGCGGATCGCGAGCCAGCATGCGCACCAGGAACCCCGCGGCGCCATTGGCGGCGGAAAGCCCGAGCCAGGGCGCCACCGCGATGCCGCACGCCATCAGCGCCAGCGTCGCCGGCCCCCAGCCGATGGCCGCGAGGACGGCGCGCAGCCAGGCAAGTTCCGCGAGCGCCACCGCGATGCCGCACGCAGCCACCGCCGCGCGGCGCAGAAAAATCCTCGCTTCATCCATGGCGCGACCACATGGCCCGTCGGCGCGGCGCTGGCTAGACTCCACACGTGTTGGAATCGGGCATGCCGCGCGCCGCCATCGTGCTTCCGCCTCGCGAGGGGTTCGCGCCTGGCCGCGCCGGCGCCATCGGGCTGATTCTGGGCATGCTCGCCGGCGCCGGCAGCGCCTTCGAACAGGTGGTCGTCGGACCGCCGCAGCCGGACCTGTTTGCTGGCACCGCCTATCGCGCGATCGCCTGGCCCTGGTGGCCGGCCCCGCTCGCCATTCGCTATGCGCATGCCGTCGCGGCAGAGTTGCGCCGTCTGCGCCCCGCGATCGTCGAGGTCCACAACCGCCCCGAACTGGCCCTGCATCTCGCGCGGCAGCTCGGCCTGCCGGTGGTCCTGGTACTGCACAACCGGCTCGATGGCCGGCAAGCCGCCCTGCGCGCGGAATTGTTCCGCCGCGTCCATGTCGCGACCGTCTCGGACTGGCTGCGCCGCGACACGATCGGAGACTCGCCGGGCGCCAATGCCACGGTCCTGCCCAACCCGATCGACCTCGCGACCATCCCGAAGGCGGGCATTCGCGCGGACAGCATCCTGTTCGCCGGCCGAATCGTCGCGGACAAGGGAGCAGACGCCTTCGTCGCCGCCTGTGCGCGCGCCCTGCCGTGCCTCCCCGGCTGGACCGCCACGATGATCGGCGCCGACCGGTTCGGCCCGGATTCGCCCGAAACCCCCTACCTCGCCCGGCTGCGCGCCGATGCGGTCGCCGCCGGCGTGGTCATGAAGGGCTACCGGCCGCACACGGACGTACTGGCCGCGATGGCGGGCGCCGCGATCGTCGCCGTGCCCAGCCGCTGGCCGGAGCCGTTCGGCATGGTGGCGCTGGAGGCGATGGCCTGTGGTGCTGCGCTCGCCTATGCCCCGCGCGGCGGCCTGCCGGAAGTGGCGGGCGAGGCCGGCGTCGCGATCGATCCCGGCGATCCGGAAGCGATGGCCGAAACCCTGGTGGCCCTGGCGCACGACCCCGCGCGCCGCGCCGCACTCGCTGCGGCCGGACGAGCCCGGGCTGCGCGTTTCGCGCTGCCCGCCGCGATGGCCCGGCTCGACGCGCTGCGCCGCGATGTGCTCGCGGCATGGTCGCGCGGCCATCGCCACCCTATATAGGCGGCGAGTTCAACAGATCCCTCAGGGTTGTCATGTCCGCGAGCCAGACCCAAGACCAGGTTCCAGTCACCGTGCTCACCGGCTATCTCGGCGCCGGCAAGACCACGCTGCTGAACCGCATCCTCACCGAGCAGCATGGGCGCAAATACGCCGTCGTCGTCAACGAGTTCGGCGAACTCGGCATCGACAACGACCTCGTCGTCGACACCGACGAGGAAGTGTTCGAGATGAACAACGGCTGCATCTGTTGCACGGTGCGCGGCGACCTCATCCGCATCGTCGGCGGGCTGATGAAGCGGCGCGACAGGTTCGACGGCATCATCATCGAGACCACCGGCCTCGCGAACCCCGCGCCCGTCGCGCAGACCTTCTTCGTCGACGACGATGTGCGCGCGCGCACACGGCTCGACGCGATCGTGACCGTGGTGGACGCGAAGCACCTGCCCGCGCGCCTCGCCGACAGCCACGAGGCCGCGGACCAGATCGCCTTCGCGGACGTCATCGTGCTCAACAAGACGGACCTGGTGACGCCCGCGGAACTGGAGGCGGTCGAGGCCAGGATCCGTGAGATCAACCGCTTCGCCGTGATCCACCGCGCCGACCACGGCAACGTGCCGGTGACCCAGCTGCTCGACCAGGGCGCCTTCGACCTCGAGCGCGTACTCGCCCGCGTGCCGGAGTTCCTCACCGACGACGCGCACGAGCACAACGACGACGTGACCAGCCTCTCCTTCTCGGTCGAGGAAGATCTCGACGCCGAGAAGTTCAACGCCTGGATCGGCGCGCTGCTCGCCGAGCAGGGGCAGGACCTGCTGCGTACCAAGGGCATCCTCGCCTACAAGGGCGACGACCGGCGCTTCGCCTTCCAGGCGGTGCACATGATCGCGGACGGCGGCTATATCGGCCCGTGGCGCCCGGGCGAGAAGCGCGAAAGCCGCATCGTTTTTATCGGCCGCAACCTCAACCGCCCCCGCCTGCGCCGCGGCTTCGAGGCTTGCCGCGCTTGAGCGCCGAGGTTCTCTGCGCCGACCATATCCTCGAGACACGTGGCACCAGCCGCGATCTCGGCGCGCACGTGGTCGCCTGCGCCTTCGCGCCGGACGGCAGCGCCGGCTTCGCGCTCGGCGACGGCACGCTGCGCATCGCGACGGATGGGGAATGGACCAGCATCGCAGCGCATGATGGCGCGGTGCTGGCACTCGCCGCCGACGGCCGGGGGTTCGTGACCGGCGGCGACGACGGCAAGCTGCGGCGCATCGCGGCCGGCGAGGCCACGACACTCGCGGATTTCGGCTCGCGCTGGGTGGACCAGGTGGCGGCCACGCCGACCCACGTCGCGGCCGGCTACGGCAAGAAGGTCGCTGTGCTGGACGCGGCGGGCAAGACGCTCAAGACGCTGGAACATCCGTCGACCGTCACCGGCCTGGTGTTCGATGCGAAAGGCAAACGGATTGGCGCGTCGCACGTCAACGGCGCCAGCCTCTGGTTCGTCGCGGCCAAGACTGATAATCCGCGCAAGCTGGAATGGAAGGGCAGCCACACCGCCATCGCCATCTCGCCCGATGGCGAGAACGTGGTGACCGCGATGCAGGAGAACGCGCTGCACGGCTGGCGGCTCACCGACGGCCAGCACATGCGCATGAGCGGCTATCCCTCCAAGACCAGGGCGCTTTCCTTCACCCGCAGCGGCAAGTTTCTCGCCAGCTCGGGCGCGGAGAGCATCGTTCTGTGGCCGTTCTTCGGCGGCGGGCCGATGGGCAAGGCACCGACCGAGCTTGCCGGCGGCGACAACGCGCTCTGCACCTACGTTGCCTGCCATCCGCAGCACGAGGCCGTCGCCGCGGGCTTCTCCGACGGGCTGGTGGTGCTGGCCGATATCGGCTCCGAGCGCATACTGCCCGTCGCCGGCCCGCGCGAGGCCGGCGCCGTCACCACGCTCGCCTGGCGCCCCGATGGCACCAGGCTCGCCTTCGGCACCGAAAGCGGCTTCGCCGCCGTCATCGATTTCTCGAAAAAGTGAGATTCAGCGCGTGAGTTCCTCGGAGATCCCGGCGATGCGTCGTATTGGTACCCATGGCCTTTCCATGCCCGTGCTCGGCCTCGGCACCTGGCCGATGAAGGGCGAGGAATGCACGACCGCGGTCGCCGGCGCGCTCGCCATGGGCTACCGCCACATTGACACCGCGGAGATGTACGGCAACGAGGAGGCGGTGGGCGCTGGCATCCGCGCCAGCGGCATCGCGCGCGCGGATATCCACCTCACCACCAAGGTCTGGTGGGACCACCTGGAGCCGAAGGCGCTGCGCGCCGCATTCAATGCCAGTCTGCAACGTCTTGGCACCGACTATGTGGACCTCTACCTCATCCACTGGCCAGCTTCGGGGATGAACCTCGGCGCCGCGCTCGACACGATGATGGCTCTGCGCGAAGCCGGCTTCGCCCGCGCGATCGGCGTCTCCAACTTCACCGTGGCGCTGATGCACGAGGCGGTACGCTACGCCCCGATCGCCTGCAACCAGGTCGAGTACCACCTGATGCTCGGCCAGGCGAAGGTGCTGGATTTCGCCCGTGCCCACGGCATCGCCCTCACCGCCTATGCGCCGGTGGCGCGCGGCCTGTTTGGCGGCGACAAGACGGTGGCCGCCATCGCCAGGAAGCACGGCGCGTCTGCCGAGCAGGTCGCCCTCGCCTGGCTTCTCGCGCAGGACGAGGTCGCGGCGATTCCGAAGGCGGCGAAGCCCGAGAACCAGCGCGCCAATCTCGCCGCGCTCGACCTGCGCTTATCACCCGATGACATCGCCGCCCTCGACGCGCTGCCGAAGGACCGCCGGCAGGTGAACGCCTCCTTCGCGCCCGACTGGGACAGGTGAAGCGGCTTCGCGCCGGGCTTTTGCTTTCTGCCGCGGCACACGCGGCGCTGGCCGGCGCGATCCTCGCCACCACCGGAACGAACAGGCTCGCCACGGCGCCGGCGCCACCGGCCGTGGACCTGGTTGCGTTCGCACCCGAACCCATGGCGCCCACACCAGCCCCGGTGCCGACCGTCGCATCGGCGGCGCCGCGCGTCGAGAAAGCCCTTGCGACCGCCATGGCCGAACCCGCCGTTCCGGCCACATCGCCGTCCGCCCCCGCGTCACCGCCACTGCCACTGC
>JAJZUI010000164.1 GCA_021847175.1 Pseudomonadota bacterium
GTGCCGCGCCTCCCATAACGTGGCGCCGGTGCGGTCATCCTCGCCCTTCGGCAGCTCCGTGCGCGAGAGCAGATGCAGCGAGGCGACGATCTCCGCCTCCCACGCCGCGTCACCATGCGCGATCGAAGCCTCCAGGCACAGCCGTTCGATGCCGCGGCGGGTCGCCATCAGGTCCGCGAGCTCCGCCAGACTCGCCTCGCGCACGCGCGAGCCGCGATGGTTTTCGAGCTCCACCAGGTTTTCCGCGGCCAGCCGCCCGAGCGCCTCGCGGATCGGGGTCAGGCCGAGGCCGAAGCGCCCGTGCAGGTCGGCCGCGCGCAGCCGCTCGCCGGGCATCAGCGCGCCATGGAGGATTTCCACCCGCAGGCGGCGATAGGCTTGCTCGGCCAGCGTTCCCGAATCCGTTCCCGCGTCGTTCCCGGCTTGCATCCTGGGCTCCATATTGATAGGGTTATTTTATAAAATTTAGCCAAAACAATAGCAAGGCGGGGGACAAGATGCCGAGCGGAAGCTGGTCGCTGGCCACCATAGCAACAACGGGTGGCCCGCTGGCCTGTGTGGAGGAGGAGGGGCGGTTCTACCGCCTCGACGCATCGCTGGCTCGGGTCGGCGTGCACGGAATGACCAGCGTTGCCTCCCTGTTCTGCGACTGGGCGCGGGGTTCGGCGGCACTCGATGCGTGGCGGCCCAACGCCGCGGACGCGGTGCCGGAGGGCGCGCGCCTCGCGCCGCTGCTCTATCCCGGGAAGATCCTCTGTGCCGGCGCCAATTACTACGACCATTGCGCGGAGATGGGCGTGACCGACCTGCGCAAGGAGGCGCAACGCCTGTTCTTCTTCATGAAGCCGCCGCGCAATGCGGTGGTCGGGCCCGGCGCGACCGTGCGCAAGCCGCTCGACAGCAACGCGATGGACTGGGAGGTGGAGCTTGCCGCCGTTATCGGCCGCACCGCGCGCGCCGTCTCCGCCGAGCACGCGCTCGCGCATGTCGCCGCCTATACCGTCGCGATCGACTTTTCCGCCCGCGACCTCAACCGCGCGCCGGAGACCTTCTACAAGCTCGACTGGGTGGCTGGTAAGGCGCACGACACGTGCTGCCCGATGGGCCCGCGCCTGGTGCCGGCAAGCGCGATCGGCGATCCGCAGGATCTGGCGCTGAAGCTTTCGGTCAATGGCGCGGTGAAACAGGACGCGCGCACCTCCGGCATGATCTTTTCGATCGCCGAACAAATCGCGATCGCCTCGCGCATCATGACGCTCGACCCCGGCGACGTGATTCTGACGGGTACGCCCGCCGGCGTCGGTGCCCCGAAGGGCACGTTCTTGTCCGTTGGCGACCGCGTCGCGGCCGAGATCGAGAAAATCGGCTCGCTTGACGTTATCATCATGGAAGGAGCCTGAACAATGCGCCGGTTTGTCAGCGTTGCCACTGTCTTTCTTCTGCTCGTCGGTGTTGCCCACGCGCAGGTGCGCCTGCGCTTCTCCACCGCAGCACCACCGCCCGATTTCCTTACCAAGTCGATGTACGCGTTCAAGGCGATGGTGGAGAAGGACGCCCCTGGCGCGTTCAACATCAACATCTATCCCGCCAGCACCTTGTTCCGGCAAGGTACCGAGTTTGCCGCGATCGAGCGCGGCACGCTGGAAATGAGCACCGGCACCGCCTTCTCGGTGGCGCGGCAGATGCCGAGCCTCGGCTTCCTCGACCGCGCCTATCTGATCCGCAACTACGCGCATCTGCGCCGTATTTTCGACGGGCCGTTCGGCAAGATCTACACCGCGATGGTGGCGAAGAAGCTCGGCATCCGGATCCTCGCCGTCGGCTATCTCGGCACGCGCGAGGTCAATCTGCGCGAGATGCGCAAGGTGACGACGCCCGCCGACCTCAAGGGCATCAAGATGCGCATGCCCGCGACGCCTGAATGGCTGCTGCTCGGTCGCACGCTGGGCGTCTCGCCGGTGCCGATGGGCATGCCGGAGGTCTATCTGGCGCTCAAGACCGGCACGATCGATGGGCAGGAGAATCCGCTCACCATCACGGCGGCGGCGAAGTTCTACGAGGTCACGAAGACGGTGGTGATGACCAACCACCTCGTGCAGCCGGTGTTCTACGACATCTCCGAGAAGGTCTTCCAGCGCCTGACCAAGGCGCAGCAGGAGGTTCTGGTGCACGACGCCAAGGCGGCGATGGCGCAGAACGACAAGGCGCGGCTCGCCGACGAATCGCGTGTCTTGGCGCTGCTGAAGTCGAAGGGGCTCACGGTGCAGACGCCCAACCTCGCCGCGTTCCGCGCCAATGCGGACAAGGTCTATGCCGTCTCGCCGCTGGCGAAGAAGTGGAACCAGAAGCTGATGCGGGAGGTGGAAGCAGCGGCGGAGTAGCGGGATGCGCCTGGTGTGGCGCGCGGCGGAACTGATCGCGGCACTGATGTTCGCGATGATGCTCGCGATCTTCGTGCTCAAAGTTACGCTGCGCTACGGGTTCAACGCGGCGCCGGATTGGTCGGACGAGGTCGCGGCGATTCTGTTCGTCTGGGTTGTGTTCTGGGCCGCGGCCTTCATCGTGCCGCTGGAGTCGCATATCCGTTTCGATCTGGCCTTGCGTGCCTTTCCGCCCCGTGTGCAGCGCGTCATCGCGGTCGCACGGCATCTCGTCATCATCGGCCTGTTCGGTGCCGGCTTGCCGGCGGCGCTGGGCTACATCCTGTTCCTGCACCGGGAGACGACGCCGGTGCTGGGTCTGCGGCTCGACTGGGTCTATGCCTGCTTCGGCGCGTTCCTGGTCTCGGTGCCGGTGCGGTCCGCCGTGGCGCTCTGGCGGGTCGTGCGGCACCCGCCCGGGCCGGGCGTGGTGCCGTGATTCTCGCAGCCGCCTTCGCGATCTTCGTGGTTCTCGCAGTATCGGGAACGCCGATCGGGCTTGCCATGATGGGCTCGGGCTTCGCCTATCTGTTCATCACGCATCAGGATCCGGGCCTAGTGGTCGACCAGGTGATGAACTCGCTCTACGATTCCTATCTGCTGATCGCGGTGCCGCTGTTCATCTTCGTTGCCAACATGATGGGCGGGGGCGGGGTTCTGGACCGGCTCTTTGCGCTCTCCGCGGCGACGCTCGGGCGCCGGCGCGGCGGGCTTGCCCAGGCCAATGTCGCGACCAATCTCGTTTTCTCCGGCATGTCCGGCAGCGCGGTTGCCGATGCTGCCGGGCCGGGCCTAGTGGTCGCGCGGATGATGATCGCCTCGGGGGGCTACACGCGCGGCTTTGCCGCCGCGACCTCCGCCGCCGCGGCGACGATCGGGCCGCTCGTTCCGCCCTCGATCCCGATGATCTTCTATGCGCTCATAGCCAACACGTCGGTCGCGGCGATGTTCCTTGCCGGACTCGTTCCCGCCTGCCTGATGGCCGCGAGCCTGATCGTGGCGATCCGGCTGCTGGCGCGGCGGCGCAACTTTCCGGTGATGACGAATGCGCCGCCGATGTCGGTGGGGCTGGTGCTGCGCGCGCTGCCGGCGCTGTCGCTGCCGGTGCTGCTGGTCACCATCATCTACGCCGGTGTCGCGACGCCCACGGAGGCCGCGGCGGTCGCGGCCGCCTATGCGGTCGTCCTGGCGCTGGTGGTGGAACGGACGTCGCTCGCCTCGATCTATCGCGCCATCGTCGAGACGGTGCGCGCGATCGCGACGGTTGGGATGATCATCGTCGGCGCATTCGTGTTCAACTACATGGTGGCCGATGCCGGACTGCCCCAGGTGCTGGCAAAGGTGCTGGCCGCGTGGCATCCGGCGCCGCTGCTGTTTCTGCTGGCGCTCAATGTGCTGTTCCTGGTGCTGGCGAGTGTGCTGGACGCGATCACCATGCTGCTGGTGTTGGTGCCGCTGCTGGTGCCTCTCGCGGTCTCGCTCGGCATCAATCCGGTGCAGTTCGGCGTGGTGCTGATCCTCAACATGATGATCGGGCTTGCCCTGCCGCCGCATGGCTTGCTGCTGTTCGTCATGCATTCGCTGACGGAGGCGCCGATCGGCGACATTTTCCGCGAGGTGATACCCCTGGTCGCGAGCCTGCTCGTCGTTCTCGCCGCCACCACGCTGATCCCGGCGATCAGCCTCGCCCTGCCCCACGCCCTCGGTTACTAGCGAGACGGGCGCAGGGGCTTCTGCGGCGCCCGGGCTGGGCCCGGAGTCATTGTCCAACTGGGGGGCATGCACGATTTCCACGGCCAGCGGGTCGTCCTCACCGGCGCTGCCGGCATTCATGGCAGATGGATCGCCGCCGCCTTCGCGGGCGCTGGCGCCACGCTCTGTCTTTCCGACCTTCGCGACGACAGGCTTGCGCCCCTGGTTGCCGAGCTTGGCCTCGACCCCGCGATGACGCTCACCCGTGCGACGGATCTGCGCGAGGAATCCTCGATTGCCGAACTGGCGGCGCTGGTGGAGGGCGCCTGGGCGGCGGCGGATGCACTGGTCAACAATGCGGGCCTCTATCCCCGGACCGGCGTGCTGCAGGAGCTCGATACCGAGACCTTCGATGCGATGATGGCGGTCAATTTGCGAGCGCCGTTCCTTACGGTCCGTGCGTTCGCGAAACAGATGATCGCGCATGGAATCAAGGGCAGCATCGTCAACGTCGGCTCCGGTGCTGCGCGGCGGATGGTGGCGGGCTCCGTCACGTACTGCGCCAGCAAGGCGGCGCTCGAGCGGCTCAGCAAGGGCTAGGCGCTGGAGCTTGCCGCGCATGGCATCCGGGTGAATGTCGTCGAGCCCGACTTTGCCGCGGGCAGCGAGGTCAGCACCCTGACGGCCGATTGCGTGGCGCGGATGGAGGCCAGGATTCCGCTGGGCCGCAGCTCAGGCCCGGAGGATGCCTCGGGCGCCGTGCTCTGTCTCTGCTCGCCGGCGGCCGCGTTCGTCACCGGCGGGGTGCTTGGCGTGGATGGCGGTAAGTCGATCGGCTCGTAATTTGACTCAGTCGTACATCAGCCCCTGCCGACGGCAACGCCGGACCAGGTCCCCCTGGTCCGGCGCGCGTCGTGAAGTCGGTCAGCCTGGGATCAGAAGAGGAACCAGGCGAAGGCGTAGAGAGTGTCGTTCCCGGCCGCGCTACGTCCGAACCCGTCGTAGTTGCTGCTGCCGCCGTTGAACTCGGTGTAGGCGGTGAACTGCAGCCCGAGCTTCATGTTGGCGAACGGCCTGGCCCAGGACTTGGCCTTGCCGAACGGGATCCAGTCGACTTCGGCGATGAAGGCGGTGCTGTTGGGCGAGCCCTTGTTGCTGCCGCTGACCGCCCCTGGCGCGTAGATGACCGTGTCGCCCGTACCGTAGGTCTCGTCCATGCCGAGCGTGAACTCGTAGGTCTCGTCACGCACCCAGCTGCCCGTCACGCGGAAGTCGTTCAGCGTGTGGTGCGGTGACGCGGCCCCGCCGCTCGCGTAGGTGGCGCGGAGGTTCTGCTCCTCGTGCGTGAAGATCGCGCTCAGCGTGTAGAGGTTGGGCCCGTCGCCGAGGTACTCGTACTGCGAGTCGATGGCGTAATCGGTATACGAGTCTGACCCTACGCCGACCGTGTCCACGGGTTGCAGATTGGCGTGCAGGTAGAGCGCGCCGACCTCGAGGGAGTTGTCGCCCCAATCCCACTCGTAGGCGATACGGGCGTAGGGGATCGCGCCGGAGCCGTTGCCGGCCTGTGGATAGACACCCAACGTCTTGGCGATGCGGTCGTCCAGCACCTGGTAGGCGCCGCCCTCGATATAGAGGTGCGAGTTCCACCACGCATAGGCGGTCACGCCCGCCACGTTGCCCGCCAGCGCGCCGGCGAGCAGCGGCGAGGCCGCGGGCGTCGGTGTCAGCGCGGATGCGACATACGGATAACCCCAGGCGAAAGTGGAGTTATACGGGTCCTGCACCGTCGGGTTGTTGTTGATCGACAGGCCGACGCGCAGCGTGTTGTCGCCGATGTCGAACTCGCCGGTCGCGCGCAGGTCCGTGTTGTCCAGCGCCGTGGCGACGCCGATGCCGTCATAGGTGCCCTGGATCATGCCGCCGAGATAGTCGTTGATGCGCCCGGCGAGGAAGACGCTGATCTGGTCGATCGCCGGGTTGGTGTTGCGCGCGAAATGCGCCGCCGCCGGCGTCGGCTGGTTGGACATCGTCTGGCTCACCGAGGCCAGCACCATCGCCGAGAGCGGAATCCTCGAGGCCAGGCCCTGTCCGCCGCTCATCGTATAACCGCCGATCTTGAAGGCGCGGCCGAACGGCGTGAGCTGCGGCCCGAACCCGCCGACATGGCAGGCGGTGCAGGGCTGCCCGGTCTGCGACGCGAAGGCCGGTATGGCGTGCGCGGGGCGCATGCTCCACAGCATGAGTGCCGGCAACAAAATGGCCAGGGCCCGCCATGGCGGGAACCCGGCCGTACGATACGCTCCTCTGTTCATTTCAGACCTCCGAAAGAAACGCCACACGACGTCATTGCGCAACTACGATTATTCCGGGTCGCTACTCTTTGATCTCGATCAATGGAGTGTCGCGAGAAACGCGATCACGTCGGCGCGCTGCGTCGCGTTCGGCATGCCGGGGAAGCTCATCTTCGTCCCCGGAATGACCTTCCGCGGGTTCTGCAGATAGCGGTCGAGCGTGGCTTCGTCCCACGTCAGGCCGCTCTTCTCGTTGGCCGCCGAGTAGCTGTACCCGGCCTCCGTTCCGGCCTTGCGTCCGACCACGCCGAACAGCGAGGGCCCGATCTTGTTCTCGCCCTTTTCGTCGCTGTGGCAGATCGCGCAGCGCTGGCGGAAGACCCGCTTGCCCGCGGCGACGCTCGCCGCCTGGGCGTTGTGCAGCGGCAGTGCCGCCGCGATAAAAGAGAGAGCCAGGACGGTACCCAGCGCGAGCCGCATTCGCATCACGACATCCTCCATTTGGACCGGCTTCAAATCTAACATCTGACTTGCGAGCACCTTGATCAAAATCAATGTGCTGTAAGCTACCTTACGATCTTGCCAGATAGCTGCCGGGTGTGGCTAAAGTGCTACATGTCAGTCACCATCGCCGCCGCGCCCGCTGACGAGTTCCCCGGGATCAATCCATGGAACCTGGCCTGGGTTGCGCTGGCGCTCGCCTGCCTGGTCGTGGCGATCGACGTGCCCAGCCTCTGGCCGCTCACCTTCGTCCATATTCTCTGCGGCGTGCTCTGGACCGGGATCGACCTGTTCATGGGCTTCGTGATGGGGCCCATCATGCGGCAGGTGCCGCCGCCGGCACGGCGCGCCATTGCCTGCCGGCTGATGCCGAAGATGCTGTTCCTGATGCCCACCCTCGCGGCGATGACTGGCACCGCCGGCTGGTTTCTTGCCGGGCGAGTCGGTTTCCTTGCCCTTCCCTGGCCGCAGTTCGCTTGGGTCGCCGGGGCGCTGGTGATCATCACCATCCTCACCATCCAGGGGCTCGGGCTGTTGCTGCCGACCAACCTCATGGTCTATTTCGAGCTGCGTAAGCCGCACCCGGACGGCGCGCGCATCGCCAAGCTGATGCGCTTCTATGTCTACGGCGTCGGCTTCCAGGGCGTGCTGCAGATCGCCATCATCGTGATCATGGCGAGGTTCGGCAGCGGGCTTTAGGCGAGAAATGTGCGCGGCCGCTTGACGCGTGCGCCCCCGGGGCATTAACCCGCCTTCATGATCATCGCGATCAAGCGCATGACGACGAAGAAGACGTCCCGGGCGGGCGTCCTCTTGCGTGTGCGCGCGGCAACAGCCGCCTGAACCCAAGAGGCCCCGCCGGACGCGGCGGGGTGCCCCAGAAAATCCCCGCGCTGCCGGCTCCAACCACAGGAGCAAGCGTCGTGGATTTTCCCCCTCCCCAAAGCCCCGCCCAGCAGGGCCAAGGCCGCTCCCTGCCGGCGAACCCGAACGTCGCCATCGTCGGGGCCACCGGCGCCGTCGGCGTGGAACTGCTGGCGACCCTCGCGGCGCGCGGATTTCCCGCGGCGTCCCTGCGGCTGCTGGCGTCCGAACGTTCCGCCGGCCAGCGCATGCCCTTCGCCGGGCGGGAACTCACGGTGGAGGCGCTCGGCCCGGACAGTTTCGCTGGCGTCGACCTCGCGCTGTTTTCCGCCGGTGCCTCCGTCTCGCGCCGCTTCGCCCCCGAGGCGGTCGCCGCCGGCGCCATCGTGGTGGACAACTCCTCCGCCTTCCGCATGGCGCCCGACGTGCCGCTCGTCGTGCCGGAGGTGAACGCCGGGGCGATCGCCGACCATACCGGCATCGTCGCCAACCCCAATTGTGTCGCCATCATCATGACCGTGGCGCTGGCGCCGCTGCACCGCGCGCAGCCGATCCTGCGCATCCAGGCCGCAACCTACCAGGCGGCCTCCGGTGCCGGCGCCGCCGCGATGGCGGAGCTGCGCGACGCGACCGAGGCGGCGCTGGAAGGCCGCGCGTACGAACCGCGCGTCATGCGCCACCCCTACGCGTTCAACCTCTTCAGCCACGACGCCGCGGTGGATACCGAGACGCTGCACAACGGCGAGGAGCTGAAGGTGATGGCGGAGACGCGGCGCATCCTCGCGGCCCAGATGCCAATCGGCGTCACCTGCATCCGCGTCCCCGTTCTTCGCGCGCACGCGATCGCGCTCTGCGTTGCCTTTGCGGAACCGATGCCGCCCGAGCGCGCCCGCGCGCTGCTCGGGGCGGCGGAGGGCGTGCGCGTGGTGGACGATGCGGCGGCGAATCATTTCCCGATGCCGAACGAGGCGCAGGGCCAGGGCCTGGTGCTCGCCGGGCGGATCCGCCAGGATTTTTCCGATCCGTCGGGACGCACCGTGTCGCTGTTCGTGGCCGGCGACCAGCTGCTCAAGGGCGCGGCGCTGAACGCGGTGCAAATCGCGGAGCGGCTGCTCGGGAATTAGGCACGTTCTTTCTTGCAGGAAAGAACCAAAGAACCTTTGTCCATGCTCCCGGTGGTCACCCAGCGGCCATCGGGAGGCGGCGCTATCATTGCGCTTCCAGGATTACCGGAATGTTGTTAGAGGCGATGGCAACGCGATGCGCGCGCCTTCTCTTCGCCGAAAGGGGCAAGCCATGTTCTTGGATATCGACGGGAACCGGGTCTTCGCCCTCAGCTTCGGCAGCGCGAAACGCACCTTGCTGGCGCATAGCGGCTGGATCGGCAATTTCGAGGACTGGATCGGTGCGCTGGGGCCGCT
>JAJZUI010000165.1 GCA_021847175.1 Pseudomonadota bacterium
CCGCCGGCAACGCGCCGGCGTTGATCGCGACGGGCTATGCCGGCGTGGCGGGTGCGGCCTGGTCGCGCGCGCTCACCGCCGCGGTGCCGTACGCGATGCTCGCCAACACCACGATCCTCGCTACCCTCGCGGTGCTGCTGGTGGCCTGACGCCCGGCATTGGGTTAGGACGGGCCGTTCCGTCGGCGGTGCCGATGGCGAGGGGTCTGGCGTGATCGGTCTGGTTGTCGTTTTTGGCGCGGCGCTGTCGTGGTTTTCCGCGGTTCATCCCGCGGAGATGCCAGCCTGGGGGCCGTGGGAGTTTTCCTGGGTCGAATATCTGGGCTGCGTCCTGCCCGCCGTCTGGTATGTCCGCGGCATCCGGCGCATGGCACCGGAAACCCGTCCGGCGCCTTGGCGACAGGCCTGCTACGGGCTCGGCATGGCCGCGATCTACGCGGTCGTGCAGACCAGGCTCACGTATCTTGCCCAGCATCTCTTCGTGGCGACCCAGGTGCAGCAATTCGTGCTGCACGATATCGGGCCGTTTCTGGTGGCGCTGTCCTGGCCGCTCGCCCCGCTCAGGGAGGGCATGCCCGCCCCGGTGCTTCGCGCCTTGCGGGCGCCGCCGGTCCAGACGGTGTTTCGCGCGGTCCAGCAGCCGGTCGTGGCGGCCGTGCTGTTCATCCTGCTGCTGGCCGGGCAGGTGGTGCCGGCGGTCGTCTTCCGGATGATGCTCGACTGGCGGGTGTTCGATGCCATGAACATCCTCGTGGCGGCCGACGGCGTGCTGTTCTGGTGCCTCGTGCTCGATCCGCGGCCACGGCCGCTGGCAGGCATCTCCTATCTCACGCGGATGGTGCTGATCTTTGTCGTGATGCTGCCGGTGATGCCGGTGGGCGCCTACATCGCATTCACGTCGCGCGCGCTTTACGGGTTCTATGATTTCTGCGGCAGGCTCGACTGGGTGAGCCCCGCGAGCGACCAGATACTGGGCGGCCTGATGCTCTGGATCCCCAGCGGCCTCATGACCGCCGTGGCGATCCTGCTCCCGCTCAATGCCATGCGTCTTGCCGAGGAGCGAGAGGGCACCGGCCCCGCGGGGGCGTTCATCGAGGTCGGGCAGCGGCGCATCGATGCCAGTGCGTGGACCGGGCGATAGGTTCGAGGTTCCGGGCCGCGACCCGCCGGGTCATCGGCCGATGAGGAGGCGCGGCGCATGAACATCGCGATGGTCGGCTACGGCATGATGGGCGTCTGGCACACCGAGGCGCTCGCGGCGGCGGGCGGCGTGCCCTACCTGCTGGTGGGCCGCCGCGCGGAGGCCGCCGCCGAGTTCGCCGCCCGCTACGGCTACCGGAAATGGACGACCTCGTTCGGGGAAGCCCTCGCCGACCCCGCGGTGGACGCGGTGATCCTCGCCACGCCCTCGGAGATGCACGAGGCCCAGGCCATCGCCTGCCTGGAGGCGCAGAAGCCGCTGCTGCTGGAAATCCCGGTCGCGATGAGCCTGGCCGGCGCCGAGCGCGTGGTGGCCGCGGGCGAGCGCGCCGGCGTTCCCTGGGGGCTGTGCCACCCGATGCGCTTCCGCCGTGAGCGCGAGGCGCTGCGCGCGCGCATCGCCGCCGGCGAGGAGCACATCCGCCACATCGCCGGCCGCTTCTTCATCAAGCGCCTGGTAAACATCGGCGCCACCGGCTACCGGCGAAGCTGGGTGGACAACATCCTCTGGCACCATTTCTGCCACTTCGTCGATCTCGGCATGTTCCTGTTCGACGCGACGCCGGTCCGCTCGGTGCAGAGCCATCTCGGCGCGCTGCATCCGGCGACGGGCACGCCGATGGAATGCACGGTGCTCGTGGAGACCGAGGCGGACCAGACGCTGCTGGTGCACGGCTCCTACCACGCGCAGTACCGCTACTACGACAAGCTGATCGTGACGGACCGTGACACCTACGCCTTCGACATCCTGGCCGGCACGCTGCGCACCGCGGACGGCACCGTCGCGATCGAGGACGAGCAGACCAACTGCGCGCGCGTGACGCATGACTTCATTGCTTCCGTCCGCGCCGGGCGCATGCCGGCGGTGACGGGCGCCTCGGTGCTGCCGGCGATGCGCGTGCTGCAGGCGGTGCAGGACCGCTGGGATACGCGCTACGGCGCGCAATCCATCCCCGGTCGGCCCCGCCCTTAAAGTCCGCGCCCTTGATTCCACTTCCGATCTGACGGACTTTGCCCCAGGCGACGCAACGAGGGTCGCCAGGAGGGCTGCCCATGGATGCCGACATCGCGTGGCCGCGCAAAACGCGGGAGATCCATAACCACCACATGGATTCCACGATCTGGAACCGCTTCGCGTTCCGCGACGGCGACGTGGTTGTCGCCACCTACGGCAAATCCGGCACGACCTGGACACAGCAGATCGTGAGCCAGATTCTCTTCGGCGGCGCCACCGACATCGTCGTGCCTGAGATGTCACCCTGGCTCGACCTGCGCGTGCCGCCGGCCGAGCAGAAGCTCGCGGCGCTGGAGGCGCAGACGCATCGCCGCTTCGTCAAGACGCACTTGCCGGTGGACGCGCTCGTCTATTCGCCCACCGCGCGCTACGTCTATGTCGGCCGCGACGGCCGCGACGTGCTCTGGAGCCTTTACAACCACCACGCCGGCGCCAACGCGCTCTGGTACGAGTTGATCAATGACACGCCGGGCCGCGTCGGCCCGCCGATCGGCCGCCCGCCGGACTCGGTACGGCAGTATTTCCTGGAGTGGCTGGACGGCGACGGCTACCCGTTCTGGTCGTTCTGGGAGAACGTGCGCAGCTGGTGGGCGATCCGCGACCTCCCCAACATGTACCTCCTGCACTTCAACGACCTCAAGGCGGACCTGCCGGGCGAGATCCGCCGCCTCGCCGCTTTCCTCGGCGCGCCGCTGGACGAGGCGGCGCTGCCCGGCATCGTCGAGCACTGCTCGATCGAGTGGATGCGCAACCATGGCGGCCAGACCGTGCCGATGGGCGGCGCCATCTTCGATGGCGGGGCGGAACGCTTCCTGCACAAGGGCACCAATGGCCGCTGGCGCGACACGCTGACGGCGGAGGACATCGCCCGCTACGAGGCCGCGTCGCTGCGCGAGCTCGGCCCGGATTGCGCCGCCTGGCTCGCGCATGGCGGGCGACGCCCGGCGTAGGGCACGGACAGGACTCAGGCGATGGCGCCTGTTTTGGTACCGAAATAACGGGCGATCAGCGCGTCGAGCGAGATCGGGCCCGGGCCCCAGCGCAGCAGCACGAGGATCATCACCGCCCACTGTATGTGCGTGGGCCAAGCCTGCGGAAAGACGAACACCTCGATGACCAGCGTCATGCCGGCGAGTGCGAGCGACGTGAGCCGCGTGGCGAGGCCGAGCAGGAGCAATGGCGTGGAGCCGACCTCGAGCGCCACCGCCGTGTAGGCGGCGACATGCGGCGGCAGCAGCGGCACGTGGTACGTATTGTCGAACAGGTAAAGCGTGGTCTGCCAGTTGGCGAGATGCGCCTGGGCGGATCCGCCGAACACGCGCGCGAGCCCGACGCGGGCGGCAACCGCGACCACCCAGTACGGGATGGCCTCGCAGGCCCCCCGGAACATGCCCCAGATTTTCATACAACCTCCGCTTCGCTGAAGAACCCGTGGTAAAGGAACAGGCCGAGCGCCTCGGCATCCGTCGCGCCCGCCATCACCTCGGCAACGGCCACCCCGCCGGCGAGGCAGGTGGCAAGCCGGAACGAAGCCGTAGGGAGATCGAGAACCGTCATGCCCTCGGTGCCGCGCAGGACCGCGAGGTTCTCGCCGTCGGCCGAAACCTCGCGGCTGGCGTCCAGGGCCGCTGCGTCGTCCCCGGCGAGCAGCGCCCCGCGCAGCGCGCGCACGCGATGCCCAAGGGCGAGCAGCCGCAGCGAGGGATGCGGGCGCAGCACCAGGCGCCGCGCGCCGGCGTTCGCAAGCAGCCCGGTATCGAGCATGTCGGGGCCGATGGCGGGCGCGTCGGGCGCGTGCAGGGCGCAGGTGGCGGCCCAGTCTACGCGGGCGAGGTCGAGCAGCCAGGCCGGCTCCGGCGCCGTACGCGAGACATGCAGCGCGAATCCCTCGCCGTAACGATGCAGGTCCGCCTCCGCCGGCGGGTTGGTGGCGGCGAAGCCGATCACCAGATCGGCGAACATCGCGTCGCCGAGCACGCGATGCAGCGCGGGATAGGCGCCGCCGAGCGCGCCGGTGAGGTTGCCCGCGAAGTTGCGCCGGTACACCCCGTAGCGCGCCGCGTTGCCTGGCGCACGGTCGATCGCCACCGGCGGTGGGGCGCCGCGCATCAGGAAGGCAGCGAAGTCGCGCTGGAACTCAAGCAGCACCGCGTCGCCCCGCGCGATCGAGACGCGCCTGCACCATCGCCATCTCGGCCAGCATCCCGTCGAGGCTCGGGAGCGCGCGGTCGCGTTCGGCGAGTGCCGGGCGCGGACCGATGGTGGCGAGCGCCACGTCGAACAGCGCCCAGGTCGCGGCGCTGATGTCGCGGTCATGCGTGTCGATCAGCAGGCCTTCCGCGCGCTCGTGCCCGGCGAGGTGATATTCGCCGATCGCGTGCGCCGGGAAGCTTGCGAGATGCGCGAGCGGATCCCAGCCGTGGTTGTGGCAGGAGACCACGATGTTGGCGATGTCGCACAACATGCCGCAGCCGGTGCGCCGGCACAGCTCCGTCATGAACGCGCCCTCGGGAATGTCTGATTGTGGCAGCTGCACATAGGTCGAGGGGTTCTCGATCAGCACCGCGCGGCCGAACGCCTCCTGCATGCGCTCGACGTTGTGGCAGACGACGTCGAGGCTTTCGCGGTTGAGCGGCAGCGGCAGCAGGTCGGCGAGATGTGCGTGATCCACGGCGTTCCACGCCAGGTGCTCGGAGACCAGCGCCGGCTCCACACGCCGTGCCAATTCAGCCAGTCGTTGCAGATGCGTCTCGTCGACGCCCTGCGCGCTGCCGAGGGAGAGGCCCACGCAGTGCAGCGACACCGCGCGGTCCTGCCGGATCACCTCGAGCGCGACACCTGCGGGCCCGCTCAGGTGATTCTCGCCGTGCACCTCGACGAAGGGGATCGCGGCCTCGGTCGCGATCACCTCGCCGAGATGGGCGAAGCGCAGACCAAGCCCCGCGACGGCGGGGATCGGGCCTTGCCCCGTCACTCTATCAGCCCGCGGTCAGCGAGCCGCCGGCGATCTTCTGGCAGTCGCCGACCGGCAGCAGGACGAAGGACTTCGGGTCGCGCGCGGTGGTCGCCTGCCCGGCGCAGGAATGCGCGCCGGCGGCACAGTCGTTCTTGCCGACCGCGTTGATGCCGTAGCAGGCGACGAGGTGCTGCGCCACGGCACGCGCGTGGTTGGCCTGCTGGACCTTCATCATCTGGGCCTGCGTCATCATCGGCGCCGCGTTCGCCACACCGCCGATGCCGATGCTCATCGCCGCGGCGACCATCGACGCCGCCAGGGTTCTGCGATCCATGAAACCTCCTCTGTTTCGCGGCCCGGGGATCGGGCTCGCATGGAGGTTACGCAGCAGACCCCGAAAGCGTTACACGCAGGCGCGGCAACAAGCGGCGTCCTATCCAGCTGCCCGCCGCGGTGAGGATGGCGACGGGGCCGACCTGCCAGCCGAGCACCATGATCGCCGCGTCCTGCGCGTGGTAGAAGCGCAGCGCGCAGGCGCGCAGGCGCCCAGCGCGGCCGCGGCCAGCGCCGCGCAGAACGAGGCATGGCCACGGCGGAACGGTGTCACGCGGCGCAGCAGCGCCATGATCGCGACGGCCGGCACGAACCCGCCCGTCGCGATGGCCGGCAGGCAAACCGCGCCCGGCGTCACCGCCAGGCCAGCCGGGCCCTTGGTGATCGTGATTGCCAGGCATTGGTGCCCAATCGTACCGAGCCAGAGCGCCAGCGGCACCATCGGCAGCCACAGCTTCCACGCCGGCTCGTCCGGTCGCCCGGCGCAGAACGCGGCCCAGGCGGCGGAAAGCGCGGTCAGGAGCGTGGCCGCCACTTCCAGCAGGAAGCGCCGGTCGACGAGACGCTGGGCAATGTCCGGGCGGATGCCGAAGAACAGCGCCACACCGTCTTCCGTCTTCGTTACCAGCGCGTCGGAGGTTTCATCGACGTCATCAAAGACTTGTCGTCCTCCTCGCCTCGCGCCAGCACCGCGGCGAGGAGACGGCGGTATGCAGCGGCATCACCGGCTTGCGCCTCCGCCATCCATTCCCGCAACGCCTGCGCCTCCATGGTGCGGCGTGCGGCCGCCGTCGTGAACGCTGAAGGACGCACGCTGTAAGATTTGATGTGGATCAACGCGCCCCGCCCGGAGGCGCGGGCAAATTAGGTTGCGCTAATCCGGGGTGGATCATGCTCATCGACCTGCAGGCCTATCGCGACACGCCGCTGAACACGGTGCCCTATTCGCATCTCGTCGTTCCGCGATTCCTGCCCTCGGTGCTGCGCAACGACGTGGCGCGCGACTTCCCGCGGCTTGACGTGGGCGGGCTGTTCCTCCCTGAATCCTCGCCGCCCGGCCCGATCGTGGCGCAGATCATTGGCGAGCTCGAAAGCGACACGATGCGCGACGCGGTCGCCGAGAAGCTCGGCCTCGATCTCGCGGGCCACCCGACGCTCACGACCATCCGCAGCCGCTGCCAGGCGCATGACGGTCGCATCCACCCGGATGCCACGTTCAAGGTCGCGACGATGTTGCTCTACCTTAACGAAAACTGGATGCCCGGCGGCGGGCGGCTGCGCATTCTCAACTCCGGCGATAACCTCGAGGATTATGCCGCCGAGGTGACGCCGGATTTCGGCACGCTGGTCTGCTTCCGCGTGCAGGCGAATTCCTGGCACGGCCACAAGCCGTTCGTCGGCCCGCGCCGCTACATCATGGTGAATTACTGCCGAGACGCCGCGCTGCGCGATGCGGAGGCAAAGCGCCACCTGGTCTCCACGCGCTTCAAGAAGATCCGCCGCTTCCTTCTGCCGCACGCGAGTGCCGCATGAGCGCCGCCGCGGTTGCCGCCTCACTGCTCGCGGCGCTCGACCGCGCCGAGGAGCCGCGCACCCCGTTCCGCCATTTCCTGCTCCAGCACGTGCTGCCGGAAGACGTCGCGCGCGCGGTGCTCGCGCTGCCTTTCGCGCCCCAGGCGATCGGCGACACGCTGGGCAAGCGCGAGACCCACAATGCGGCGCGGCGCTTCTATGCTGGCGAATTGCTCGCAAGGCATCCGGTCTGTGCCGCGATCGCGGCGGCAATGCAGTCCGAGGGCGTGGCCGCGGCGCTGTGTGAGCGCACCGGCGCTGACCTCATCGGCAGCTACGTGCGCATCGAGGACTGCCAGGACACGGACGGTTTCTGGCTGGAGCCGCACACCGATATCGGTGCCAAGCTGTTCACCATGCTCATCTACCTCATCGACCGGGAGGACGCCGCATCCTGGGGCACCGATCTCTATGATGCCTCGGGCCGGCATCTCGGCAGTGCGCCGGGCGGCTTCAACCGCGGCCTGATCTTCATTCCCGGTGCCGACACGTGGCACGGCGTCGAGCGCCGGCATTTCGAGGGCGTGCGCCGCTCGCTGATCGTAAACTACGTCAAGCCGGAGTGGCGCTCCCGCCACGAACTTGCCTGGCCCGACCGCCCGATCGCGCCGATGCCGGAGGGCTGGGACCAGAGCGAGCAGCCCTGGGGCGCCGCATCCTGATCGCGGTACCGGCTTCTATGGCGCCCCGCCCTCGACCCCGCCCTCGACCCTGGGCGACAGCGCGGGAAGCGCCATGCGCGGGCGCCAGCCGTCCCGCCAGCGCGCATAGGCGCCGAGCACGAGGAAGGCGAGCGCCGTCAGCGGCGCCTCCAGCCAGGCGTGCGCTGCGCCGGCCATCGTCAGCAACTGCTGGATGAGGAAGGAGAAGAAGATCCCGGCGCAGTAGACCTGCAGGCTGTGCCGCCCGATCGAGCCCAGCACCGTCGAGGGCCAGCGATGCATCCACGTCGCCTCGGCCGGCACCAGGCGCGACACCAGGATCGCGAGCGCCAGCGCGTGCGCCAGGCCCACCGGCCACAGGTCGAGCTTCTCGGTGAAGGTCGTGACCGGCAGCGCGGCGCCGAGCGGCAGGCGCAGGTGCTGCGCCAGCCGGGCCGCGAAGCCGGCGGCGACAACAATGCCGGCGAGCCAGGTGAGCCACCGCCCCTCCGGCAGGGCGCGGCCGGTGAGCAGCTTGCGCCGCCCGGCATAGGCGCCGAGCATGAACGGCAGCTGCCAGGCGAGCACGTTGAACGCCGTCGCGGCGCCCGGTGCCATGTCCGGCGGCGGCAGGTGCCAGATCTGCACCGCGCCCCACAGGCCGATGGGCAACGCGAGCGCCCATGCGCCGACCCGCTCCACCGCGAGCAGGAACAGCGGCAGCGCCAGCATGCACAAGATGAAGACGTCGAGCACGTCGACATAGGCGGGATTGAACAGCAGCGCCGCCGCCAGTGCCGCCGCGCGCAACGGCGCCTGCAAGAGGTAGGGGAAGCCGTAGATCCGCACCTGGCTTGGCTCGCCGGTGAAGTTCCACGCGATCACCACGGCACCGAAGACCAGCAGCGTCACGAGCCGGCTGCGCCACAACCGCGCGCCGCGCCCCACCATGTCGCGCACCGCGGCGCCGAGCCCCCGGGTGTGGCGCTTGAGCGTGAAGACGCTGCCCAGCATCAGCCCCGAGAGCAGCACGAACTGCTCGGAACTGTCGGAATACCCCCACGCGCCGTGGATCAGCCAGCGCGAGGCGAAGCCGGCGACGTGGCTCGCCACGATGGTGAGCTGCAGGTAGCCGCGGATGATATCCACGCGCGTGTCGCGCGGCGGCCGCCGCAGGGACCCGTCGGCGGGCGGCGGAGGGCGTCGGGGCAGCAGGCGCATGGGCGCGTCGGGTTCCACGGTCAGGGGCCTGCCCGCCGCATCATGCGCGGCCGCCCCATCCATCTTCGCACGCAGCGAGGCAAAGGTTTCGTGGTCCGCCGGTTCCTATTTCTTAACCCAGCGCAGCAAGGGCAGCATCAGGCGCGCCAGCGTGGGCGTGGTCGTCGGGCGCAGCAGCCGCCGGTCGTAGCCGGCAAAGCGCCGGTCGTTCTCGGCGAGGCAGAT
>JAJZUI010000166.1 GCA_021847175.1 Pseudomonadota bacterium
AGAGTGTCGGCGCCCCGCTCACGGGTGGTTGCCAGAGAGGATCAGCACGACGCGCAGCGCCGCGGGCAGTACGTGGTCCAGTGCCGCGCCCACCGGGTCGAAGGCGAGGCCCATCTCGCGCGCCGCCTCCGGCAGCAGGAAGACGAGAAGCAGCACGACAAGGATGCCGTAGCGCTCCGTGCGCGCCCAGACCCGCGCCGCGTTTTCCGGCAGCAGTCCCACCGCGATGCGGCCGCCGTCGAGCGGCGGGATCGGGATCAGGTTGAACAGGCCGAGGACGAGATTGAAGAGGATGAAGGAGATAAGGAAATTCTGCGCGGCCGGGCCGAGCACGGCGGGCAGCACCGGTAGCAGGTGGAAGGCGAGGCCGCCGAGCCAGGCGAGGAGGAAGTTCATTCCCGGCCCCGCCATGGCGACCCACATCATGCCGCGCCGGGGATTGGCGAAGCGCCAGGCGCCAACCGGCACCGGCTTCGCCCAGCCGAACATGAAGGCGACCCGGTGGATCGTGAGGAGCTGGGCGATGAGCAGCAGGCCAGGCAGCAGGATGGTGCCGACCCGGTCCACGTGCACCAGCGGGTTGAGCGACAGCCGCCCGGCGCGGCGGGCGGTGTCGTCGCCGAGCGCGAGGGCAGCGTAGCCGTGCGCGGCCTCGTGCAGGGTGATCGCCAGCACCGCGGCCAGCAGGGAGAGGATGATGTCGATATAGGAACTGGGCAAGTCGGCTCCGGGGTTTGCCCCGGCGGTTACAGGCGAGGGCGACCCGGGTCTAGCCTCAAATGGCCTGCCGGCGCGAGACCCCGGCGACGCGTTCCCGGCCGCGGGCCAGGCGGGACATGGCCTGGGGCGTGAGCGGCGGGACGGCGCGCAGCACGTCCGCGGTGGCGGCATCGCCGGGGCACCACATGGCGAGGTCGCAACCGGCCTCGAGGCAGGCAAGCGCGCGGTCCACCGGCGAGCCCCCCACTCCTGGATCCGCCAGCGCACCCATGGCGAGGTCGTCCGAGACCAGAAGGCCGTCGAAGCCGATGCGGCCGCGCACGACCTCGCGCAGGATCACGGGCGAGAGCGTGGCCGGGCGGGCGCGGTCCCAGGCGGTGAACAGCACGTGGGCCGTCATCATCCAGGGCAGGTCGGCGTTGGCGGCAAAGGGCAAAAGGTCGTCCTCGTCGATTCCATCGACCGCCGGCAGCGCCTCGTGGCTGTCCACCCGGGCGCGGCCGTGGCCGGGGACGTGCTTGCCCACCGGGAGGACTCCAGCCGCCATCAGCCCCTCGGCAAAGGCACGGCCGAGGCGGGCGACGGCGTGCGCGTCGCCGGGAAAGGCGCGGTCGCCGACGACGGAACTCGCGCCGGGCAGCGCGCGGTCCAGCACCGGGGCGGCAACGATATCGAAACCCGCCGCGGCAGCGTCCCGGCCGATGGCGTGGCCCCCTGCCCTCGCCGCTTCCGCCGTCGCCAGGGTCGCGGCGGCCGGGCGGGCGGGCCAGTGCGGCGGGCGCAGGCGGGCGACGCGCCCGCCCTCCTGATCGACCATCAGCAGCACGCCGGGGGCGCAGGCGCGAATGTCGGCGATGAGGGCGGCGAGTTGCGGCGGGTCGGCGATGTTGCGGGCGAAGAGGATCACGCCCGCCGGCGGCAATGCCGAAAACAGGTCGCGCTCCGCCGGCGTGAGGGCAGTGGCGGCGACGCCCACGATCGCCGCGCGGGTTTGAAGCGTCGAGATGGGGGCGTCCTATGAGCTTTCGGCCGCGCAGGCGCCACCCTGGGCCTTGATCCGGGAGCAGAAATCGCGGGCCGCGCCGAGCGAGGCGAACCCGCCGGTGCGCAGCCGCCACCAGGTGTGGCCATTGACCAGGGCCTTGATCACCATGGGCGAGCGTCCGCCGAGCAGCGCGGGCATCCGGCGCGAGAGGATCTGCCACTCCGCGAGCGCCCCGGCCTCGGTCGGTAGGGCGGCGAGTTGCACCACGGCGGTGCCGGCGGCGGCCTGAGCCAAGGCGGCTTGGGTGGAAGCGGCTTGCGCGGAGGCTGGTTGCGTGGCCGCGGCCGTGACCGCCGGCGGCATCACGCTGCTTGCGGCCTGGGGCGGCGCGGCGGCGGCGATTCGTGGCGGAGCGACCGGCGTCGGCGGAACCGGCAGCGCGGCCGCGGGCACGGTGGCGGCCGACGTAGCCGGGCTGTATGGCGCGGTCGCCGCAGCTTGAGGAACCGAAGTCACCTGCGGAAGCGCGCTGGCCTGGACCGCGGTGGCAGGCTGCGGGACCACGGCTGGCGGCGCCGCAGTGGCGACTTGCGCGGTGCCGGCTGCCTGTACCGCCGCGGTGGCCTGCGGCGCGGGCGCGGTCAGCGGCGCGGGCGCGAGTTGCGGCGGCAGCGGCATCGCGGCCACGGCCTCGACGCCCCGCGGCGTCAGCGGCTTGCTTGGGCCCTGGGCCTGCGCCTGAGCCTGCGGCGGGGCGGCCGGAGCGGGGGACGCGGGCGTCCCGGGGGTCGCGGACGTGGCGGGCGTGGCGGGCGTGGCGGTCGGGTGCGCGTCATGCGCGAGCGCCGCGAGGTCGGGCGTCTCCGGGCCCGGCATCACCTGATCCTGGGTGACGGGCCTGGTGCCGTTGAAGATGGCGTTGCCCGTGCCCTCGACCTGCATCCCGCCGGGGTTGAGGGGCTTCTCCCGCCATGGGGCGCTCTGGGCGGCGACGACGGGCAAACCGTGCGGGCGCAGCATTGCCTGAACGGCTACGGCGGCGACGATCAGCAGCGCGATGCCGGCGGCCACGACGATCATGCTGCGCGTCGTGCGGTCCATGCCCGGGCGGTGCCGGGGGACGCGGAAATTCCCACTTGGCCGCGGGATCGCGAAGCCGTCGTCATAGCCCTGGTCGTCGTAGGCCTGGCCGGTCTGGCGCATCTCGTTCCACTCCGGGGCGCGCCCCCCGGAGACCGGGTGGAAGGCGGCGCCGCTAACGCATCTCCTCGACGGGGGTGACGCCCAGCACCTGCATGCCCGACCGCAGGACCGTGGCCACCGCGGCGACCAGGGCCACGCGGGCCGCGGTCTCGGCGGGGCGGTCCTCGATCAGGAAGCGCAGCGCAGCATCGTCACGCCCTCGGTTCCACAGCATATGAAAGTCACTTGCTAAATCATAGAGGAAAAACGCGATTCGGTGGGGTTCGCGGGCCTGGGCGGCGCCCTCCACCAAGCGTGGCCAGAGCGCGATGCGGCGCAAAACCGCCATTTCCGCGGGATCGGCGAGGGTCCGCAAGGTTTCGAGGTCATCCGCTGGCACGATGCCGCGCTCGTCGGCGGCTCGCAGCACCGAGCGGGCGCGGGCATGCGCA
The DNA here is from genome assembly GCA_021847175.1 of Pseudomonadota bacterium. Taxonomy (GTDB): domain Bacteria; phylum Pseudomonadota; class Alphaproteobacteria; order Acetobacterales; family Acetobacteraceae; genus JAJXXT01. The sequence continues at coordinate 3,340 of JAJZUI010000166.1, forward strand.
TACTGCACGTAGAAGACCGGATTCTCGCGCGTCTGCGAAACAGCGAGGTCGAGGTCGAAGGTCATCTGCGCGTCGTTCTTGCGCATCAGCATGGTGAAACGGATCGCGTCCGCGTCGACCTCCTCGAGCAGGTCGGCAACCGTGACGAAGGTGCCGGCGCGCTTGCTCATGCGCACCTGCTCGCCGCCCTTCTGGAAATGCACGATCTGGCAGAGCGCCACCTCGAAGCTGGCGCCGCCCAGCGCCGCGACCGCGGCCCGCATGCGCGGCAGGTAGCCGCCGTGGTCGGCGCCGAGCACATCGATGAGGATTTCCGCGCCGAGCGCGATCTTCTCCGCGTGGTAGGCGATGTCGTTGGCGAAATACGTGGCTGTGCCATCCGATTTGCGTAGCGGCCGGTCGACGTCGTCGCCGAAGAGCGTGGCTCGGAACAGGGTCTGCTCCCGCGGTTCCCAGTCCTCCGGCAGCTTGCCCTTGGGCGGCTCCAGCACGCCCTCGTAGATCAGGTCGCGCTCGCGCAGCGCCGCGATGACCCGGTCGGCGGCGCCGCTCTCGACCAGCGCGCGTTCGGATCTGAACACGTCGTGGCGGATGCCGAGGCGGGCGAGATCCTCCTTGATCGTCTCCAGCAGGAAGGCGATGGCGAAGTCGCGCACGGCGTCGAGCCAGAACTCGGGATCCGCGGGCATCGCACCGGGGGCGAACGCGTCGCCGTGAGCCTCGGCCAGTGCGCGGCCAACGTCGCGCAGGTAGTCGCCGCCGTATTGCAGGCCGCCGGGGATGCGGGCGGCAAACTCGTCCTGGGTGAGTTCCGTGCCGAGCGCCTCGAGGTAGCGCCAGTAGGCGGCCCAGGCGAGTGCCGTGACCTGGTTGCCGGCGTCGTTGACGTAGAACTCGCGGGTGACGTTGTAGCCGGCCTTTTCCATGAGGCTGGCCAGCGCGTCGCCGACCACGGCACCGCGGCAATGGCCGACATGCAGCGGGCCGGTGGGGTTGGCGGAGACGTATTCCACGTTGACCGCGATGCCACCGCCGATGTCGCTGTCGCCGTAGGACTCGCCCTCGGCCAGCACCGCCGGCACGACGCCACGCCAGGCATCCGCGTCCAGCGTGAGGTTGAGGAAGCCGGGGCCGGCGATCTCCGCCGCAGCGATGGGCGGCGTGCCCGCCAGGCGGCGCGCGAGTTCGGCAGCGATCTCGGCCGGTTTGCGGCCGGCGGCGCGGGCGGAGACCATCGCGGCGTTGCTCGCCATCTCGCCCCTGCCCTCCTCGCGCGGCGGCACCACCTCGACGCGGGCGAGCACCTCCTCGGGCAGGTCGGGGAAGGCATCGGTGAGCGCGGCGAGCACGCGCTCGCGGGTTTGTGCGTAGAGGTCGGACATGCTCGCTCCGCTAGCCCAAATGCCGCGCCGCATCAAAGCAGCGCTGGTTTGCGCCCGGACGATGCCGCCGCGATAGTGCGGTCAAAGGGGAACCGTTCATGGACCGGATCGAGGCGGATTTCGTCATCGTCGGCGCCGGGTCGGCCGGCTGCGTGCTGGCCAACCGACTCTCGGCCGATGGGAAGACCCGCGTCGTGCTGCTGGAGGCGGGTGGGCCGGACCGCGACCCGTGGATCCACATCCCCGCGGGGTTCTACCGCAACATCTACAACCCCAGGATCACCTGGCAGTTCGAGACCGAGCCGGTGCCGGGGATGGGGGGACGGCGCATCCCGTGGCCGCGCGGCAAGGTGCTGGGCGGTTCGTCCGCCATAAACGGGCTGATCTACATCCGCGGCCAGCGCGAGGACTTCGACTTATGGCGGCAGATGGGGTGCGAGGGGTGGTCGTATGCGGACGTGCTGCCGTATTTCCGGCGCGCCGAGGACCAGGAGCGGGGCGCGGACGAGTTCCACGGCAAAGGGGGCCCGCTCGCGGTTTCCGACCTGCGCTCGCCGCACGTGCTGCACGACGCGCTGATCGCGGCGGCGCAGCAGGCGGGGATCGCGTTCAACGCGGATTTCAACGGCGCGGTGCAGGAGGGTGTCGGCACGCTGCAGGTCACCGTCCGTGGCCGCAGGCGGTGCAGTGCGGCGGTGGGTTATCTGCACCCGGCGATGGCGCGGAAAAATCTGCGCGTGGAGACGCACGCGCTGGCGCAGCGGGTGATGCTGGATGGCAGACGCGCGACGGGGGTCGCGTTCACGCAGAACGGCGTGGCGCGCGAGGTGGCGGCGGCGCGCGAGGTGATCCTGGCGGGCGGGTCGATTGCCTCGCCGCAGTTGCTCCAGCTCTCGGGAATCGGGCCGGGGGAGCTGCTTTCCGGGCTCGGCATCGAGGTGGCGCACGAGCTGCCGGGCGTGGGCGAGAACCTGCAGGACCATCTCGGCGCTCGCACCATCACGAAGCTGAAGGGCGTGGTGACGCTGAACGAGGTCTCGCATTCGCTGTGGCGCAAGGGGATGGAGGGGATGCGCTATCTCCTCGCGGGCAGCGGCGCGCTGATGACGGGGGCGGCGCCGATCGGCATGTTCATCAGGACGCGACCGGAACTGGCCTCGCCCGATATCGAGTACCAGTTCCTCGCCGGTAGCGCCGACAAGTCGGGCGGGGCGATGCACGAGTTCCCCGGCTGCACGCTGATCGCCATTCCGTGCCGGCCAGAGAGTCGCGGCTGGCTGCGGATCAAGGCGCGCGACCCGATGGTGGCCCCGGCCATCCAGCCGAACTACCTGGCGACCCATAACGACCGCGAGACGATCGTCGCGGGCATGCGGGTGGCGCGGCGGGTTCTGGAGCAGCCGGCGATGGCCCGCTTCGTCGAGGGGCCGTACATGCCCAAGGCGGGGGCGGACAGTGACGAGGCGCTGCTGGAGCACGTGCAGAAGACGTCCGGTACCACCTTCCATCCAACCAGCACCTGCATGATGGGGCACCACCCGACCTCCGTGGTCGATCCGCAGTTGCGGGTGCATGGAATCGAGCGGCTGCGTGTGGCGGACGCCTCGGTGATGCCGACGGTGGTTTCCGGCAACACCAACGCGGCGGTGATCATGATCGCCGAGAAGGCGGCGGATCTGCTGCGCGCGTGAACCGGTCGCGCGTCAGGACTCGGAGGCGGGGAGCGGGATCGGATTGTCGAGACATTCCCGCGGCGGGCGCGCCCGGACCCGGGCGCCCGGGAAGCGCGATCTGAGCCTGAGGCAGGGGCGCTCGATAAGCCGGTATGAGACCGAGGCCATGGCGATGCCGCCACACAGACCGAGCAGGAGCGCGCTGCGCTGCGACGGCGGCAGAAAGCGCGGCGCGTACCGGATGCCCATCATGAGCGGGTAATGCCAGAGGTAGATGCCATAGGAGATCGTGCCGATGCGCACCAGGATCGGCCATTGCAGGATCTTCCGCACCAGACCCACTTCGAGAAAGATGCTCGCGATGATGACGGCCGAGAGCAGGTAATCGACCGGCACGAACATTGCCACGTCCTGCGGCTTCCTGATGGTCGCCAGGGCCGACACCGCCACGAGGCCAAGGACGGCCGCCTCCGGCGCGTAGCGCAATCGGGCAAACCACGCCCGCGCCTGCTCGGGCACGCGCGGCTGCGCGAGACAGAGGGCGAGCAGGCAACCCGCCAGGCAGGCATCCACATGCGTATCGAAGCCAAAATAGACGCGCGCCGCGCTGGCGCCCCACAGGACCAGGGACGTACGATAGAGGCCGAGCACCAGGATGGCGGCGAGCGTGACGGATCGCGTTCGCCCGATACCCCATCGCCGCAGGCAGAACGGCAGGGCAGCCGCCCATGCGACGTAGAACTGCTCCTCGAGCGAGAGCGACCATGTCTGGCCATACAGGACGCTGGTGCGCAACCCCAGCGCCTGGGTCCAGTTCGAGACATAGAAGACGGCGCCGAGCGCGTCGGCCTGGAGGTTCCCGCTCAACGCGGCCGACATCCCCGACGCGGCGAACACCAGGAACGTGCCAGCCAGCATGGCCCACAACGCGGGAGCGAGGCGCAGGAACCGCCGGATGTAGAAATTCCGGACATTGATGCGGCCGCTGGCCGACCATTCCTCGAGGAATTTCCAGGTGATCAGGAAGCCGCTCAGCACAAAGAACGTGTCGACACGAACCGGATAGCCGGGGAATTGCGGCCAGGAGTGGACAAACACGACGGCCAGCACGGACACGGCACGCAGACCGTCGAAGCCCGGCGTATACCGCAGCCTGGCGATCGGTCCATTCCATGGTTCGGTGGCTTCCGCCTCGGCGGGTCGCATGACGAATGGCCTCAATACCATTCGCGATCTGGGTCACGCCTTATTGGGGTGTCGATTTTTGTATCGTTGGCGCCGGCGTCCCGCCGGAAAGTCGGCCCGCGTCGCGCGCCTGCCGCCCCGGATCAACGCCTTCAACCACCGCCGACCTCACGCCACGCTCGGCGGACGGCCCCCATCGGCCGCATCAGAAGGGACGATTTCACTGGTAGCGACATCTAGCTGCGGACGGAGAGGTCCGTGAGCCGACGGTGTTCGTCGGCGGCGAAGCGATCCGTCATGCCGGCGACGTAGTCGCAGACGGCGAGTGCGGCGCGGTCGGTGCCGCCGGGCTCGCCGGCGCGGGCGCGCCAGTCGTCGGGCAACATGCGCGGGTCGCCGGAGAGCAGGGAGAAGAGCTCCGCGGTGAGGCGCTTGGCCTTGGTCGTCATGCGCACGACGCGCCAGTGGCGGTACATGCGGCTGAACAGGAAGTCGCGGATGGCGGCGCGCGCCTCGGCCATCGCGGGGCCGAAGGCGACGACGGGGCGCCTGGCGCGGCGGATGGAATCTGAATCCCTGGGCGCCAGCTTCGTGAGTCTCGCCGTGGTTTCCGCCAGCACGTCCTCGACCATGGCGTTGACGACGCGCCGGATGGTCTCGTGGCGCAGGCGCGGCGGCGGCATGTCGAGGCTGGCGAGACGTGCCTCGGCGAGCGCGGGTCCGACCACCGGCAGGTGTGCGAGATCCTCGATCGCGAAGAGGCGCGCGCGCAGCCCGTCGTCGATGTCGTGGCTGGTGTAGGCGATGTCGTCGGCGAGCGAGGCGACCTGCGCCTCGGCGGAGGCGTAGGTGTTGAGCTCGAGCTTGTGGCGGCGGTCGTACTCCGCGACGTAGGGCGGCGGATCGCGCAGCGGGCCGTTGTGCTTGGCGAGCCCCTCCAGCGTCTCCCAGGTGAGGTTGAGGCCGTCCCAGCCGGCGTATCGGCTCTCCAGCAAGGTGACGATACGCAACGACTGCGCGTTGTGGTCGAAGCCGCCGTGCGGCGCCATCATGCCGGCGAGCGCCTCCTCGCCGGCGTGGCCAAAGGGCGGGTGGCCGAGGTCGTGGGCGAGCGCCAGCGTTTCCGTGAGGTCCTCGTCGAGGCCGAGGGCGCGGGCCAGCGAGCGGGCAACCTGCGCCACCTCCAGGCTGTGGGTGAGGCGGGTGCGGTAGAAGTCGCCCTCGTGGTTGACGAAAACCTGGGTCTTGTACTGCAGCTTGCGGAAGGCGGAGCTGTGGACGATGCGGTCGCGGTCGCGCTGCCAGGGGGAGCGGGTTCGGCTTTCCGACTCCTCGTGCAGGCGCCCGCGCGCGGTTTCCGGTCGGACGGCCCAAGGCTGCAGCGGCGGGCGCATCAGAGGCGGCCCAGCAGGGTAAGCAGGCGCGCGAGCCGTGCCTCGCGCGCGTAAAGGCGGGCGCTGTCCCGGTGGCCCGCCGCCGCCGCCGCGGCCGCGACATGCGCCAGCGTGTAGGTGCGCTGGCGCAGCGCGTAGCGGCGCAGCGCAGGGCGCGTGGAGCCGGTCGCCGCGCGGTCGAA
>JAJZUI010000167.1 GCA_021847175.1 Pseudomonadota bacterium
CGCCGCCTTCTCGCCGCGAACGGCAATGGCGCGATGGCAGGGAACCCGCTGCTCACAGTTGCGGGGGCAGCCGCGGTCTCGGCTGGCCAGGCGGCCCGCCGTTCCGCGTTCCCGTTTCAGCCCTTGCGGGCCACCGGAGTCTAGGAACGAGGCTAGCCCCTACGCGCGCGGGCCGGAAGGGGGCGGGGATGGAACAGTTGCGGCGCATCGGCCAGCGTGGTCCGCACCTGTTCCGCCTGCGCCCGCGTGAGCGCGTGGCGCCAGCGGCCGATGGCGCCGTCACGGCCGGCGTGGTGGCGGTGCCAATGGGTGCGCAGATCCGCGACATCGCCGGAGCGCTGGTCTCGCTGCACGTCCGGGCGATCCGGGAAGCGCGCGATCGCCGCCTCCACGGCACTGCGGCGCAGTTCCGCGAAGATCGCGGCTCACGCGGCCTCGTCCGCGCCGATGCTGTCCTCGCTCTGCAGATCTTCCCGCACGATGCGGGTCTTATCCTTGGCCAAGAGACGATTGCCGCTGGTAAACGGATGTCACGCACCGCTTGCTCGACGGGCGGTGTCGCCGGGGTGGGCTCGACCCGTGCGCCGGAGGGGAGGGATTTCTGGCTCATCTGCACTCTTTGACGGTTGCGATGAGCCAGAAATCCTACCCTCCTCAACCATCCCAGCCCGTCTCATCGGACCTGACGCCGGACACGGCACTGCATTGGCCTCTCCGATCAAGGGGGAAAAAAATCTTCGGTGTCCATCAAACCGGCAGCGGCCCACTGATGGCACGGGAAAGATGAGCTGAGCTTCACCAATGACGGGCCGGGGCGGCGGATCGTGATCACCAACACCGCGGGCGGCTGCATCAGCACAATGGACTATTCCTGGGGCGGGCAGGCAAGATGCCAGGCGCTCAAACTCGGTGGGACGGTGGCCAGAACGTATCTGGCGGAAGGCAAGTACCTTCCTGGGTCGCCGGCGGCGGCGCAATGCTACGCGCGCGATCCCGTGGCACGGTGCGGCGGGTGTTCAGCAGCAGCGGCGCGCCGGCCTATGCTTACGATCTCTATGGGCCGGCGCTGCAGGCGCCTGCCCCCGCGACGGACCTCACCCATGCCGGGCTGTTCCATGAGGCCGGCAGCGGGGTCGACTCGACCCTGGCGCGAGCCAATGGTCGGCAGGCCGGGACAGTCCGCCATCGGCGGCGGTTGGTTTCGGTGCAGTGAGAAATTATATTTGGGACAAGCAATTGCTGCGGTTTGTGTTATCATTTGAATCGGCTAAGAGGAACACCACGCGTCGCGCTGAACAAAAATGTCGAGAGAGATTTAGATCATGCCCGAGTCCGCCACAAACCCTGATCTCCTAGGCCTCACGGCCCAGATCGTCGCCGCGCATGTTGCGCATAACAACGTCGCTGCCGAAGCGCTGCCTGGTCTGATCCAAGAAATCTACCGCACGCTGTTGAACGTCGGCACCGTCGCAGGGCAATTGCCGAAGCCAGAGCCAGCCGTATCACCTAGGAGGTCAGTCTTCCCCGATTACATCATCTGCCTCGAGGACGGGAAGAAGCTGAAGATGCTCAAGCGGCATCTGCAGACGTCATACAACCTCACGCCCGAGCAATATCGGGAACGCTGGGGCCTCGACGCATCCTACCCGATGGTGGCACCGAACTACGCTGAGCGACGCTCGGCCCTCGCCAAAAGCATCGGGCTGGGCAGGAAGCCGCGCGCCGCGGCGAAGTCCGCTACGAACGCTCGATTGAGTGCCAGAGGCAAAGGGCGATCGAAGCACGGCGCCTGACGGGATCGGAAGGACCTACGGTTTCGCGTGGCGAGTGAGCGTTGAGCATGCAACTCTACCTCTTCGTATCCGGGAGTGCTTTGGGCATCTTTGCCCTTACAGCGGATAAGACAGGCTCGAATCTCCCGGCAGAAATTGATCCTTGGATCCTTGACGGCAACGGGGCGCTCCCCGCTACGGCGCGGCCAGAAAGTTCCGATTTGGTGACGGAGGCCGTCAAGAAGCACGGGTACTTCCTCGGGCATTCGGAACCATAAATGTCGCCGTAGACCATCAGCAGGAAAGGCCCGGTCACCCTCGTTCGGAGACCGTTGAATTGCGGTCGTTACCAACTCAGGTTTCTTCCCGATGCACGGCGCGTGCGGCGCCCCACGCCTCGCGCGCCGCGTCGGCGTTGAGCAGCCCGATCCCGAGACCCACGACAACGTCGGGCCACGCCGTCCGCCACAGCAGCGCCGTCACCGCCCCGGCGCCGATGATCGCCACGTTGGCCAGCACATCGTTGCGCGCCGAGAGGAACGCCGCCCGCGTCAGGCTGCCTGCGTGGTGGCGGTAGCGCGCCAGCATCAGCGCGCAGGCGAGGTTGACCGCGAGCGCCCCGAGCCCCGTCAGCGACAGCGCCAGCGGCTCCGGCGCCACGCCGACCGCGAACTCCACCCCGAAATACGCGAGGTTGAGCAGCGCCACGAACCGCTGCCCGACGTCCTCATCCCGGCGGACGCCGGCGCCACGGCCTGGCATGGACTGGCCCGGGAGACATCTTCTCGGCCTCTGCAGTCAGGCGTTTTTCGTTTCGGTACACCAATAGTAGCCCGACGATCACCACAATGCCGGCGACAAGGCCGATTCCAAATCCCAGCGGTCCCTTCAGGCGAAAAATCTCCTCTCCCAGCGCATAGGCCCCGAACCCGTAGAGCGACGCCCAGGCGATGCCGCCAGCAGCGTTGAAGAACAGGAAGCGCGTCCAGGTCATCTCGTTCGCCCCGGCAAGGAACGCCGCCAGCGCCCGCAGCAACGCCACGAAGCGACCGAAGAACACCACTTCCGCGCCGTAGCGCTCGAACAGGTACTGCCCGAGCTTGATGCGCGCCGGCGTCATGCGGATCCTGTCGCCGTAGCGTATCAACAGCCTGAAGCCGAACTCGCGGCCCGCCCAGAAGCCGATATTATCGCCGAGAATCGCTCCAAACGCCGCCGCCGCGACCACGAGCCCGATGCTGAGATGATGTGTGGTGCCGGCATAGATTGCGGCGGCGAGCAGTATCGTTTCCCCGGGAAAGGGAATGCCGATGCTCTCGATCCCCACGGCCAGCGCGACCGCGCCATAGCCATAAGTCGAAACCGCCTGCATCGCAGCGGGAGAAAGCAGCGTCATGCGTGCCAGAACGGCATGGTGTCGCGTGCGCGTTGCTCGCGGGGAAACACCCGGCGCGGCAGGTGCAGCAGTTCCAACATGCGTAGATAGAGCGCTTCCGCCGGCGGCAGAACCAAACGCTCCGCCATCGGCACCAGCGCCAGCGACAGCGTCCCTCCGACCACGGAGACGAGCAGCGAGGTGGCCATGTCCAGCGGATAATGCACGCCGAGATACACGCGCGCCCAGGCCACCAGCAGCCCTGCGACCAGCACGGCGAGCCCCCAGCCGTCCGCCGCTACCGCCACGATCAGACTGAAGCCCAAACTCCAGAGGAAGGTGCCGTGGTCGCTCGGAAACGAATTATCGGCGGCATGCGAGATCAGCGCATGCCCGAGCCCTATCGCGAAGGGGCGCGGCTCGTACCACAGCATGCCGAGTATTTGATTGATGCCCAGCGCCAGGCTGACGCCGCCCACGGTCGCGAGCAACCGTCCGCGCAGATGCGGCCTTCCCCAGATCCAGAGACCCGCCACCAGCGCCATGGCAAAATAGATCACCCACGCCGCGGCGAACGTGGCCACCAGAACGAGTGCCGCATCGGGGTGCGCGGAAGCGTTCACCAACAGGAATAGGCGCTCATTCCATGACGTCAGCATGGGAGCCGCGACCCCGCGGAGCGGCTTGGCGGGGCGGAGCCGGGCACGGTGGCCGCCGTCCCGGCTTCATCAATTGTGCTCATGAGACGCTGCATAATCCTGTAAGGTTGGGAGCCTCTCGCACCCGCGTGAACAATACCCAACCATCCCAAACCGGCTCGCCGTCGCACTTGATCGCCGGGCCATACCACGTCATCCCTCCTCAGGCGGCAGGAAGCACATGCGGATTTTGTTGGTCGAGGATGACAGGGAGACGGCCGACTACGCGCTTCAAGGCTTGACGCGCGAGGGCCACAGCCTGCGTGTCGCGACCGACGGGCGGGAGGCGCTGTTGCTCGCCTCCTGCGAGGACTGGGACCTGCTCGTCGTGGACCGCATGCTGCCGCACCTCGATGGGCTCGCCCTCGTGCGCATGCTACGCGCCGGAGGCACCACGACCCCCGCCCTTTTTCTCACCGCGCTCGGTGAGGTGAATGACCGCGTCGCGGGCCTGCAGGCGGGCGGCGATGACTACCTGGTCAAGCCCTTCGCGCTCGCCGAACTTGCCGCTCGCGTCGAGGCGCTCGGCCGTCGCGCGCAGCGCCAGGTGCCACCCGAGACTGTGCTGAGCGTGGGCGACATCGAGATCGACCTGCTCACCCACCTCGCGCGCCGCAGGGGCGAGCCACTCGACCTGCAGGAACGTGAGTTACGCATCCTCGAATACCTCATGCGCAACGCCGGACGGGTCGTGACCCGCACGATGCTGCTTGAGTCGATCTGGGGCTTCCACTTCACTCCGCGCACCAATCTCGTCGAGAGCAACATCAGCCGCCTGCGCACCAAGCTCGGACAAGAGTCGGACGCCGGCCCCATCGAGACGGTGCGGGGCCTCGGATATCGGCTGCATGTCCGCGGCCGCTAGACTGCGCGCCGCGAGCGAACGCTTTCTGCGGCCGGTTCTCGCCGAGCTGCGCGCCGCGGGCCTGCTCACCGTGCCCCGTTTCGCCCGCACCTCGAGCTTCCGGCTCACCCTGCTCTACGGAGCACTGTTCAGCCTTTCGGCTGCGCTGTTGTTCGGCCTCGTCTACTGGATCGCCACCGGGTATGTCGCCGGGCAGATCGATTCCGCCATTGCCACCGAGATTGCGGAGGAACGGGCGGATGGCGGTGGAACGCTTGCCGGCCTCAAGGCGGTAATCGCGACACAGGCCCGCGATGCCAGTCCCGGCGCCTACTACCTGCTACAGGATGCGCGGGGCCACGTGGTGGCCGGCAACTTGCCCGCCATGCCGCCGAGGATGGGCACGCAGGAATGGACTCTGCACAATGGCAGCGTCGTGCGCGGGCGCGGCCTCGCGGCGCCCCAGGGCGGCTACCTGCTTGTCGGCCTCGACGCCTCGAACCTGCGCGAACTGCGCCACGCTATCGGCTACGCCTTTCTCTGGGTGGTCGCCGGCACGCTCGTCCTCGCGCTGATCGGCGGCAGCGTCATGAGCTTCAGCGTGCTCGGCCGGGTGGAGGCGATCAGCCGCGCCAGCCGACGCATCGTGGAAGGTGATCTCGGCCAACGCGTCGCGCTGCGCGGTACCAATGACGAGTTCGACCACCTCGCCACCAGCCTGAACGCCATGCTCGATCGCATCGAGGCATTGATGGGTGGCATGCGCCAGGTCTCCAGCGATATCGCGCACGACCTGCGCACGCCGCTCTCGCGCCACCGTCAGCGGCTGGAACTCGCGCTGCTGCAGGGCGATTCGGTAGAACAGTTGCGCGCGACGCTGGGAGCCTCGCTCGCCGACATAGATACCATCCTTGAAACATTCTCGGCCCTTCTGCGCATCGCGCGACTGGAATCGCGCGCCGATCCCCCGCCGCTCCTCCCGCTCGATCTCGGACAGGTCGCAGAGGACGTGACGCAGGCATACCGCGCCGTCGCGGAAGAACAGGGCCACCACCTCGCCTGCCAGCGCATGAACCCAACGCCGCTGCGTGGCAGCCGCGACCTGCTGACCCAGATGTTCGCCAACCTCGTCGAGAACGCTCTGCGTCACACACCAGCCGGCACCACGATCAGCGTTACAACGGCACGTATCGACGACGTCGCGGTCGCGCGCGTGTGCGACGACGGCCCCGGGATTCCGACCGCCGAGCGCGCAGCCGCCTTCCGTCCCTTCTATCGTCTGGAAGCGAGCCGCACGACGCCAGGAACCGGCCTCGGCCTCGCCCTCGTCGCCGCCATTGCGGATCTCCATGGCGCGCGCGTCACGCTCTCGGACAACAGACCGGGCTTGCGCGCGGAGATCCGGTTCGATGCCAAGCCGCAACCTACTGCCGAGCCCGACCCGGCTTGTCTCGCCCGTGTCGTCGCTTTGTCGCATCGCCGGCTGCCGGAACCATATGCCATGCGCGTCGAACACATGCTGCGCGCAATTCATGCCCTGATGCAGTCATTGCACGGGCGCGCGCGGCCAGGCCCGTAGAACGACGGGGAGCGGCGATCGCGTGATCCTGATGGCTAAAATGGATGCCAGCGAAGGCTAGCGGCACAAAGGAGCCGGAACCTCAAGATAAACGTGATCAGAAAAATCCGGGACCAGGTCAGGTCAACTGGACAGAGCACCCGGATGAGGGCAGCGCTGTTCTGGTCAGAGGGCGCGTGGATCACGTGCCGTCGCGCAGGGCTCGCGCCATGCTGCCAAACGAGGCGGATAGCGGTCTGTGGAACTGGTGGCCATGGATCCGGGTGGGCAGTCGGCGCGTAACTCCGTCGCGGGCAGAAAGCAGCGTCGCCACACCGAAATCTGGATCCCTGTATTACGGCTATAGCGGCATTGCTGCGTAAAAGGCAGTGAGCGCGCTCAGGGTAACCGAGACAGCCGTCCAGAGGGCGGCCTTACGATTCAGGTCGGCTACCGCATTGAACGCCTGAATCGTGGCGACTGACCAACCGATCGCCTGCGCGGCTTCCCCATTGAGCTCTATCGGACCACCGGTTCCTGGCGGCTGCCAGCCGGGATCGATCTGGACCTCGCTCGATTTGCGCCATAGCCGCGCGGCGACCAATCCGGTGGCGCAGGCTGCGGTCGCCAACACAAGGGACAGCCATTTCATGGGGGGTTCGTTCCTTTTCCTACTGCTCCAGTAGAGACCGCGTCAGCCCATCATCCCGCCTAACGAGAATGCCGTCGCCAGAACGATGATCCAGGCGGCCAATGCCAGTAAAAGGACAAGCGGGAATGCGGTCTTCATCGGCAATATGCCGCGGTCGCCGAGCCCGAAATGTAACCAATCAATATCGACGAACCCGTTTGTCTCTGGCGACGAGAGGTGTGAGTCCCTGTATCCCGACATGTAGCGCTGGCCTCTACTCATGGGAGGAACATCCGCGCGCGCCTTGGGCGGCTGCGCACGTCATTGGACGCGGAGGGGTCAGCGGCGCCAGGTCCCAGTGGGCGTTCGGCCATCGGGGGGGCACCCGCTGACAAGCCAAAACGTGGCTGGTCAGTCGTTGCCCGCAACTCCAAGCGAATGTCCGCGCACCGTCCGCCGTCCTCCAGAAAAATCGCGGATGCCGCGATCACGTCGCCGATCGCCTGTCCCTGAGCCTGCAGGTGTACTCGCTCCGCAATCGGCTCGCCGCCGGGTCCCCTACCGCGGAGCACCACGTGCAGCGTAGTGAGAATCGAATCTTCGCGCTCCTCATAGCTACCGGCGATATCGATGGCATCGCCATTGCCCAGCACGGCACCATTACGAAGTAGCACCAAACCGTGCGCTCGCAGGCCGCGAGAGTCGGTGATCTCGAGCGTCCAAAGGCCGTTCAACATCTTGCCGCTCAGCATCTTGTTGCGCGCCCCAAACTCCGGACCGGCGATGCAGCGCCTTGCGTGGCCCGCGCCTATCGTCGCCCGCCACGTGGACCCGACGCCGATCGGGATCGTCATCACAACGTTAGCGGGTCGTTATATCGAGAAAAACACCTTCATGTTGCGGGAATTTCAGATGACTGTAACCCTTGCGGGGGTCGTTTCGTACACGGACAATCGGCGCGATTGCCAGGACGTGAAGGTCTGACATGGGCTCCTCCCTAAACGCGCCACCGCAGCGATGATCACGCACCTTACGATGCCGGTGAAAAGGGGGCATCCACCCCATCAGTTCACTCGTGCGCGGCTCGCCTTGTCTACTCCTCCGGATCCACGGTATTGGTGGGGTTCCTTCGAAGAGGGCGGGTCGTCGTCCGTTCGAGGCATGTCAAAAAAGGGCGGTTGACCTTGCAGCGACTGGATGTCGAGAAGCTGAGCGCGGCGGTAAATTTTGCCGATATGGCAGACCCAAGAAATGTGACCGCACTTGGTCATCTTACCTGAGGTGAGCGCGAGGAGTTTGCTCGCTTGACGAAATCTCTGGTTCTTTATTTCGGGGACGAAGTGGATGTCTATCGTCGCGCGGAGGAAACTGCCGCCCTTGCTGCGGCCCCTATGGGGTTCCGGCGGAGAGCCTGAACGGCCTTAATATTGGTTGCGGTGACCGCATAGTTCCGCCTTACCTAACCCCTGTGGATATGATGCGACGACCGCCGACCGAGGCTGTCGGAGGTGAGCATCACGCCATCACGCGCGGCGCGCTTCTAATGAAGCGGAATGTTGATGCCGATGGAGAGGCCCGGTGCCACGTAAACCGGCGGTGGCGGTGCGTAGATAACCGGCGGCGGCGGTGGTGGAGCATAGAAGACGGGCGGCGGCGGTGGCGGTGGGGGCGGCGCATAAATTACCGGCGGCGGTGCCAAATAGACCGGCGGCGGCGCCACATAAACGGGACCGCCGCAGTATTCCCCCTTGCGCCACCCCCTGCCGCAGGGCGGATCGGCATGCGCGAAGGCGGGCATCACCACCGCCAGGGCCAGACCGAGAAACGCTGTCCGATACATCATCATGACGCTCTCCAAACAATGACAAGCTACTGTTTTGCGTTGGAACACTGGCAGCAAGTCGGCAGTGGCGAGTGGCCCGATACTAGGGTTCGGACTCATAACCAGTAGCTGACGGTTGCAGCGATGCAGACTGCGGCGAGAAAGTTCTGGGCGAGGCGGTCGTATCTGGTTGCGATTCTGCGGTAGTCCTTGAGCCGATTGAACATGCGCTCGATGGCGTTGCGGCCGCGGTAGAGGATTGGCGAGAAGCAGGGCTTCCAGCGCCGATTGGATTTCGGCGGGATGTTGGGAGCAATGCCCCTCGCCTCGATCTTCTCGCGCACCGCATCGCTGTCATACCCCTTGTCGCCGTGCAGCAGTATGGTGGCGGGCAGCCGGTCGAGCAGGGTGT
>JAJZUI010000168.1 GCA_021847175.1 Pseudomonadota bacterium
TGAATGCGGTCGCACCCGGGTTCCAGCGCACCAGCCCGGATTACGAGCGGCAGTGGCAGTCCTATTCGCGCGAGCAGCAGGAGGGGCTGATCGAGCGCACGGCGCTGCGCCGCGCGGGCACGCCGGATGACATCGCGCACGCGGCAATGTTCCTCGCCTCCGACTTCGCGGGGTTCATCACCGGACAGACGCTCTCCGTCTCCGGCAGCCCGTAGGCGGCCGGGGTTCCAGCGCGGTCCACGAGGCGGCGCGCGGTCAGGCGGCGAGGCCGAAGCCGTAGGCGTCCATGCGCAGGACGCCGTACTCGGTCGAGCGGTGCAGGCGGCGCGCCGCGCCCTCGCCACCGGCGCCCAGCGCGGTGAAGAGCGGCAGCAGGTGTTCCTCCGTGGGGTGCTCGTCCACGGCGTGCGGCGCGAGGGCGCGGTAGGCGAGCAGCGCCTCGGTGTCGCGGCGGAGGATGGCGGCGTCCATCCAGTCGCTGAAGGCGGTCACGTCCAGGCTTTCCGGCGCGTCGAGCGACTGACCGCGGAAGCGCCGCAGGTCATGGGTGAAGCTGCCGGAGCCGAGGACAAGCACGCCCTGCGCGCGCAGCGGTGCAAGAGCCCGGCCGATGGCGAAGGCGTGGCGCGGGCCGAGGCGTGTCTGCACCGAGAGTTGCAGCGTCGGGATGTCGGCATCCGGCCAGGCGAGGAGCAGCGGCACCCAGGCGCCGTGGTCCAGCCCGCGCGTGGTGTCGATGCCGGCGGGGAAGCCGGCCGCGTGGAGGCGTTCCGCGATGTCGGACGCGAGCGCGGCGTCGCCGGGCGCGGGGTAGTGCAATGCGTAGAGGGGGCTGGGAAAGCCAAGGAAGTCGTGGATCGTTTCGTTCCGTTCCACGGCGTTGAGCATCGGCGCCGCGCTCTCCCAGTGCGCCGAGACCGCGAGGATGGCGCGGGGGCGTGGCAGGGCTTTGGCCAGGCCCGCGAGGAATTGCGCCGCTGGCGTCCGCTCGATCGCGAGCATCGGCGAGCCGTGGCTGACGAAGAGGGCGGGGAAGTTCATGGGCGGACGCCCCCGAACGGCGTCGGGCGCAGGGCGTAGCGGCCGTCGCCCACCAGCGCGAGCGCGACGAGCGCGATGGCCCAGAAGGCCGGGTATTCCCAGCCGCCACCCTTGGCGGTGAAGAAGAAGCCGTTCTGGAGGTGCACCAGAACGGTGGCGCCGATGAGGTCTGGCACGATCAGCAGGGCGGCGAGGCGCGGCCAGATGCCGAGGATGAGCGCGACGCCGGAGGCGACCTCCCAGGCGATGACGACGAGGCCGAACCAGCCCGGCAGGCCGAGGCTGGCGAAGAAGTGCTCGGTGCCGGCGGGGGTGAAGACGAAGAGCTTGAGCCAGGCGTGGGCGAGCAGCAGGAAGCCGAGGGCGAGGCGCAGCAGGAGGGCGCCGTAGCCGGCGGCCCTGGTGTCGATCGTGGGGTTCATGGTGGTCTCCTTTGGTCTCCAATCTAGGCATGCGCCGATTGCTGGCTAAGTGGCGAAAATAGGGTCATGATTATGCGATTTCGCATGGAGACGGAGCGTGGATTGGGACGCGTTGCGGAGCTTCCTGGTGATCGCGCGGGAGGGAACGCTCTCGGCGGCGGCGCGGCGGCTGGGCGTGCGGCAATCGACGATGGGGCGGCGGCTCGCGGCCCTCGAGAAAAGCGCAGGCGTGCGGCTGCTGGAGCGCGTGCCGCGCGGGTTCCGGTTGACGGCGGCGGGCGAGGCGGCGCGCGCCGAGGTGGAGCGGATGGAGGCGGCGGCGCTGGCGGCGGAGCGCGCGGTGAGTGGGCGCGACGTGCGCCTGGAGGGCGTTGTGCGGCTGACGACGGTGAGCGACTTCGCCTCCGACGTGCTGATGCCGGCGCTTGCCGAATTACGGCGGCGATACCCCGGCATCCTGGTCGAGTTGATCGCCGATGACCGCACCTTCTCGCTTGCGGCGCGGGAGGCCGACCTCGCGATCCGGCTCGCGCGGCCGCGCGGGCATTCGCTGCTCGGGCGCCGGGTGGGGGAAGTTTCCTTCGGGCTTTATGCGAGTGCCGGCTATCTCGCGGAGCACGGTGCGACGGGATGGCGGGGCGGCGATGGCGCGGGGCACCGGGTGATCCTGTCACGCGACGAGACCGGGATGTATGCCGAAATCGACGCGCTGGCGGCGATGGCTCCGAAGGCTGCCGTGGCGCTGCGCACCGACAGCCGCGCGAGCCAGCTCGCCGCCGCGCGAGAGGGGCTTGGGATCGCCGTGCTCGGGCATCATGTCGCGGCGGGGACGGAACTGGTGCGGCTCGACTCCCCGCCCCTGCCGACGCGCGAGATCTGGCTGGTGCAGCACGAGGATACGCGCGACGTGCCGCGCATCCGCGCGGTTGGCGATGCGCTGGCGGAAAGGTTGCGCGCTGCCGCGCCGCTGTTCGCGGGGATCCCGGCGGCGCGCGCGGGACGGCCGGGCGGAGGACGCGGCGGACGGGGACGCGCGGAGACGGATTGATGCCGCAACGTTTCGCGGCGTCGTGGCGGTCGGGCCTGGCCTGTTGACGCGCGGCGTGGAGCGGCCAGACTGGGAGCCATGAGCACAGCGATGCCGGCGTCCGCGAACGCCTCGCCCACCCCCTCCCGACGGATGGATGGGTTCGTGCCCCTGATCCACGACGCGACGAGCGGGCGGATGCTGATGGTGGTGCCGGTGGAGCAGGAGTTGCTCTACCTCACACGGCTGTCGCACGGGCTCGGGGACATGCGGCTGGAGCGCGGCAATCTCAGCCGGCCCAACGTGGTGCGGTTCGAGCGGCGCGGTGGGCGGCTGCTGATGGTGGCGGTGAACTATGCCTGGCGGACGTCGTCCCCGGAGGCTGCGCAGCGCCGCGCGGTGCGCGAGGCATTCGCCCAGTCCGTGCTGTGGGCGTTCGACCTGCTCGGCGAGGAGAGCGGCGGCGCGGTCGTGGATGCGACCGAATTCCTGCTGCGTGACGGGTTCGATATCGCGGGGCAGCTCGGGGCGGCGGGCGAAGGGGCGTATGCGCTGGACGCGGCTCGGTGCGCGATCGCGGTGGAGGGGACGCGGGCGTTTGCGCTGAACACGCAGGTGGAGAGCATCCTTACCTTCGCCAATCCGAGGGCGCAGCAGCTTCCGTTCTGGTTCGGCAACGGTCGGCGCGAGGGGATTGCGGCGGTGGCACCCGACCCTCGCGCGGTTACGTTACGGGTTCGTAATTGCTTCGTGAAGCTGCCGGACGAGGGGTATCGGCCGCGACGCTTCGATCCCCGTTCCTCGTTCTTCAGCAGCGTGATCTTTTACGACTTCGGGCTCTCGCTCGAGGAGCCGCTGGATGTGCACTACATCCTTCGCCACCGTCTGGAGAAAGCGGACCCGCGCGCGGCGGTGAGCGCGCCGGTGAAGCCCATTGTCTACTATGTCGATCGCGGGGCGCCGGAACCGGTGAGGAGCGCGCTCGTGGAAGGCGCGCAATGGTGGAACCAGGCCTTCGAGGCGGCGGGGTTCCGCGATGCGTTCCGTGTGGACGTGCTGCCCGAGGGGGCGGACCCGATGGATATCCGCTACAACATGATCAACTGGGTGCCGCGGGGGACGCGCGGGTTTTCCAACGGCAAGATGATCTGGGACCCGCGCACCGGGGAGATCCTGCAGGGAAGCGTGACACTGACCGCCGGGCGGGAGCGACATCTGCGCGCGATCGCGGAGGCACTGACCTCGCCCTACGAGGACGGGACGCCCTCGCCCGAGGTGGAGGCGATGATGCTGGCGCGGATGCGCCAGCTTTCGGCGCACGAGGTGGGGCATACGCTGGGGCTCGACCACAACCATGTGGCGAGCACGCACGGGCCGGACATGTCCGTGTGCGATTATCCGGCGCCGGTGCTGACGCTCGACGGCAACGGGCGCGTCGATCTCTCGCAGGCCTATGGCACGGGGATCGGGAAATGGGACGAGGTTTCGATCACCTGGGGATATTGCCAGTTCCCGCCGGGGACGAGCGAGGCGGAGGAACAGGCGGGGCTCGACAGGATCCTCGAGGACGCGGCGCGACGCGGGCTCTACACCATGGCGCAGCAGGACGCGGTGCCGGAGACCGGCGTGCACCCCAAGGCGCATAACTGGGACACGGGCAGCGATGCGGCCGACGAGTTGATGCGCATGCTCGATGTGCGCGCGGCGGCACTGGCGCGGTTTGGCGAGACGGCGATCAAGCCGGGGCGGCCGATGGCGCTGCTGGCCGATGCGCTGGTGCCGCTCTACCTGCTTCACCGCTACCAGACCGAGGCGGCGGTGAAGCTGATCGGCGGGCTCGATTTCCGTTACGCGATGCGCGGCGACGGGCAGATCGTGACGGCGATGGTGCCGGGCGAGGACCAGCGGCGCGGGCTCGCGGCGGTGCTGGCAACGGTTTCGCCCACGGTGCTGACGCTGCCCGAGGCGCTGCTGCGGATCCTGCCGCCGCGGCCGCCCGAGTACGGGCTCACGCGGGATTCATTCCGAGGTCATACCGGATTGACCTTCGACCCGCTGGGCGCGGCCGAGGGGGCGGCGACGCACACGCTGGCGCTGCTGCTCGACGCACATCGGGCGGGGCGCATCGTGGAGTACCATCAACGCGACGCCTCGCTGCCGGGGTTGCATGAGGTGCTGCGGGCGATGCTGGAGGCGACCTGGTTCGCGGCGCCGGAACACGGGCTGGCGCAGGCGGTGAAGCTGCGCGTGGAACACGTGGCGCTGCGCCACCTGATGGCGCTGGCCGCGAGCGAGCGGGCCTCGGCACTGGTATGGGCGGTGACGGCGGAGGCGATCGAGTGGCTGCGCGCCTGGCTCGCGGACGCGTCGGCGCCGGACGCGGTGACGCGGGCGCACAGGGGCGCGGCGCTGGAGACGATCGCGGCGTTCGGCCGCAACCCGGAAGCCTTCCGCGTGCCAGGGACCCTGATGCCGCCGCCGGGAATGCCGATCTGAGGCGCGTGCCGGCGCGACGCCTCAGGCCGTCGTGGGTTGCGCCACCGTGCGGGGGGCGCGCAGGCGCAGGACGATCTGTGCGAGGACGAGGAGCGCGGTGGCGACGATGAAGACAGCGCTGATCGGGCGCTGCAGGAACACGCCGAGATGGCCGTGCGAGAGCAGCAGCGAACGGCGGAAATTGTCCTCCACCATCGGCCCGAGCACGAAACCGAGCATGATCGGGGCGACGGGGAAGTCCAGCGCCGAGAAGATCGCGCCGATGATGCCGAAGGCGAGGACTTCCCAGATCAGGAAGAGGTTGTTCTGGGTGCTGTAGACGCCGACCGCGATGAAGAACAGCGCCGAGGGGAACAGCAGGCGGTAGGGCACGCGCAAGAGCCGCACCCAGAGGCCGATCAGCGGCACGTTGAGGACGACCAGCAGGACGTTGCCGATCCAGAAGCTCGCGACCAGGCCCCAGAACAGGTCGGGGTGCTGGGTGATGAGCATCGGCCCGGGCTGGATGCCCTGGATCATCAGCGCGCCGAGGATGAGCGCCATCACCGGGTCGCCGGGTATGCCGAGCGACATGGTGGGGATGAAGTCCACCTGTGTCTTGGAATGCGAGGCGGCCTCTGGCGCCGCGACGCCGGCGAGCGCGCCGTGACCGAACTGCTCGGGATGTTTGGAAAGGCGCTTTTCGAGCGCATAGGCAATGAAGGTAGTGATGGTGGGGCCGGTGCCGGGCATGGCGCCGAACAGGGTGCCGATCGCGGTGCCGCGGAGCATGGGCAGGAAGGCCTCGCGGAGGTCCGCGCGGCTCGGACGCATGTCGCGCAGGCGCATCCGGATGGGTGCCACGATCTCGGCCATGTGGTTGACGTTGCGCAGGAACTCGCCGACGCCGAAGACGCCTAGCGCGAGGGCCACGAGTTCAACGCCATCGTCGAGGTTGGTGATGCCGAAGGTGAAGCGCTCTGTGCCCGTGAGCGCATCGGCGCCAACGATGCCGACGAGCATGCCGATGATGGTCATGGCGATGCCCTTGAGCGGCGAGCCGCGCGACATGGTGCCGCCGGCGACCAGCCCGAGCAGCATGATGGAGAAGATCTCGGGCGGGCCGAAGAGGTAGGCGACGCGGACGAGCAGCGGGGACGCCAGGATCATGACGATGATGCCGACCGAGGCCGCGAAGAAGGAGCACAGCATGGTGATGCCCAGTGCGACACCGCTCTTGCCCTTTTGCGTCAGGGGATAGCCGTCGAGGCAGGTGACGGCGTGCGGCGGGTGGCAGGGCAGGTTGAGCAGGATGGCGCCGATCGCGCCGCCATATTGCGAACCGTAGAAGATGCCGGCGAGCATCAGGATGGCGGGTACCGGGTGCAGGCCGTAGGTGAGCGGCAGCAGCATCGAGATGGCGGAGATCGGGCCCATGCCGGGCAGCACACCGATGAGGTTGCCGACGACGACGCCGAAGAAGGACCAGAAGAGGTTGGCGGGCTCCAGCGCCACGCCGAAGCCGGTCCACAGGGCAGCGAGCGATTCGCCGATCATTGCCTATCCCCAATGGACCAGAGGCAGTTGCACCTGCAGCAGCCACCAGAACACGACGAAGCAGATCAACGTCATCACCGCGGCTATGGCGAAGGCGGAGGCGAGCGTGTTGTCGCGGTCGCCGAGGGCGGAGATGAAGACGGTGGCGAAGGTGGCGGGGAGAATGCCGGCGAACTCCCCGAGGAGGCCGAAGGAGCCGAGGCCGGCCAGGATGCAGAACCAGCCGCGCCACTCCGCGCGGAATGTGAACGGCGCGTGCGACAGGGCGGGACGGAGTGCCTGCAGCAGGATGGCGGCGCCGATGAAGGCGAGCAGCACGCCAAGGCAAAGCGGGAAGAAGCCGGGGCCCATGTGGCTCAGGGTGCCGATGCGGTATTGCCTGGATTGGAACGCGGCGCCCACACCGAGCAGGAGCATCAGGGTTCCGGCCATCAGATCCCTGACGTTGAAGGTTCGGCCGGTCATCGGGACTCCGTTGTCGAGGATGGGGATACCGGCTCAAACCCGGCCCTGGCGCGCAGCGATGCTGCATCCGGACCGGCCAGCAGCGCAATCAATCTAAGGGCGAGGCCAGGCTGGGCCGCGGCGGCGGTGACGGCGGCGGTGTAGGTCGTTGCCAACCCGAGTTCTTCCGGAAGCGGACCGACGAGGCGCAGGCCCGCCGTGTAGTTAATCTCGGTGATCTGGGTGCAGCCGATGGCCTGGTCGTCGCCCGCCTCCGCGAGTTGGCGCATCGCGGTAGCGCCGTTGGGGAAGGATTTGATGCGGACGGCAACGGCATCGGAGATGCCGAGGGTCTGGAGCACGCGCTTGAAGTGGCGGCCGGCGGTCGATTTTTCGGTGTCGGGGACGTAGATGGCGCTCGCGGCCATGAAGGCGGCGGCGAGCGCGGCGGGCGTTGCGATGGCGGGTGGCGCGGCGCCCGCGGGCACGGCGATGCCGGTACGGACGCGGCCGAGCGGGGCGATGGAGGCGCGTTGGATGCGGCCCTCCCCAGCGAGGGCGTCGATCTGGGTTTGCGTGAGAACGATGACGTCGCAGGGCTCGCCCTGCAGCAGGCGGTCCTGCATCGCGCCGACGGCGCCGAAGACGCCCTCCACCGCAATGCCGGTTGCTTCCCGCAGGCGCTGACCGAGGGTGGTGACCAAGTCCCTTGAGGCGCCGGCGGCGATGACGTGGAGCGGGCTCATGTTTTCTTTCCGCAATGGTTCATGCGCTGACGCCCAGGATGCGGGCGGCGGTAAGCGGCAGGTCGCGGACGCGCACGCCGAGCGCGCGGAACACCGCGTTGGCGATGGCGGCGGCGGTCGGGCCCATCGCGCATTCGCCGGCGCCGACAGACGGGTTCGCCGAGGGGATGACGTGGACGTCCACCGCGGGGACTTCGGAGAATGGCAGGATCGGGTAGGTTTCCCAGCTGTCACTGGTGACCCGCTCGCGGTCGAAGCGCACTGCCTCCCGGAGGGTCCAGCTCGTGGCCTGGATGGCGCCGCCCTCGAGTTGGTTGACGACGCCATCGAGATTGACAGGGGCGCCGACATCGACGGCGATGGTGAGCCGCCGCACGCGGATCTCGGCCTCCGCGACGATGCCGGCGACGACGGCGCAATAGGCGCCGGTGTTCTTGTAGCGCGCGTAGCCGAGGCCGATGCCGCGGCCCTCACCGCCTGGCGCGCCGGGCCAGCCGGATTTCTCCGCGGCGAGCGCGATGACCGCGCGGGCGCGGGGGTCGTCCTGGTGGCGGAAGCGAAACTCGACGGGGTCGGCATCGGTGGCGTAGGCGAGTTCGTCCATGAAGCTCTCGGCGGCAAAGACGTTGCCGAACGCGCCGAGGGAGCGGAGCGAGGAGGCGCGCAGGGGGACCGAAAGCACCTTGTGGTTGGCGACGCACCAGTCGCGAAAAGCATAGGACGGGATTGCGTTCCTGTCCGCGCCGCCGCCAGCCGCGAGCGGCGGATTGACGGGTTGGGGGCGCGGCGCCGCGGGGTCGCGGTGCCAGTGGCCGAGCAGCGCGGGCTTGGCGTCGCGGCCGGGGCGCAGCGTGTGTCCGTTGCTCCACAGCGCATGGCGCCAGGCGGTGATGCTGCCGGCGACGTCGATATCGGCCTCAACGTCGATCGCCATCGCGGGACCGAAGGCGGACCATGTGAGCTCGTCGGCGCGGCTCCAGATCACGCGGATGGGGCGACCGGGCGTCGCCATGGCGAGGAAGGCGGCGTCAAAGGCGACGTCGTCAGCGGGGTTGTGGCCATAGCAGCCGGCGCCCTCCACGTGGTTCACGACGATGTCCCGCGGGTCGAGGTGGAGCGCGAGGGCGAGGTCACGGCGAAGATTGAAGATGGCCTGGCTGTGGCTCCAGACCTCCAGGCGATTTTCGCTCCAGCGGGCGATGGCGCAGGACAGGCCGATGGAGGCGTGGGTGATGTAGGGCTTGCTGTATGAGGCGCGCAGGGTGCGGGCGGGTTTTGCCTTTCCCTTGTCCGGTGCCGGGGATTGGACGATGGCGGTCTCGACGGGTTGTTGCCGCAGCCATGACGGGAGCGCGTTTTCGTCGGGCAGGGCGTTGGCGGGGATGTTCCAGCGGC
>JAJZUI010000169.1 GCA_021847175.1 Pseudomonadota bacterium
CGAGACATAGTCGTCGTAGGCGATCGTTTCGCAGGCAATGAAGCCGCGCTCGAAATCGCCGTGGATCACGCCTGCGGCCTGCGGCGCCTTGGTGCCGCGCACGATGGTCCAGGCGCGCGTCTCCTTCGGTCCGCAGGTGAAATAGGTGATCAGGCCCAACAGTTCGTAGCCGGCGCGCACGACGCGGTCGAGCCCGGATTCATGGAGGCCCAGGCCCGCGAGGAACTCGCCGCGCTCGGCTTCCGGCAGTTGCGCCACCTCCGCCTCGATCGCGGCCGAGACGACGACATGCGCCGCACCCTCTGCCGCAGCCTTCACCGCCACCTTGGCGGAGAGCGCGTTGCCGGTCGCGGCCGCGGCTTCCTCGACGTTGCTCGCGTAGAGCACGGGCTTGGTGGTGAGCAGCTGCAGGCGCTTCGCGGCCGCCTCTTCGCCCCTGGGGATGGCCGTGCGGGCCGGCTTGCCCGCGCGCAGCGCGGCGAGGATGGGCTCGATCAACGCCAGTTCCGCGATCGCCGCCTTGTCGGAGCCGCGCGCGCGCTTGACGAGCGCCGGCTCGCGCTTCTCCAGACTCTCGAGATCGGCGAGCATCAGCTCGGTCTCGACCGTCTCGGCGTCGCGCAGCGGATCGACGCCGCCCTCGACATGCACGACGTCCGTGTCCTCGAAGCAGCGCAGCACGTGCACGATGGCGTCGACCTCACGGATATTGGCGAGGAACTGGTTTCCCAGGCCCTCCCCGCGCGAGGCGCCGCGCACCAGGCCCGCGATGTCCACGAACTCCAGGCTCGTGGGCACGATCTTCGCCGACTTGCCGATGGCCGCCAGGACCCCGAGGCGCGGGTCGGCGACGGCGACGCGACCCACGTTCGGCTCGATGGTGCAGAACGGATAGTTCGCCGCCTGTGCCGCGGCAGTCGCGGTCAGCGCGTTGAAAAGCGTCGACTTGCCGACATTGGGCAGGCCCACGATGCCGCAGTTGAAACCCACTATCCGTTCTCCTGCACACGCAGCGCCACGCGCGTCATGAAAGCCTCGTGCTGGCCCTGCGCGAGCATCGGCGCGGCTCCGGCCACCGCGCCCAGCATGGTGGCGAGCCAGTCCTCGTCGTCGCGCGTGAAATTGCCCAGCACCCAGGCATGCACCCGCGCCTTGTCGCCGGGATGGCCGATGCCGAGACGCACGCGCCAGTAGTCCGGCGTGCCCAGCATGCGGTCGATGCTGCGCAGCCCGTTATGCCCGGCGGCGCCGCCGCCCTTCTTCACCCGCACCTTGCCCGCGGCGAGGTCGAGCTCGTCGTGGAACACCGTGATCGCCTCGGGTTCGAGCTTGTGGAAGGCTGCGGCAGACTGCACGGATTCCCCGCTGTCGTTCATGTAGGTCAGTGGCTTGAGCAGCAGGATGCGCTCCGTCCCGATCCGCCCGTCCGCGGTGAGGCCGCGGAACTGCCGCCGCCACGGCGCGAAGCCGTGTTCGGCGGCAATCGTGTCCACCGCCATGAACCCGATATTGTGCCGGTTGCGCAGCATCCCCGGCTCCGGGTTGCCGAGGCCGACCCAGAGTTTCACAGCACGGCTCCTTGGGCGGCTCCGCGGCCGGCGTTACTTCTTGCCGGCAGGGGCCTTTGCGGCGGCGGGCGCCTTCGCGGCAGCAGCCGGAGCGGCGGCCTTGGCACCGGCAGCGGGCGCCGCGGCACCGGCGACAGGCGCGGCCGCGCCGGCGGCCTGCTCGGCCGTCGGCTCCGCCATCTTGGTCGGCGGCGCGACGGTCGCGATCACGAAGTCGCGATCGGTGATCGTCGGCTGCACGCCCGCGGTGCCCGTGAGGTCGGAGAAGCGCATCGCATCGTTGATGTCGAGCGCGCCGAGATCGGCCTCGAAGAACTCCGGCACGTTCTCGGGATCGACGTAGCACTCGACCGCGTGGCGCACGACGTTGAGCACGCCGCCGCGCTTGATGCCCGGCGAGACGCCCTCGCCCTTGAAGTGCACCGCGACCGCGACGCGGACCTTCTCGCCGGGCGCGAGGCGCTGGAAGTCCACATGCTCCGGCGCGTCGGTCACCGGGTGGAACTGCACGTCGCGCATCAGCGCGCGGGTGGACTGGCCGCCCACCGTCACCTCGAAGAGGCGCGAGCGCCAGCCGCCGCGCGTCACCTCGCGCATGACGCTGCGCGGGTCGAGCGCGATCAGCGTCGGCGTCGTCTTGGCGCCATAGATGACGCCCGGAATCTGTCCCTGCCTGCGGGTCGCGCGTGCTGCCCCCTTACCTGCACGCTCGCGCGCCGCGGCCTCGATGGTCGTGATGGTGGCCATGGTCCGCTCCTGTGATGAGTTACCCGGCCTCCAGGGGTGCCGGGCGCGGCGGGGCTCTAGACCCTCGGCGCCGGGATGGCAAGCGAAGCCGCGGCAGACCTGTCAGACGACCGCGATGTCAAAACCGACGCACCAGTTCATCAGCGGATAGGGCGTCCCGAGCAGCGCCGCCTCCGCGGGGTCGAGGTCGGGGCCGGCGAAACCCACCTCGGCCAGGCGCGCATCGCTGTCGTGCAGCCCGCCGCGGCCGCGATGGGCGCGGTCCGCGTAGCGCAGCCGCGCCGGGCCGGCGGGCGCGCGGCCGAGCCGTAGCACGACGCGGTCCGGCTCCGCGATCGCCACCGCCTCGACCGGCACCCTCCCCGCCTCGTCGATCACGGAAAAACCCTGGTCGGGCACGGGCTCGCGCCTTGCGCCGTAGAACGGGCGGCCGAAGAGCAACGGCGGCTCGGGCACATGGAACGAAGCCAGGATCTGGCTGCCCTGGCGCACCGCGCCGGTGGGATGCAGCGGTCGCCAAGGGCGGCAGTCCACGAACAGCGTCGCCAGCACCTTACCGAATTGCGCGCCGAGCCAGCGATATCCGTCCGTGCGCAGGTGCCCGCTCGGGCGGTCCGGCAGCGGATAGACCGGCGCGGCCATGAACACCCCCGCGGTGTCGAGCGCGAAATCGAGCTGTGCCTGCGGCACCGCCATGTCGTCCGAGGCATAGGCGCCGCCGGTCTGGTAGGTGACGAGGGCGGGCGGCGCCGCCTGGCCAGCGATGCCCTCGGCGACCTCCGTCGCGATGTCGCGGTGCAGCCTGGCGAGCAGCGCGCCGTAGGTCGCGATGTCGCTTGCCGCGCCGTCGATGCCCCAGGAATTGTTCTCGCCCTGCAGCAGCAGAACGGCGGGAATGCCGTAGGTCTTGCCCCATGCCCGCGCCGCCGTGCGCGCCGCGTTAGCGCACGTGCGCAGGCGGCCGAACAGGTCCGGCTCGGCGCCGCGCGAAAGCTGCTCGAGGTCGCGCCCGCCGACGCCGCAGCTTGAGGCGAGCAGGAGGCGCAGCCGCGCCGAGGGATCGGCGGCCAGCATCCGCGCACGCAGGGAGCCGACCGCCTCCTCCAGCACCGTCTCGCCGAGCACCACGGCACCCGGCGCCATGGCGGCCAGAGCCGACTGGTCGAGCAGGGTGCCGTCCGGCAACTGTTCGGTCGCGACAAGCTGGCGCAGCACCGGGCCGCCAAGCGGCTCCCAGGCGGGTGACCATTCGGGTCCGCCGGCACGCACGGAGCGACCGAGCATCAGCGCGTCGTACCGCGGCCGGCGGGTCAGCGCCGGCACGCCTTCCCAGCCGGTCGCGAGGGACTGCCCGTAGGCGAGGATGTGGTTGATGCCGAAGACGGGCCGGGCGAACGGCTCAGCGGGCATAGAGCTCCACCCGCGCCGCCGGCGAGCCGGGATCGCCGCGCAGGCCGAGGCGGATGCGTGAGGCGTCGATCCCGGTCGCTTCGAGCGCGGTCGCCGCCTGTTCCAGGTTCTGCTCCTGGCGCGCGCGGAAGGCGGCGCGAGCGGCCTCGGTGCCCGCGAGCGGCACCGGGGCGATGAGGTCGAAGCGCAGCGCGGGGTCGCGGAGCTCCGCGTCGTGCGCAGTGACGGCGAGGCGGGCCGGCCAGCCGGGCGCGCCGTCGGAGATCGCGAGCGGGTGGCTCGCCGCCAGTGCCGCGAGGGCGGCGGGCGCCGGCGCGCTGCGATGCGTCTCGAAGGTGCGCTGGTCGACCAGCGTGCAGCCGGCGAGCAGGAAGGCCGCCAGCAACATCGCGGCGCGCATGGGGCTAGTGCCGGTAATCCGGCGCCTCGCGGTCCAGCGTGCGGCGGACGCTCACGAGATGCTGGCGTGCCGCATCGGCCGCCTGCTCGCGCATCTGCTGCGCGGTGTGGGCGGCGACGCCCGGCGCCACCGGCTTGAGCCGCCGGCCGGTGGAGAGCGCCAGCACCTCCGCCTCGCAGGCGCGCTCGAGGTAGTAGAGGTCGTCCCAGGCCTCCGCGATGGAGGGCGCGGTCACCATGACGCCGTGGTTCTTGAGGAAGACGATGGGCTTGTCGCCCATGGCGCCAGCGATGCGGTCGCCCTCCGCATTGTCGAGTGCGAGCCCGTTGTAGTGCTCGTCCACCACGATGCGCCCATAGAATTTCAGCGCGCTCTGAATGGCGAAGGAGAGCGGTGGCCCCTCCAGCATGGCAAGCGCCGTCGCGTGCGGCATGTGGGTGTGAAAGGCCACGCGGGCACGCGCGTGGCGGCGGTGCAGGCGGGCGTGGATATAGAAAGCCGTCGCCTCCACCTGGCCCTCGCCCTCCACCACGTTGCCGTCGAAGTCGCAGACCAGCAGGCGCGAGGCCGCCGCCTCGTGAAAGCCGTAGCCGAGCGGGTTGACCAGGAAGAGCTCGTCGCTGCCCGGGACCATGGCGGAGAAATGGTTGCAGATGCCCTCGTGCATGCCCAGGCGCGCGGCCTGGCGCAGGCACGCGGCGAGGTCGAGCCGCGCCTCGGCGAGCGCGTCGCGGTCTATTCCGGAGAGGGCATTGCGGAGCATGCGTAAGCGTTGCAGGAACCCAGGCCTGCGACAAGGGGACGGGACAGGATGCAGACCAACCGGCCGATCGACGGCAAGCGGCTCTGGGATAGCCTGATGAACATGGCGGAGATTGGCGCCACGCCGAAGGGCGGGGTGCGGCGGCTGGCACTCTCGGCCGTGGACCGCGAGGGGCGCGCGCGCTTCCGGCAATGGTGTGAGGCGCTCGGGCTCAAGGTGCGGGTCGATGCGATGGGCAACATGTTCGCCCGCCGAGGCGGCCGCGACCCCAGCCGCCTGCCGGTGATGTTCGGCAGCCACCTCGACAGCCAGCCCTCCGGCGGCAAGTTCGACGGCGCGCTCGGCGTGCTCGCCGGGCTCGAGGTGATGCGCACCCTGAACGACCTCAGCCTCGTCACCGAGGCGCCGCTGGAACTGGTGAACTGGACCGACGAGGAGGGCAGCCGGTTCGGCCACTCGCTGATGGGATCGGGCGTGTGGAGCGGCGTCTATGACGAGAGCACGGTCAAGGCGCTGCGCGACGTCGAGGGTGTTTCGGTCGGCGAAGCGCTGCAATCGATCGGCGCGGCGGGGCCCGAGGCCGCCCGGGTGTTTCCCGCCGACGCGTATTTCGAGCTGCACATCGAGCAGGGGCCGATCCTCGAGCGCGAACGCAAGGAGGTCGGCGTCGTCACCGGCGGGCAGGCGCAGGTCTGGTACGAGGGCGCGATCCTCGGCCGCGATTCGCATGCCGGCACCACGCCGCCCTCGATGCGGCGCGACGCGCTGGTGGCGATGGCGGGGGTGATCCGCCTCGTCGACCACACCATGCGGGCGCGCGGCGAGGACGGGCGCGGCACGGTTGGGTTCCTGCAGGTGATCCCGAACTCGACCAACGTGGTGCCTGGCGAGGTCCGCTTCACCGCCGAGTTCCGCCATCCGGACGAGGCGGAGATCGGGCGCATCGCCGATGCGTTCCCGCCGGAGGCGACGGCACTGGTCGATGCCACCGGCTGCCGGATGGAGCTGCGGGAGAAATTCCGCATCCCGGCGCAGCCCTTCGACCCCGGGTGCGTCGCGCTGGTGCAGGAGGCCGCGGACCGGCTGGGCCTGTCCTCGCGCCGGATCGTCTCGGGCGCGGGGCACGACGCGGTCTATGTCGCGCGGCGCGTACCCACGGCGATGATCTTCACCCCGTGCAAGGACGGGCTGTCGCACAACGAGGAGGAGAGCATTATGCCTGAGGAGGCGCGGGCCGGCTGCCAGGTGCTGTTCGAGGCCGTGGTGGCGCGCGCCAACCGCGCGTTGTAGGCGATCACAATCTTTCGAAATCGAAACGGATACGCGTCGGAGGACCGATCGGATGATGGACATCGAGGAAGCCGCGAAACGCATCAGCCCGCAGTTCGAGCACATCGCCGCGGATGGTTTGCTGGCGCTGGAGCAGCTGCAGCTCCCCGCCGGGGCCGAGGTGCTCGATGTCGGGACCGGCGTGGGGAACTTCGCCGTCTTCCTCGCGCTGCGGGGCTTCGATGTGCTGACCGGCGAGCCGGAGACCGACACCTCGCGCTACGCGCGCCAGAACTGGACGGCGAGGGCGGAGGCGGTCGGCGTCGCCGAGCGGATCCGCTTCCAGCCGTTCAACGCGAGCGCGATGCCGTTCGCGGACGGGCGCTTCGCCGCCGTATTCTTCTTCGGCGTGCTGCACCATGTCGAGGAAGGCGAGCGGCGGCGCGTCTTCAGCGAGGCGCTGCGCGTGGTGAAGCCGGGCGGCTACGTCGTGTTCTTCGAGCCGACGGCGGAACTGCTGGACCAGATCAAGGATCGCGACCCCGGGCATCCGCCCGCCGCCAACCCTGACGACTACAGGGGCGATGCCCCGGCCGCGGCGACGAAACTCCGTGGGCGGCGCATGAACATCTATTTCTACCGCGCCGCCGGCGGCTGAGCGGGCCGCGTGGCTCAGGGCACCATGCGGCGGTAGATGATCAGCGAGCCGTCCGTGGCGATCGCGGTCATGGCGGCCCAGATGCCGGAGGGCTCGTACCAGAGGTTGAGCGCGCGCGGCTTGCTGTGGCCCTCCCACCAGGTCAGCGCGTAGTGGCGGGCCGTGATCATTCCGCCCGCCTGGTCCGGCACCCTGCCGATGCCCTTGTCCGCCACCGTGGTGAACATCAGCGCGCCGTTCTCCGCGTTGATCATCGGGTGGCGGATTTCCGCCCGGTTCCAGTGCGAGGCTGGCAGACTGCCGCGCGGCGCCAGGTAGGGGTGCGCGGCGCTGCCGCGCACGTCCAGCCGGGTACCGTTGCGCGTGGCGCGGGCGAAGAGCTTGCGACCGTCGTCGTTGGTGTTGCTCGCGGCGTGCATGAGCTCGCCATCGCGCCACTCCTCCGCACCACGCAGCGAATAATTGAACAGAACGAAGGGGCCGAACCTGACCTTGATGTCAACCGCGATACGCACGTCGAGCAGGTGCCGGTCGCCGACGAAATCGACCGTCTGGGTGCCGATGCGGCTGCCCTTGCGGTGGATGGCGAAGGCCAGCCGCCGGCCGGGCGGGATGGGCAGCGCGGGGGCCGCGGCCACGAGCAGGAGCGGCGCGGCCAAGACGGCGCGACGGGGTATCGGCGGCATCGTCACCCTATGGTCGTTTCTACCTGCGTGCATATCCGGGCGCGATGACGCAACACCGCGGGCCGGCACCGGATGCATCCGGCGCCTGACGACCTGCTTACAGGCCGGCAGCTTCACTGACGTGACGGCAAGGGTGGCGATTTCGGCGCCGCGAACCATCCGCGGCCAGATCGGCGGTGGTGGAGCTGAGGGGGATCGAACCCCTGACCTCCTCATTGCGAACGAGGCGCTCTCCCAGCTGAGCTACAGCCCCCGCCGCCGGCTGCTCCGACGGACGCCATGTCGTGGAGCGGCGCGGGTGATGACAGAGGGGGGGCGAGAGGTCAAGCGCCCGTGTTGCCGCCCCGCCATTGCGGCGGGACACCCCGGCGGCTAGCCTGCGGCGCCGATTCCCTGGGATTTCCGCGTGATCACCATCATCTTCTGGGTCGCGAACGAGCTGCTGTCGCTCTATCGCTGGGCCGTCATCATCGCCGCCGTGCTCAGCCTCCTGGTCGCCTTCGGTGTGCTGGACACGCGCAACCGCATCGTCTGGACCATTGGCGACTTCTTCTACCGCATCACCGAGCCGGCGCTGCGGCCGATCCGCAACGCGCTGCCCGATCTCGGCGGCATCGACATCTCGCCCATCATCCTGCTGGTGCTGATCTATGTCGCGCAGATGCTGCTCGGGCGCATCTATGGCGCGCTGATGTTCGGGAACATGCAGGGGCT
Organism: Pseudomonadota bacterium; assembly: GCA_021847175.1. GTDB lineage: Bacteria > Pseudomonadota > Alphaproteobacteria > Acetobacterales > Acetobacteraceae > JAJXXT01. Next base: position 8,216 of record JAJZUI010000169.1, read on the forward strand.
GCTGTTCTGAGCCCGGCCATGGCGGCGCGGATCCTCGACGGCAAGGCGCTGGCGGCGCGGGTGCGCGCGGAGGTGGCGGCGGGTGTCTCGAACCGACCGCGGCCCCCGGGGCTCGCGGTGGTGCTGGTGGGCGACGATCCGGCGAGTGCGGTCTATGTGCGCAGCAAGGACCGCGCGGCGCGCGAGGCGGGGATTTCCGCGCGCACCATCCGCCTGCCGGCGACCACGGGCGAGGCGGCGCTGCTGGCCGAGATCCGCGCCCTCAACGACGACGATCTGGTGGACGGGATCCTGGTACAGCTACCGCTTCCGAAGGGGCTGCGCACCGAGGCGGTGCTGGACGCGATCGACCCCGCGAAGGATGTCGATGGGCTGACGCCGACCAACGCGGGGCTGCTCGCGAGCGGGCGCAAGGGGCTGGTGCCGTGCACGCCGAAAGGGGTGATGCGGTTGCTCGCGGACACGCCGCTTTCCGGCGCGCGCGCGGTGGTGCTGGGCCGCTCGGTGCTGGTCGGGCGGCCGGCGGCGGCGCTGCTGACGGCGGCTGACGCGACGGTAACGCTGGCGCATTCGCGCACCCGCGACCTGGTAGCGCTGTGCCGCCATGCCGAGGTGCTGATCGCCGCGATCGGGCGGGCGGAGATGGTGCGCGGGGACTGGATCGCGCCGGGTGCCACGGTCATCGATGTCGGGATCAACCGCGTCGCCGACGGACGGCTGGTGGGCGACGTCGCCTACGCCGAGGCCGCCGAGGTCGCCGGCGCGATCACGCCGGTGCCGGGCGGCGTGGGCCCAATGACCATCGCCTGCCTGCTTGAGAACACGCTGGAGGCCGCGATCGCGCGCAAGTCCCGGATGGCGGGCTA
>JAJZUI010000170.1 GCA_021847175.1 Pseudomonadota bacterium
CCCGTAAGCTCCTCGTGCTCGGCCATCGCCTCTTCCTGGGATTCGGTCTCGTCGACCAGCCAGTCCTGCCACTCGCCCTCGCCCTCGGCGCGCAGCGGGGCGTTGAGGCTGTTGTCCGGAGCGGCGAGGCGACGGTTCATGCTGACGACGTCGGCCTCCGGCACACCGAGGGTCTTGGCGATGGAGGCGACCTGCTCGGGCTGGAGGTCGCCCTCCTCGATCGCCTGCATCTGGCCCTTGAGGCGGCGCAGGTTGAAGAACAGCTTCTTCTGGGCGGCGGTGGTGCCCATTTTCACCAGCGACCAGGAATGCAGGATGTATTCCTGGATGGCGGCGCGGATCCACCACATGGCGTAGGTCGCGAGGCGGAAGCCGCGGTCCGGGTCGAAGCGCTTGACCGCCTGCATCATGCCGACATTGCCCTCGGAGATCAGTTCGCCGAGCGGCAGGCCGTAGCCGCGGTAGCCCATCGCGATCTTGGCGACCAGGCGCAGATGCGAGGTGACGAGGCGGTTGGCCGCCTCCAGGTCGTGCTCGTCGCGCCACTTGTGGGAGAGCGCCAGCTCCTCCTCCGGAGTGAGCATGGGGAATTTGCGGATCTCCTGGAGATACCGCTGCAGATTGCCCTCGGGGGCGACGGAAATGACGCCAGAGGCCATGGTCCAGGCTCCTTTCGTCCGGCTCCCCGTTGTCCGCTGGTCGCCGCCCGGAATGGCGCGGCGATGGGATGCGGCGAGGAGCCGCTGGGGGTGGTACCCCACGGTGCATCAGGGTCCGCTCGTCCCGGACGCCGCCCCACCCTGGCAACGACCTCCGGCCGGAAGGCGGGGCGTGCACCGGTCGCCCCGCTGAATAAAGATTACGATGCCGGAGACGCTGGCGTCAATAATCCGGACCAATGACGTCAGGATTAACTCGGGGAGAGAGCGAGGGCGTCGAGCAGGGCCTGGAGATCAGCCGGCGGAGGGGCGGAAAAGGCCAGGTTTTCGCCGGTCCTGGGGTGCGCGAAGCCAAGGCTCGCGGCGTGGAGCGCCTGGCGGGGGAAGTCGAGAAGAAGGTTGCGCAGGACGGGGGGCAGCCCGCGCGCGGAGGCTGGCATGCGGCGCAGGTAGACGGGATCGCCGACCAGCGGGTGGCCGCGATGAGCGAGGTGGACGCGGATCTGGTGCGTGCGGCCGGTGGCGAGCCGGCACTCAAGCAGGCTGGCGGCGAGACCGTGGGCGGCGAGGGTGCGGTAGTGGGTGATGGCGGGCCTGCCGCGCGCGACGACGGCCATGCGCTTGCGCTCGCGTGGGTCGCGGCCGACCGGGGCCTCGATGGTGCCGGACGCGGGGGCGGGGGTTCCCCAGGCAACGGCGAGGTAGGTTCGCGTAAGGTCGCGGGCAGCGAAGGCGGCGGCGAGCCTGTTCATCGCCAGTTCCGTCTTGGCGACGACCATGACGCCGGAGGTGTCCTTGTCCAGCCGGTGGACGATGCCGGGGCGGCGCTCGGCGCCGATGCCCTCGAGCGTGTCGCCGCAATGGGCGAGGAGCGCGTTGACCAGCGTGCCCGCCTCGTTGCCGGGGGCCGGGTGGACAACGAGGCCCGCCGGCTTGTCGAGCACCACGAGGTCACGGTCCTCGAACAGGATGGCCAGTTCCATCGCCTGCGGCGACGGGCGCGAGGGGGCGGGCGGCGGCAGGGCGAGGCGGTAGGCGGCGCCGGCGCGCACGGCGGCGGAGGGGCGGGTGAGGGGCCTGCCGTCCTCGCTCGCGTGGCCGGATTCGATCAGGGCCTGGACGCGGTTGCGGGTGAGGTCGGAGCGCTCCGCGAGGAAGCGGTCGACGCGCGTGCCGGCCTCCTCCGCGGTCGCGACGAGGGGCCCGATTGCGCGGGGCGGCGAATTACCCGACATGCGCGCTTCATTACGGTGAGACGGTGTGGGAGGCGAGCATGAGTCCGGGGGCATTGCGGGCGCTGAAGGTGGCAGTGGTGGCGATGGGCGTGGTCATTGTCGTCGGCACCGGCGCGCTGGTGGTGGCGATCGTGCAGCGCGTGACGCATTCGCGTCTCGGCGGGGTGCCGGCGGCGCAGGTGCCGGCGGTGACGGTTCCCACCGGAAGGGTTCCGCCGAGCGTGGTGCTCGACGAACCGGCTGGGACGCATATCGTGGGCGTCGCCGCCGATGGGAAGGGGCTCGCGGTGACGCTCGTGGGCGGCGGGCCGGACCGGGTGGTGGTGCTCGACGGCGCGTTGCGCGTTGTCGGGCGGATCGCGCTGGCGCGGTGAGGCGTCGCCCGCCCTGCGGACGACGCGGCGCCGCGCGCCTCAAGTGTGGGTGAGGATGGCGAAGAGCGGGCGGCCGATGCCGATGGTGCCGGCGATGACCCAGAAGGCGATGCCGGAATAAAGGACGCCGTATTCGGGTGAGCGGACGACCTGGCGGATGACGCGCGCGGGCGCGGCTTCGCCGAGGAGGCGGGACAGTTTCGAGCGATGCGGAGGCATTGTGGGCTGCATGGGGTCTCCTTCCTGGATAGGGTACCCGTCGCGCCGGTATAGCGGCCGCGGCGAGTCGTTTTTCTGCCCGGAGACACCCCAGCCGGACAAAGTTCCCATAGCGTGATGGATACGAGGAATCAACAGAATTAGATGGTTGACGGCGGCGAATCGCCGTGCCGTCGCAGGATGGCGTCGGCGCGGACGCGATGGCGCGTCTGGGCGGAGGGGGGATTGATCCGCCCGGTGCCTTGCCGTAGGAGCGCGTCTCCGACATGCCTCGTCCCGTTCGTCTAGAGGCCCAGGACACCGCCCTCTCACGGCGGTAACAGGGGTTCGAATCCCCTACGGGACGCCAGGCTCGGACCATCGGACAGCGACGTTGCCAACAGTGTCGGGGGCGGGGGGTGTTGAGCCGGTCGATCCATTCCCTGTGCTGCATGCTCTTGCTCGCGATGCCGGCGGCGCTGGCCGGCTGCGCGGGCGATCCGACGCCGCCATCCACGCCCACGCTGGTCCTCGCGCCGGCGCCGCATGGCGAGGCGGGGACGGTGGCCCTGCTCACCCATGGCTGGCATACGGATATCGCGGTGCCGGCGAAGGAGATATCCGGCCCGCTTGGAATGTTCGTGCGGCGCTTTCCGGGCGCGAAAACCATCGTCTTCGGGTACGGCAAGCGCAGCTTCATGGTGGCGCGCCAGCATGGGGTGGGCGACTGGCTGGACGGGCCGTTTCCCGGCCGCGGCGCGGTGGAGGTGAGCGCCCTCGGCACCGACCCTGCCGCCGCCTATGGCGCGCGGCACACCATGACGATCGACCTGCCGCCGGGCGGCGCGGCGCGGATGTCAGCTTTCATCTGGCAAAGTTTTACCAAGGACGCGGCGGGGCAGCCGATCGAGGTCGCGCACGGCGATTTCGCGGGCAGCCTCGTCTTTGCGGCTTCCAGTGGCTACGACCTGTCCCATACCTGCAACACCTGGAGCGCGCAGGCGCTCGCGGCCACCGGCCTGGGCATCCGGCCGGCCGGCATCATTTTCTCCAGCCAGATCGATGCCGCGGCGCGGCGGCTCGCGGTGCGGACGTCCGGGTCCTGAGGACGGCACTCGCTGGTATGATCCCGATCAATGTGCCGCGGGCCGGGTTCGGCTAGGCGGAACGGGAGGCACGAGGCGGCAAGGGAGGGGGCATGCGCTCCGACGAGGCGCAGGCGGAGCCCGGGGAAGCTGCCGCGGGCGCGGGGCAGCGCGCGCCGCGCCGGCTGATCGCGCGCGATCAGCTCGGGGCGCTGATCCAGACGCTGGCAGGAAGTGGCTATGCGGTGATCGGCCCGACGGTGCGGGACGGGGCCATCGTCTATGACGAGGTGCGCGGTGTCGCGGACCTCCCGGCCGGCTGGACGGACCGGCAGGAGGCCGGCCGCTACCGGCTCGAGCGCCGGGAGGATGGTGCGCTGTTCGGCTATGCGGTGGGGCCGCATTCGTGGAAGCGGTTCCTGCATCCGCCGGCCGAACTGCTCTGGCGAGCGCGCAGGACTGAGGACGGATTCGCCGTTGAGGCCGCGCCGCCGTCCCCCCCGCGCTTCGCGTTCCTCGGCGTGCGCGCCTGCGAGTTGCATGCGATCGCGATCCAGGACCGGGTGTTTCTCGGCGGCACTTACCGCGACACCGGCTATGCGGCGCGGCGGGAAGGGGCCTTCGTCGTCGCCGTCAACTGCGGCACGGCCGGCGGCACATGCTTCTGCGCCTCGATGGGGACCGGACCCGGCGTTTCCGCCGGCTTCGACCTCGCGCTCACCGAGCTGGTGGGCGACGGTGGGCATGCGTTTCTCGTCGAGGCGGGCAGCGAGGCGGGCGCCACGGTGCTCGCGGGGCTTGCCTCGCAGCCCGCGACGCAGGCGGCACTGGCTGCGGCCGAGGCCGTTGTCGAGGGCGCCCGCGCCGGCATGGGCCGCCGGATGGAGACCGCGGGGCTCAAGGAGTTGCTGCAGTCGAACCCCGAGCATCCGCGGTGGGACGATATCGCCGCGCGCTGCCTCGCCTGCGCCAACTGCACCATGGTGTGCCCGACCTGCTTCTGCACGACGGTGAGCGACCGTACCGATCTCGCCGGCGGCGAGGCCACGCGCGAGAAACGGTGGGATTCCTGTTTCACCGCCGATTTCTCGTTCATCCACGGCGGTGCGGTGCGGGCGAGCCGCCGATCGCGCTACCGCCAGTGGATGACGCACAAGCTGGCGCACTGGATCGATCAGTTCGGCACGTCGGGCTGCGTCGGCTGTGGGCGGTGTATCACCTGGTGCCCCGTGGGCATCGACATCACCGAAGAGGCCGCGGCGATCCGCGCCCAGGCGACGGGGCCAGGCAAACCGGAGGTGACGCATGGAGACGCTTGAACACCTGTTGCTTGAGCATCCCTTCCTCGCGGGGCTCGATGCGGCGCTGGGCCGCCCGCTGGCCGGGTGCGCGCGCAATCTGCGCTTCGCGGCTGGGGAGTTCCTGTTCCGCGAGGGTGAGCCGGCGGACGAGTTCTATCTCATCCGCGAGGGGCGCGTGGTGCTGGAACTGCATGTGCCCGCGCGCTCGCCGCTGGTGATCGCCGCCATCGGCGACGGCGACATCGTCGGCCTTTCCTGGCTCGCGCCGCCGCATCGCTGGGCGTTTGATGCGCGCGCCACGGCCGAGACCCGCGCCTTCGGCCTCGGCGCGGGGTGCGTGCGGGAGAGGTGCGAGGAGAACCACCATCTCGGATACGAAATGATGAAGCGGATCCTGCCGGTGACGGTGCGGCGGATGCAGGCGGCGCGCCAGCAGCTGCTCGACGTCTACGGGCAGCACCCGGCATGAGCGCCGCCGCGATCGCCGAGCCGATGCTGCCGCGACCGTTTCGTGTCGTGGCGTCGCGCCGTGAGACGGGCGACACGGTGACGCTGGAACTCGTGCCGCTGGCAGGTTCGGTGCCGGACTTCGCGCCGGACCAATTCAAGCCTGGACAGTTCAACATGGTCTATGCGTTCGGTGTCGGCGAGGTACCGGTCAGCCTCAGCGGCGACCCCGCGGATGGCGGGCGGATGGTGCATACGGTGCGCGCGGTCGGCGCCGTGAGCCGCGCCATCGCCGCGGCCGCGCCGGGCAGCGTGCTGGGCGTGCGCGGGCCCTTCGGCAGCGCATGGCCGATGGCGGAGGCGGAGGGGCGCGACCTGCTGCTCGTCGCCGGCGGACTCGGGCTCGCGCCGCTGCGCCCGGCGATCCGCCAGGCGCTGGCGCGCGGCGAGCGCTTCGGCAGGATCGCAATTCTCTATGGCAGCCGGGGGCCGGCGGAGATCCTCTACCGCGAGGAGCTTGCCGCGTGGGGCCAGCGCCCCGGTGCCACGGTGGCGCTCACGCTGGACCACGCGGACGCCGCGTGGGAGGGGCATGTGGGCGTGGTACCCGATCTGATCCCTGGCGTTTCGTTCGATCCCCGGAACAGCGTCGCCATGCTTTGCGGGCCCGAGGTGATGCTGCGCTTCACCGCGCGGGCACTGCTGGGGGCGGGCGTGCCGGCGGAGCGGATCTACGTCTCGATGGAGCGCAACATGAAATGCGCCGTGGGGCTTTGCGGACATTGCCAGTTCGGCGGCGACTTCATCTGCCGGGACGGCGCGGTGCTGCGCTACGACCGTGTCGCGGCGCGGCTTGCGGTGCGGGAGGTGTGAGCATGGCGGAGCGGAAGCGGCCTACGCTCGCCGTCTGGAAATTCACCTCGTGCGACGGCTGCCAGCTGTCGCTGCTCGATTGCGAGGACGAGCTGCTCGCGGTCGCCGGCGCGGTGGACATCGCGTATTTTGCCGAGGCGTCGAGCACGCTGCGGCCCGGGCCCTATGACGTGTCGCTGGTCGAGGGGTCGATCACGACGGCGGCGGACGCGGAGCGCATCCGGCACGTGCGCGCCTCCTCCAAGGTCGTGATCGCCATCGGTGCCTGTGCCACAGCCGGCGGCATCCAGGCGCTGCGCAACTTCGCCGATGTGGGCGACTATATTTCCGCGGTCTATGCCTCGCCCGAGTATATCCGCACGCTCGCGACATCGACGCCGATCGCGGCCCACGTGAAGGTGGACCTGGAACTGCGCGGCTGCCCGATCAACAAGGAGGAGTTGCTGGAGGTGGTCTCGGCGTTGCTCGCGGGGCGCAGGCCGGAGATTGCCGACGAGAGTGTCTGCGTTGCGTGCAAGCGTCGTGGTACCGCGTGCGTGATGGTAGCGCACGGCACGCCCTGCCTCGGGCCTGTGACGCATGCGGGGTGCGGCGCGATCTGCCCCGCTTATGGCCGCGGCTGCTATGGATGCTACGGCCCGGCGGAACAGGCGAACACCGCGGCGTTGAGTGCGCAATGGCGGCTGCTCGGCGCCGATCGGCGGAGCATCCATCGCGCGTTCCGCACCTTCAACGCGGCCGCCGAGCCGTTCCGCCGGGAGAGCGACGCGCATGGCGACGAAGACCATCCGGCTTGAGTACCTGACGCGCGTCGAGGGCGAGGGCTCGCTCGTGCTCGACGTGCGGGAAGGGAACGTGGAGAACGTGCGGCTTTCCATCTTCGAGCCGCCGCGTTTCTTCGAGGCGTTTCTGCGCGGGCGCGCGGCGAGCGAGGCGCCGGACCTGACGGCGCGGATCTGCGGCATCTGTCCCGTCGCCTACCAGATGAGTGCGGTGCACGCGGTGGAAGCCGCGTTCGGTATCGAGGTGGGAGGGCAGCTTCGCGCGCTGCGCCGGCTGCTCTATTGCGCCGAGTGGATCGAGAGCCATGCCCTGCATATCGTGATGCTGCACGCACCGGATTTTCTCGGCTTTCCCGATGCGATCGCGATGGCGGGCGCGCATGGCGAGGCGGTGCGGCGGGGGCTCGCGCTGAAGAAGGCGGGCAACGCGCTGCTGAAGCTGCTTGGCGGGCGCGAGGTGCATCCCGTGAATGTCCGCGTGGGTGGTTTCTATCGCGTACCGACACAGGCGGAGCTCGCGGCGTTGCAGCCGGCGCTGGCCGAGGCGCGCGAGAATGCCGTGGCGGTGGCGCGCTGGGTGGGCGGGTTTTCGTTCCCTGATGTTGGGCGCGACTACGAGTTCGTTGCGCTGCGGCATGCGGACGAATATCCGATGAACGAGGGACGCATTGTGTCGAACCGCGGGCTCGACATCGCGGCCGCGGAGTTCGAGGCGGCGTTCGAGGAGCGCCAGGTTGCGTACTCGACGGCGCTGCAGTCGGTGCTGCGCGCGCGCGGGCATTACCTTGTGGGGCCGCTGGCGCGGTTCAATCTCAATCACGACCGGCTCGGCGGCGAGTTGCTCGCGTTCGCGGCGGAACTGGGCCTGAGGCCGGGTTGCGGCAACCCGTTCCGCAGCATCCTCGCGCGGGCGGTCGAGGTGACCTATGCCATCGAGGAGGCGCTGCGGATCATCGATGCGTACGTGCCGCCGAGGGAGCCGTCGGTTCGCGCCGAGGCGCGCGCGGGGACCGGCATGGCGTGCACCGAGGCGCCGCGCGGCATTCTCTACCATCGCTACGGGATCGAGGCGGATGGCAGCATCGCCGAGGCGCGCATCGTGCCGCCGACATCGCAGAACCAGGCGACGATCGAGGACGATGTGCGCCTGGTCGCGACGCAAGGCATCCACCTGCCGGAGGAGGAACTGCGCGAGCAGTGCGAGCGGGCGATCCGTAACCACGACCCGTGCATCTCCTGTGCCACGCATTTCCTGCGGCTCGAGGTGCGGCGGCGGTGACGGCACCCCGGCGCGTGATCGGCCTCGGCAATCCCGATCGCGGGGACGATGCGGTCGGGCTTCACGTTGCCCGCCGTCTGGCCGCGCGCGGGCTGGAGGGTGTCGAGGTGCGGGAGGCGACGGGCGATGCGCTGGCGCTGCTGGAGGATTTAGCGAGCGCCGCGCATCTGGTCCTTGTGGATGCCGCGGCGCCGCTTGCAGCACCAGGACGGATCCATCGTCTCGATCCGCTGTCGCGGCCGTTGCCGCGCGAGATCGTTCCAGCCTCGACGCATGCGTTCGGTCTCGCGGAGGTGATCGAGCTTGCGCGGGCTCTCGGGCAACTGCCGGCGCGGCTCAGCGTCTATGCGATCGAGGCGGCGGAGTTCGGCGCTGGCGCGCCGCTCTCGGCCCCGGTCGCGGCGGCGGTGGAGCGTGTGGTGGAGCGGATCGCGGCGGAGCTTGTCGGCGGGTAGCCCGGTGTGCGCGGCGGGGCGGGCGGAAGGCCTGGTTTCGCGGTTTGCGCCGGGACGTTACGCTATGGCCACAGCGCCGGGTGTCCGCCGGCACAGCGAGGGATGCGTCGATGAAGATTTTCATTTCCGTCGATATCGAGGGCGTGGCCGGCGTGGTGACGCCGGAGGAGGGGCAGCCCGGAAACCCGGAATACGAGCG
>JAJZUI010000171.1 GCA_021847175.1 Pseudomonadota bacterium
GGCCTGCCGGTGCCGGATTTCGACGCGCCGGCCGCGGGGCACTGATCCCGCGCCTCGCCGCCGCCCTCGCCTGTTGGGTTTTGGCATTTTGGCGATTTTGGCGATTTTGGCGGCGGGGTCGTTCGCGCCCGCGGAGCTATCGGAGCGATCGGAGCTATCGGAAGCGGGGCGTGACCCGGGATTTTCGGAATATTGGAGTTTTTGGAGACCGGAGATGTGCCGGGACACAGGTTCCGGGGACCACTGAAAGTTGTATTGCGGCCATGAGATGTGAGGTCAGGTTGAAACTGGAAAAGAAACGCATTCGTTTATTTAGGCGCATATCCCTTCTCAGCTCGGCCAAAATGCCAAAACCTCCGTTGGTCCGCCCCTCTGCTTCCTCCGCACCCCGTTTCCGATAGCTCCGATAGCCCCGATCACCGGGCGCGCGCCGCGCGCGGTGATTCCAAAAACTCCAATATTCCGAAAATCCGGAACCTCCGGTTCGCGGGACCGTGCCGGCGCTAATCCGCGTCGAACGTCACCTCGAAGCGGCACTCCGGGTCGCCGAGCGCGAGGCAGGTGACCTCGCGCACGCGCGCGTCCGGCGAGACCAGGGCCTGGAACAGCGTCTCGAACAGCGCCTCGTGCCAGGCGCAGACGCGCGTGCCGCGCGGGCGCTCGTCGCAGAGCGGGTTCGCGGCGATGATCAGCACCGGCTTCGCCCCCCCGCTCGCGGTGAAGCGGCGGTCGGCCGCGGCGAAGCGCGGCGCCCAGCGGCGCAGCGCGGCGAGCAGCATCCTGGTCGAAACCGCGCGCGGCAGGCGCCGCCGCCGCGCCTGCTCGGGCAGCGGGATCGTGCGCAGCAACTCGGCCGCAGCGCGCCGCCCGGCCTCGGCCAGCGGGCCGGATGCGGCCTGCGGGCCAAACGTATCGCGCATCGCCCGGTGCATCCCGGCGAGTTGCATTGCCGCCAGCTGTGCGCCGTTCCCGGGCGTGCCGGCGTGGTGGGTCGATGCCCTCAACATCGCGTGTCCCCCCTCCTCGGGCGCCTCCAGAATTGGCGCCGGCGGCCCGGGCGCCTTGATCTGGATCAAAACGTTTCGGGAGGCGGTCAGGCCTGGAGCGAGGCGTCCTCCGCCTGCAGTGCCCACATGCGGGCATAAAGCCCTGATCTGGCGAGCAATTCCGCGTGCGTGCCGCGCTCGGCGACGCGCCCGGCCTCCAGCACCACGATCTCGTCGGCGTCCGTGATGGTGGAGAGGCGGTGGGCGATGGTGATCGTGGTGCGGTCGCGCGCGATGGCGCGAAGGGCGGACTGGATGTCGGCCTCGGTGCGGGTGTCGAGCGCGCTCGTCGCCTCGTCGAGGATCAGCAGCGTCGGGTTCTTCAGCATCGCCCGCGCGATCGCCACGCGCTGCTTCTCGCCGCCGGAAAGCTTCAGCCCGCGCTCGCCCACGCGCGTGGCGTAGCCCTCGGGCAGGCGCATCACGAAATCGTGCACCTGCGCGAGGCGGGCGGCGTGCTCCACCTCGTCGTCGGTGGCACCGGGGCGGCCATAGGCGATGTTGTAGCGGATGGTGTCGTTGAACAGCACCGTGTCCTGCGGCACCACGGCGATGGCGGCGCGCAGGCTCGCCTGGGAGATGTCGCGCAGGTCGTGCCCGTCGAAGGTGATGCGCCCGCGGGTCACGTCGTAGAAGCGGAACAGCAGGCGCGCGATGGTGGACTTGCCGGCGCCGGTCGGGCCGACGATGGCGAGGCTCCGGCCCGGCGGCACGCTGAAGGTCACGCCGCGCAGGATCGGGTGGTCCGGGCGGTAGCCGAAGCGGACATCCTCGAAGGCGACGGCGCCCCTCGGGTGCGCGAGCGTCACCGCGTCCGTCCTGTCGGCGACGTCGGTGGGCACGGCCATCAGCGAGAACATCTGCTCCATGTCCACCAGGCCCTGCTTGATCTCGCGGTAGACGAAGCCGAGGAAGTTGAGCGGCTGGTAGAGCTGCATCAGGTAGGTGTTCACCAGCACGAACTTGCCCACCGTCATGCTGCCGGCGTGCACGCCGTCGGCCGCGAGCAGCATCACCGCGGCGAGGCCCGCCGAGATGATCAGCGCCTGGCCGAGGTTGAGCAGGTTGAGCGTGACCTGGCTCTTCACCGCCGCGCGCTCGTAGCGGGCGAGCGAGGCATCGAAGCGCGCGGCCTCGTGGGCCTCGTTGCCGAAATATTTGACCGTCTCGTAGTTCAGCAGCGAGTCGATGGCGCGGGTTTGCGCCTCCGAGTCGGACTCGTTCATGCGCCGGCGCACCCGCACCCGCAATTCCGAGAAGCCGATGGTGAAGCCGAGATAGATCGCGACGACGGAGAACGTGGTGAGCGCGATCTGCCAGTCGAACATGCGCCAGAGGATCGCGGTCACCATCGCGACCTCGAGCAGGGTCGGGATGATGTTGAAGACCGCGAGGCGCAGCACCAGCGTGATGCCCTGCGTGCCGCGCTCGATGGCGCGCGCCAGGCCACCGGTCTGCCGGTCGAGATGGAAGCGCAGCGACAGCCCGTGCAGGTGGCGGAAGGTGCGCAGCGCCACGCGGCGGACGGCGCGCTGCTGCACGGCGGCGAACACCGCATCGCGCATCTCGCCGAAGCCCGTGGCGGCGACGCGCAGCAGGCCGTATGCGACGATGACGGCGATGGGCAGGATGGCCGGGCCGGCCTTCGGCGCCAGCGCATCGACGGCGCGCGCGTACATGATGGGCACATAGACCGAGGCGACCTTGCCCGCGGCGAGGAAGCCGAAGGCCAGCAGCACCCGCGCCTTGGCGGCGGGCTCGCCCTTCGGCCAGAGATAGGGCAGCAGCGAGCGCAGCGTCGCGAGGCCGGAGCGACCGGGGACGACGGGCGGCTGCGCCGTGGCGGCAAGGCTGCGCATCATCGTCCTCACATGGCATCCGCGCGGGCGGTTGGGTAGGTTCGGCGCATGGAAGAGGGTTTCGCCAGGCACATACGGGCCTGCAACAATGTCGCCCTGCCGGGGGATTGGCACGAGCTGTGGACGCGGGGGCAGCGCGTGGGCTGGACCCGGCCGCGCATCGCGCAGGTGCTGGCCGAGGGATTGCCGGGGGCGGTGGCGTCGCCGTACCGCGTCAGCGTCGAGAATATCGGCGCCGCGGGGCGGGTGCTGGTCGAGGCCCGGCTCGCGCGCTGGCGCAACGAGGCGTTCGACGTGCGGGCGGAGATCGGCGGGCCGGTGCTGGGGCAGGTGGATCGCGGGGCGCTGCCGGCGCTCGGCCTGCTCGCGGAGGGGGTGCACCTCAACGCGCTGGTGCGGCGGGCGGACGGGCTGCACCTGTGGGTGGCGCGGCGGGCGGCGGACAAGGCGCTCGACCCCGGCAAGCTCGACCACCTCGTGGCCGGCGGCATGCCCTCCGGCCTGTCGCCCTGGGCGTGCCTGGTGAAGGAGGCGGCGGAGGAGGCGGGGCTGGCGGAGCCGCTGGTGCGCCGGGCCGTCGCGGTGGAGCCGGTGAGCTACACGATGGAGCGGCCGGAGGGGATGCGCCGCGACCACCTGCATTGCTTCGACCTCGAGCTGCCCGAGGATTTCGTGCCACGCGCGGTCGATGGCGAGGTGGCGGGGTTCGAGCTGTGGCCGATCGCGCGGGTGGTCAACACGGTGCGCGCCACCGACGCGTTCAAGTTCAACGTCAACCTGGTGCTGATCGGGCTGTTCCGCCGGCTCGGCATCATCGCGGCATAGGCGCCTTCAAGGAGAGCGAGGATCATGACAACGGCTTCCAGCCTGCTCGCGCGGATGCGCGCGCAATCGCCCCTGGTGCAGGTGATCACCAACTACGTCGCGATGAACGTCACGGCGAACGTGCTGCTCGCGGCCGGCGCGTCGCCCGCGATGGTCCACGCCGAGGAGGAGGCCGGCGAGTTCGCCGGGATCGCGCGCGCGGTGGTGGTCAACATGGGCACGCCCTCGGCGCCATGGGTGGTCGGGATGAAGCGCGCGGCGGGGGCGGCGGCGGCCGGAGGCAAGCCCTGGGTGCTCGACCCCGTGGCGCATTTCGCGACCGCGTTCCGCCGGCGCATCGTGGCCGACCTGCTGGCGCTGCGCCCTGCCATCGTGCGCGCCAACGCCTCGGAGATCCTGGCGCTGGCGGGGGCGGCGAGCGCCGGGCAGGGGGTGGACAGCGGCGACCCGGTGGAGCGCGCGGAGGCGGCGGCGCGCCAGCTCGCGGTGGCGCACCGGGCGGTGATCGCGGTCACGGGCGAGTCGGATTTCGTGACGGATGGGCAACGCTCGGCGCGCATCGAGGGCGGCTCGCCCCTGATGCCGAGGGTGACGGCGCTGGGCTGCGCGCTCTCCGCCTTGTGCGGCGCCTTCGCCGCCGTGGCGCCGGGCGAGGCGTTCGAGGCGACGGTGGCGGCGCTGGCGATGTTCGCGGCGGCGGGCAGCGAGGCGGGGCGCGGTGCGGCCGGGCCTGGCTCGTTCGCCGTGCGCTTCCTCGACGCGCTGGCGGCGGTGGAGGGCCCGGCGCTCGACGGCAGGATCGCCGCGGCGTGAAGCGCTTCGACCTCTCGGTCTACCTGGTGCTGGACGAGGAACTGTGCCGGCCGCGCACCATGGTGGAGACGGCGCGCGCGGCGGTCGCGGGCGGGGCGACCATGGTGCAGCTGCGCGACAAGCGGGCGGGGACGGCGGGGCTGGTCGAGACCGGGCGGGCGCTGCAGGCGGCGCTCGCGGGCAGCGAGGCGGTGCTGATCGTCAACGACGACGTGGAGGCGGCGCTGGCGCTCGGCGTGGGGCTGCATGTCGGGCAGGAGGACATGAAGGCGGCCGAGGCGCGGGCGCGCATCGGGCCCGGCGCGATCCTCGGGCTTTCCGTGGAGGACGAGCCCGCGACGCGCGCGATCGATCCCGCCGTGGTGGACTATGCCGGCATCGGGCCGGTCTTCGCGACCGCGACCAAGCCCGGCCACAAGCCGCCGATCGGCACCGAGGGGCTGGCGCGGCTGGTCGCGCTGTGCCCGGTGCCGGCCGTCGCGATCGGCGGGCTCAAGGTGGGGCATGTGGGCGCGGTGCTGGACAGCGGGGCGCTGGGGCTCGCCGTCGTCTCGGCGATCTGCGGGCAGGCGTCGCCCGAGGCCGCCGCGCGGGAGATCGCGGAGGCGGTCGCGGCCTGGCGCGCAAGCCACGCGCCTGGCGTCACGCGGCCATGAGGCGGGACGGCACCGTGGCCTGAAGGCTCGGGCGGGCCTCGACGCGGGCGAGCCAGTCCGCGAGGCGGGGACGCTCCGCGAGCAGGTCGCGGCCCTCCGGCGTGCGGGCGAGCATGGCGAGGTGGCAGGCGGCGAGCAGGTCGGCGAGCGTGAACATCCCGCCCGCGAGATAATCCCCGATCAGCATCGACTCCAGCACCACGAGGCAGTGGCGCGCGGCGGGCAGCGCCTTGGCCACGGCTTGCTCGTCCACCGGCGCGCCGATGCGCGGGGCGACGAGGCGGTTGAATCCGATGGGCTTGGTCGCGCCCTCGAACAGGTAGGCGTCGACGATGCCGAGCGCCTGGTTCATGCGCGCGGCGGCACGCGGCTCGGCGGGCGTGAGCGGTGGTGGTTCGCCGATCGCGTCCGCGTAGCGCAGGATCGCCTGGGTCTCGTGCAGGACGAAGTCGCCGTGCTCCAGCGCCGGCATGCGGCCGAAAGGGTGACGGGCGAGGTGCGCGGGCTCGCGCAGCAGTGCCACGTCCGTCATGAGCGCCAGGCGCCACGGCAGCCGCTTCTCGACCATGACGGCGACCGCGGCGCGGACATAGGGCGAGCCGGGACTGCCGTGGATGACGAGCGTTTCCATCCTGTTTCCTCCGCACGAGGGGCGGGGGCGCGCGGGCGCGCGCGCCCCCTTGGTCAGGCGGCGCGAGGCAGGGTGTGCTTGCCGCGAACCTCCGCCTCCTCGAACTCCGCGGCCGCGATCGCGCGGTCGAGTGCCGCGCGGAGTGCCCTGGCACTCGCGAGCGTCAGTTCGACGCCGGCGCGCGCCCCGGGATCGAGTGCCGCGTTGACGAAGTCGAGCGTGATCACGTCGGCGAGCGGCGCATGGCGCGCGTGGTCGTAGGCGACGACCGCGGTGGTCAGCTCGAACCAGGCATCGCCGCGCTTGGCCATGCCCTCGGCGCCGACGATCTCGATGATCGAGGTGCACATCGCCCGCCTCCTATGCCAGGTGCTTGCCGAAGAAGGCGAAGACCTTGCCCCAGGCATCCATCGCCTGTTCCGGGCGGTACATCGGCCGGTGCCAGTAGAAGAAGCCATGGCCGGCGCCGTCGTAGCGGTGGAACTCGTGGGCCTTGCCAAGCCGCTTCAGCTCCGCCTCGTGCCGGTCGACCTGCTCGGGGCTCGGCGCGCGGTCCTCGTTGCCGAAGATGCCGATCAGCGGGCAGCAGAGATCCTTGGTCATGTCGATCGGTGCCGTCGGCGTCTTGGCGTTGAGCTCCTCCTTCGCCATCACCACGCGCCCGCCCCATAGCTCGGCGCAGGCGTCCACGTCCTTGCGCGAGCAGGCATAGATGAACGCGTGGCGCCCGCCGGAGCAGGAGCCGAACACGCCGACCTTGCCGTTGTGCTGCTTCTGCGCGCGCATCCAGGCGACCGCCGCGGCGGTGTCGCCCACCATCTGGGAATCCGCGATGCCGCCATTGGCGCGCACCTTGGCGGCGACGTCGTCGGGGTTGGCGTCGGACCCGCCCTCGCGCTCGTAGAGGTTGGCGCAGATCGCCATGTAGCCGTGATGGGCGAAGCGGCGCGTGGTCTCGATGTAGAGCTCGCTCCAGCCGGGGAGATGGTGGATCAGCACCACGCCGGGGAACGGGCCCGCACCCTCCGGCCGCGCGACATAGGCGGTGATGGGTGTGCCGCCGTCGCCCCTTATGGTGACGTTCTCGCAGGTCATGCCGCGGTAAAAGGACATCGTGAGCCTCCCCTGATGCGTGCGGGGAGTATCCGGCGGCGGCGGCGGCGGCGCAACGGCGGGACGATGACGACCCGCCGGGCGGTCAGCGTTGGGGCAGCGTCAGTCCTCGGGCGGAGCGGCGGCGATGGGGATCTCGCGCGCCTCGCCGGGCTGCTCGCCCATGCCCGGGGTGTCGCCTTCCTCGCCGGCTTCGGCCTCGCCACTGGCCTCGCCCCCCATCTCTCCATGCGGGTAGGGGCGGCGCGGCTGAACTCCCTGCTGCTGCTGCTGTTGCTGCTGCTGGGCATTGATCGCGTTGATGATGCGGAAATAGTGCTCGGCGTGCTGGAAGTAGCTCTCCGCCATCACGCGGTCGCCTGAGCCGGTCGCGTCGCGGCCGAGCTGGAGATATTTTTCGAACAGCTGCTGCGCGGTGCCGCGGATGCGCAGGTCCGGGCCCGAGGAGTCGAAGACGTGGTTGCGGTTGAGCGGGATGTTGCCCGTGGCGTGATGGCGGATGCCACCCCCGCCCTGGCGGTGGTTACGCCCGCGCATGCGTTTCATGTTCATGGCTTCTCTTGCTGGCCTTTCGTCCGCTCGCCGCGATTTCCGGTGCCACCCTGCTCGCGCTCGCGATGGGGGGTGGCGCCCCTTGGACGTGCCGCCGAAGCGGCCCGGTCCGGCGCCATCCAAACGGCGCCGCGACGTTCCTAGCCGTTGATGGCGCGTCTGGCAAACGGGATTTTCGAGGGGTTTGCCCACGACCAAATTTCGTTGCGGCGAGCAGAATTCCAGGCGCACGGTGCTTGACGAAGGCGGAATTACACATTTGAAATATATCGGTCACTCATTTTTTTAGGCAACGTCATGCGAACGATACGGCTGGCTGGCCTGGCTGGGGTACTCATGCTGGTGGCGGCGCAGGCAAACGCCTCGCCGCTGACGGTTAATGCGACGGACTCGGTTTACGGTGCCGCGAACTCCGGAAACGGCGCGACCGATCCCGTGAGTGTCACGCTGAACGCGGCGACGACATCGCTCACCTTCACCGGCGTGACGGGCTCCATCACGAATGGTTGCGTGTCGACCGAGGGATGCATCACCATCAATCATGGGTCCGGAGATACCCTCAATAATCCCGACGGCGTCGGGGCAGCCAACAACTTCTCCGGCACCGGCAATGGCAGCCTCTCGGGGATCAAGACGTCAGGCGCGGGGGCATTGGTCGGTGTGTTCGTCGCAGGCACTCCGAGCGGCACGGCGCCCGCGACGCTGGACTTCAGCGGGAGTGGCGCGACCTCGTTCACCTCGCTTTCGCCGTTGCTCGACCAGGTGTTCTTCATCGGTGACGGCCTGACCGGCCCTGGGGACGGCACGGGCAGCAAGCAGCAGTTCAATGTGCCGAGCGGTGCGACGACGCTCTATCTGGGGCTCGCCGACGCCTGCGGCTACAGCGGTTCTCCAGGCTGCTACGGCGACAACCTGGGTTCCTACACCGTTACGGTGAACCAGGCGCCGGTGACGCGGACGGTGCCGGAGCCGGCTTCCTTCGCGACGCTGGCGGTGGGGATGCTGGGCCTGATGGGTGTGGCGCGGACGCAGCGGAACCGGGCCTGAGGCCCGTCAGGCCAGCGCGAGAACCACGGCGCGGGGAATGCCCGCGAAGTCCTTTCGGATCTCGACCAGGCTGAGTTCGGGCGGGGCCAGGGTGGCGATATCGGCACCCTGGCCCCTGCCAATTTCGAGCACCGCGATGCCGCTCCCAGCTTCGAAACGGGGCGCCAACAGCGCGGGCAGGCGGGGCAGCAGCAGGCGGTAGGCGTCGAGCCCGTCCGCGCCGGCGGCGAGTGCCGAGAGCGGCTC
>JAJZUI010000172.1 GCA_021847175.1 Pseudomonadota bacterium
ATGGCGGCGCATCTCGATGGCGTCGCCGTCACGGTGCTCGACATGATGGGCCTCGCCCAGAAGGGCGGGAGCGTATGGAGCCATGTGCGCCTCGCCGCGGACCCCATCTCGCTGCAGGGCCTGCGTGTCGGGCGCGGCAGCGCGGACCTGCTGCTCGCGGCCGACCTCGTCACCGCCGCGGCGAAGGACACGCTGGCGGCGCTGCGTCCGGACGGAAGCCGCGTGGTTCTCAACACCAACGAGGCCCCAACCGCGGATTTCGTGATGGATACGAACACGAAACTCCCCGCCGAGCGTTTGCGCGCCGCGGTTGAGCGCGCTGCCGCCACGCTCGACGCGCTCGATGCCACAGCCCTTTCCTCGGCGCTGCTCGGCGATGCCATCGGCGCCAACCTGATGCTGCTCGGCTATGCCTGGCAGAAGGGCGCGGTGCCGCTGACGCATGACGCGCTGATCCGCGCGATCGAACTCAACGGGCAGGCGGTCGAGGCGAACAAAGCCGCGTTCCTCTGGGGCCGCGTCGCCGCCGCCGACCCCGCGCGTGTCGCGAGGGAGGCCGGGCTGAAGCCGCCGCCCGTGCCGATGACGCTCGACGAGATCATCGAGGACCGCGCCGCCCGCCTCGCCGCCTATGGTGGGCGCGGTCTCGTGCAACGCTACCGGGAGTTGGCAACGCGGACGCGCGAGACGGAAGCTCGCACCGCACCCGGTTCCACCGCGCTCACCGATGCCGTCGCCCGCAACTTCTACAAGTTGCTGGCGATCAAGGACGAGTGGGAGGTCGCGCGCCTCTATGCCTCGCCCGCCTTCCGTACCTCGCTCGAGGCGCAGTTCGGTGAGTGGAAGCATCTCGAATTCCATCTCGCACCGCCGCTGCTGGCCGCGCGCGACAAGACCACCGGCCACCTGGTCAAGCGCGGCTATGGTCCGTGGATGCTGCGCGGCTTCCGCGCGCTTTCGGCGCTGCGTTTCCTGCGCGGCACGGCGCTCGACCCATTCGCGCGCACCGAGGAGCGCAAGGGCGAGCGTGCCCTGATTGTCCAGTACGAGGCGGATATCGCGACGCTCCTCGCCGGCCTCAACGCCGCGAACCTCGCCCAGGCCGTCGAGATCGCGGCCCTGCCCGACGCCATCCGCGGCTATGGCCACGTGAAGGAGAAGGCCATGCGCCAAGCCGCCGAGCGCCGCACCCGCCTGCTCGAGGCGTGGGCAAGACCCGCCCTGGCCATGGCCGCGGAGTAGACGTAAACGCCGCATCGTGGCATCCGCTTGGGATGCCAACGATTCCGGACATCCTCGCCGCCCTGCGCAACGAGCAGCAGGCGTTCCTCGCCACCCTGGTGCGCACGCCCTCGGACAACCCACCGGGCGACTGCGCGCCGCACGCGGAGGTCACGGCGGACCTGCTGTCCCGCCTGGGCTTCATCGTCGAGCGCGACGTGGTGCCGACGGCGGTCTGCGAGGCCGCCGGCATGCGCCGCGTCACCAACCTCATCGTGCGGCATCGTTTCGGACCCGGATCTTCGGACAGGGGCCTGGTGGTGGCGCTCAATGCTCATGGCGACGTGGTGCCGCCCGGCGAGGGCTGGACCGCCGAGCCCTACGGCGCCGAGATCCGCGACGGCTGGATGTACGGGCGCGGCGCCGCCGTTTCCAAGAGCGACATCGCGACCTATGCCTTCGCCCTTCTCGCGCTGATCCGCTCGGACGCCAGCCTCGCGGGCACGGTGGAACTGCATATCACCTACGACGAGGAGAGCGGCGGCGAGATCGGCCCCGCGCGCCTGCTCGCCGAGGGGTTGAGCAAGCCCGACCTCGCTATCGGCGCCGGGTTCTCCTACGCGGTGACGGAGGCGCATAACGGCTGCCTGCACCTCGAGGTTGAGGTGCGCGGCCGCTCCGCCCACGCCGCGCGGCCGTGGACCGGCATCGATGCGCTGGAAGCCGCGACCGCGATCCTCGCCAGGCTCTACGGCTGGCGCGAAACCCTCGCGGCGCGTGAATCCAAAGTTCCCGGCATCGGCGCGCCGCAACTCACCGTCGGCCTTATCGAGGGGGGCATCAACACCAACGTCGTTCCGGACCGGGTCGCGTTCCGCCTCGACCGCCGCATCGTTCCGGAGGAAACGCCGGAAGCGGTGGAGGCGGAACTGCGCGCGGTGATCGGAGCCGTCCCCGTGGGCGAGGCCACGGTTGCCATCCGCCGCATCCTGCTCGCCCGCCCGCTGGTGCCGGATGCCCGCGCACGCCGCCTCACGGACCTTCTCTGTGCCCACGCCTCGCGCGTGCTCGGCACGGAAGTTCGCCCGCAGGGTGTGGCGCTCTACACCGACGCGCGTCATTACGCTGCCGCCGGCGTGCCGATCGTGCTCTACGGCGCCGGCCCCCGGACCATCGAGGAAGCCAACGCCCACCGCGCCGACGAGCGTGTGAAACTCACGGACCTCTTCGCGGCGACCGAGGTCGTTGCCTCGGCCCTCGCAGACCTGCTCGCCGCTTGACGGATGCCTGACGCATCACCATAAATCCTTCGATATCGAAGGAGTTAACATGCAACCGATTTCCGTCCTCGGCATCTCCGGCAGCCTGCGCAAGGGCAGCTTCAACTCCGCGCTGCTGCGCGCCGCACAGAGCCTCGCCCCCGCCGGCATGACCATCAGCATCGCCGACATCTCGAAGCTGCCGTTCTACGACGGCGACATCGAAGCCACTACCGGCATTCCCGCGGCTGCCGAGGAACTGCGCGCCAGGATCCGCGCGGCGGATGCCGTGCTCATTGCAACACCGGAATACAATGCCTCCGTCTCCGCGGTGCTCAAGAACGCGATCGACTGGGCTTCCCGCCCGCCGCACCAGGCGTTCGCGGCAAAGCCCGTTGCGATGATGGGTGCGAGCGGCGGATCGCTCGGCACGGTGCGCGCGCAGGGCCATCTGCGCGACATCCTCACCAATCTCGACGCGCGCATGGTCAGCGCGCCGCAGGTCTTCGTCGCCGCCGCACACACCAAGGTAGAGGACGGTGTGCTCAAGGATCAGCCCTCACTCGACTTCATCAGGACGCTGCTGGAAACCCTCGCCGCCTGGGTAGAAAAGCTGCGCGCCTAGGGGCGCTACGCGCGGCCGCCAGGGATGCAGAACGCGAAGTCGCATCCCTGGTCGGCCTGCGTGACCTGCTCGCGATAAAGCCGCAGATAGCCGCGGTCAGCACCCGGCGGCGGGGCAGGGGCCTGCCAAGCGGCGCGGCGCCGCGCGAGTTCCTCCTCCGAAACGAGCAGATCGAGCCGCCGCGCCTCGGTATCGAGCCGGATACGGTCGCCGTCTCTGACCAATGCCAGCGGCCCGCCGGCGGCCGCCTCGGGCGCGCAGTGCAGCACGATGGCACCGAACGCCGTGCCGCTCATTCGCGCATCCGAAATCCGAACCATGTCGGTCACGCCGGCGCGCGCGAGTTTTTTCGGAATCGGAATATACCCCGCCTCCGGCATGCCCGGCGCGCCGATCGGCCCCGCGTTGCGCAGCACCAGGACGTCGTCCGGCGTCACGTCCAGCGCCTCGTCGTCGAGCCGCGCCGTCATGTCCTCGAGTCCATCGAACACCACCGCTCGCCCCTCGTGCTTCAACAGTGCGGGCGTCGCCGCCGAACGCTTGATCAGCGCCCCGAGCGGAGCGAGATTCCCGCGCAGCACCGCCAGCCCGCCGCCCACCGCGATCGGGTTGCTCGCGGAACGGATGACGGTCTGGTTCCGCACCTCCTCGGCCGCGGCGATCACATCCGCGACGGTGCCGCCGCCCACTGTGCGCGCTGAGGTGTCGAGAAACGGCGCCAGTTCCCGCAGCAGCCGCGGCAGGCCACCGGCGTGGTGGAAATGCTCCATGTAGCCCGCACCGCTGGGCTTGAGATCGACCAGAACCGGAACGTCCCGCCCGATGGCGTCGAACGCGTCGAGGTCGAGCCTGATTCCCAGCCTTCCCGCTACCGCGGCGTAGTGGATCAACGCATTGGTCGAGCCGCCGATCGCCTGCAGCACCACCAGCGCGTTGCGCAGCGAGGCCGGCGTCAGCAGGTCGCGCAATGTCGTCCCCTCGCGCGCCAGGCGCACCGCGGCGGCGCCGGTTGCCTCCGCAAGCCGCAGACGGTCCGCGTGCACCGCCGGCGCGGTGCCGGCACCTGGCAACGCGAGGCCCGCGGCCTCCGCCATCGAGGCGACGGTGGAGGCGGTGCCCATCACCATGCAGGTGCCGCGCGTCGGCGCCAGTCGTCCCGAGACCGTATCGATCTCCGCCTCGTCGATCTTCCCCGCGCGGTGCTGCGCCCAGAGCCTCCGGCAATCGGTGCAGGCGCCGAGGATCTCGCCCTTGTGATGCCCCACCAGCATCGGCCCCGTCGGCAGCACGATCGTCGGCACGTTGGCACTCGCCGCCCCCATCATCAGCGCCGGCAGCGTCTTGTCGCAGCCGCCGATGAGCACTACCGCGTCCATCGGTTGCGCGCGGATCATTTCCTCTGCGTCCAGCGCCATCAGGTTGCGCAGGAACATGCTCGTCGGGTGAGAGAAGCTCTCATGGATCGAAATGGTGGGGAACGCCATTGGCAGCCCACCCGCCAGCATGATGCCGCGCCGCGCCGCCTCGATCAGGTCCGGCACGTTACCGTGGCACGGGTTGAAGTCGCTCATCGTGTTCGTGAGCCCAATGATCGGCCGGTCGAGCGCGTCGTCGGTGAAACCCATCGCCTTGATGAAGGCGCGGCGCAGGAACAGGGAGAACCCGGCATCGCCATAGGTCGCGAGCCCCTTGCGCAGTCCCGTTGGCTTTTTGGCGGTGGTCATCACAGCACCTCGAAGAAATCGAGCTCGACGGCATCGGGCCGCCGCGCCGCGTTGCACACGAAAACGGAACGACCGAGCCAGAAATGCGGACCAGGCGGCGCCTCCAGGCGCGGGCTCGCGCGGAAATAGACCAGCGCGGGATCGACGGCCTCGCCCGCCGCAAGCCGTGCCATGACCTCCGGGGCCGCGCGGCGCAGGCCGCGGTTGACCACGGTGATCAGCGTCCCATCCTGCGCCTCGATGATGTAGCGCGCGACAAGGTCCGCGGTGCCGTCCGGCGCGATCACCTGCCAGTCTGCGCCCCCCGGCAGCACGCGCCCGTTGAGCCGCGGCCCCGCCACCGTGCCGCCGGTGATCGGGATCATGCGGCGGCGGATGTCCATCGCGGTGCCGGTGTCAACCGCCCTGGCAACGGTTGCCCGAACCTGGAAGGCATAGCGCAGTTCGGGTGGGCTCGGCTCATGCTGGGTCATTGCGGGACGATGGCGCCGGGGGGCGGGTCTGGCAAGGATCGGCGCCGCGTGCTGCGATGGTGCCGCTTGCCGGGGTCGGCGAAATGCGTATAGACCATAACTAAACGGGGAACGGACGGAACCATGGGCGCCAATCTGCGCACGCGCGTCGAGGACGGCATCGCCGTCGTCACGCTGGCGCGCCCGCACAAGCGCAACGCCATCGACGACGCGACCGTCGCCGAACTTGGTGCGTTCTTCGCCGCCCCGCCGGCCGAGGCGCGCGCCGTGGTTCTGTATGGCGAGGGCGAGCATTTTTCCGCCGGCCTCGACCTCTCCACCCTCGCCGAGCGGAACGCGGAGCAGGGCATCGCGCATTCCCGCGCCTGGCACCACGCCTTCCGCACCATCGAGTTCGGCGCCATCCCGGTCGTCGCGGTCCTGCACGGCGCGGTGGTGGGCGGTGGGCTGGAACTTGCCGCCGCCTGCCATATCCGTGTGGCCGAGACGAGCGCCTTCTACGCGCTGCCGGAGGGCTCGCGCGGCATCTATGTCGGCGGCGGCGCCTCGGTGCGGCTGGCGCGCCTGATCGGGGTCGCGCGCATGGCGGACATGATGCTGACGGGCCGCGGCTACACCGCGACGGAGGGCGCCGCACTCGGTTTCTCGCAATACGTCGTGCCGGACGGGGAGGGCCTGGCGAAGGGCATCGCCCTCGCCCGTCGAACCGCGCAGAACGCGCCACTCACCAATTTCGCCATCCTGCAGGCGCTGCCCCGCATCGCTGCCGCGGACCCGGAAACCGGCCTGCTGATGGAAAGCCTGATGAGCGCGATCGCGCAGGATTCGGCGGAGGCGAAACGCCGCCTCGCCGCGTTTCTCGAGGGCCGCGCGGAAAAAGTGGCGCGCCCGGAATGATTGTGCCGTTCCGTCCCGTGCGCCTCGGTTCGCTCGAGGCGGATTTCGAGCACCGCGCCGACGGTTCGCTGGTCGTCACGCCACGCGCGAGGCTTGGCCCCTATCCAAGGAGCCTCACCGAACGCCTGGAACACTGGGCGCGCGCCGCACCGGACCGCACCCTGTTCGCGCGGCGGGAGGGCGGAGCCTGGCGCCACGTGACCTATGCCCAGGCATGGGGAGCCGTGCGCGCCCTCGGCCAGGCGCTGCTCGATCGCGGTCTCGATGCCGACCGCCCGGTCGCGGTGCTCTCCGGCAATGATATCGAGCACGGGCTGCTGGGCCTCGCCTGCCTGCACGTCGGCGTTCCCTACGCCCCGATCTCAACGGCTTATTCGCTGGTTTCGACGGATTTCTCGAAGCTGCGCCACATCCTGGGCCAGTTGCGCCCGGGCCTTATCTTCGCCGCAGACGGAGAAGCCTACGCCCGCGCCTTCCCGGTACTGCCGCCGGATGCGGAACTTGTCGTCGGCGACCGCCTCTCGAACGCGCGCCCTATGACTTCCTTCGCGGACCTTCTTGCCACGCCGCCCACCGAAGCCGTGGAGCAGGCCGCTGCTCGTGTCGGCCCCGACACGATCGTCAAGCTGCTCTACACCTCGGGCTCCACGGGCCTGCCGAAGGGCGTGATCAACACGCAGCGCATGCTGTGCAGCAACCAGGCGATGCTGCTTGCCTGCTACCCGTTCCTAGCCGAGGAACCGCCGGTACTGCTGGACTGGCTGCCGTGGAACCACACCTTCGGCGGCAACCACAATATCGGCATCGTGGTGCACAACGGCGGCAGCCTCTACATCGACGACGGCCGCCCCACCGCCGAGCTCTTCGCCGAGACCGCGCGCAACCTGCGCGAGATCGCGCCCAGCGTCTATTTCAACGTCCCCAAAGGCTATGAGGAGCTGCTCACCGCCCTGCGCGCGGACGCCGGGCTCGCGCGCAATTTCTTCAGCCGCGTGCGCATGCTGTTCTACGCCGGCGCCTCGCTCGCACCGCATGTCTGGCAGGGACTGGAGGAGGTCGCCGCTGAAACGATCGGCGAGCGTATCATGATGATGACCGGTCTCGGTGCGACGGAAACCGCCCCCTTCGCCATTGCCACCCGCCCCGACTGCACCGGCCCCGGCATCGTCGGCCTGCCGGCGCCTGGCGTGGTGCTGAAGCTCGTGCCCAACGGCGAGAAGCTGGAGGCGCGGGTCAAGGGCCCCAACATCACCCCCGGTTACTGGCGGGATGGGGAAAAGACCCGCGCCGCCTTCGACGACGAGGGCTTCTACCAATTCGGCGACGCGCTTGCCTTCGTCGATGCATCGCGCCCGGAACTCGGCTTCCGCTTCGACGGCCGTGTTTCCGAGGACTTCAAACTCGCCACCGGCACCTGGGTCAGCGTTGGCCCGCTGCGCGCGCACCTCATCCGCGAGCTTGCTCCGTACGCGCGCGACGTGGTGGTGGCCGGCGCCGACCGCGATGACGTGCGCGTGCTGATCATTCCGGACGCTTCCGCCCGCGCGCCAGGGGCGAAGGCCGAGATCGCCACCCGCCTGCGCGCCCTCGCCGAGGCCGCCACCGGGAGTTCCAGGCGCGTGGTCCGCGCCGTGCTCCTGTGGTCGCCGCTTTCCATTGACGCCGGCGAGGTCACGGACAAGGGCTCGGTCAACCAGCGCGCGGTCCTGGTGGCGCGACGCGGTGTCGTCGAAAGCCTCTATGCGGAGGGCACGGAGATCGTGATGGAAGTAGAATGAGCGCCGGGGTCGCCGGCGCCTGGCGCGATGCCTGGCTGCTCGATGGGTGCCGCACGCCCTTCGTGGACTACACCGGGGCGCTCTCCCAGGTTTCGCCGATCGATCTCGGCATCAAGGCGGCGCGCGAGGCGCTTTCCCGCGCGGAGATGCCGCCTGAGACCATCGGCACCGTCATTGCCGGCAGCGTCGCGCAGGCGAGCTTCGACGCCTACATGCTGCCGCGCCATATCGGCCTCTATGCCGGCGTGCCGCAGGACGTGCCGGCCCACCTCGTCCAGCGCGTATGCGGCACAGGCATCGAGGTGCTGATGCAGGCCGCCGACGCCGTCACCCACAAGGGCGTGGAGGCGGCGCTGTGCGTCGGCACCGAGAGCATGAGCCGCAACCCCGTCGCGGCCTACACGCACCGCAACGGTTTCCGCATGGGGCAGGTCGAGTTCAAGGATTTTCTTTGGGAAGCCCTGCTCGATCCCGCGCCGGGCCTCACCATGGGCGGCACCGCGGAGAATCTCGCGAAGCGCTACCGGATCGACCGCGAGGCGGTGGACGAGTTCGCCGCGCGCAGCTTCGCGCGCGCCGTCGCGGCGCAGGAGAGTGGCTTTCTAGGCGGTGAGATTACTCCGGTTGCCAGCGAAACGTTTCGCCTCGAAGGTTACGCCGAACGCGAGATCAGGCTCGACCGCAAGGCCGGAACGGTGGACCTCGACACCCATATTCGTCCTTCGGC
>JAJZUI010000173.1:0-2612 GCA_021847175.1 Pseudomonadota bacterium
ACTTCGGCCGCAGGCTCAAGACCCTCAAGGGCCTCACGCCCTACGAGTTCATCTGCAAATGCTGGACGTCACAGCCAGAACGATTCATCCTCAATCCGCTCCACCAAATGCCGGGACTAAACACCTAACCTCGCGTGGTCCAACAACGGGTAGCGGCGCACCTGTTCGACGGACTCTACCCAAATCTGGAGGAAGTTCAGGGCCTCAGGCCATCGTAGGCGAAATACGTCACGGCCGTGGCGTCATGGTCCGTGCCGGTCTTCGAAGCGGTGTCGATCACCGCGAACACCGTGTCGCAGTTGGGTGGAAACGGTACCGGCTGTCCGTTCTCTAGCAGCTTGTCACGGCTGAAGAAGGCCCAGCCGGACCAGTCGACGAACTCGGCGAGGTATTCCTGCGCGTAGACGGGGGGGATCGTTGCTGTCCATCAGCGTCTGGGGCGAGACCGAGACACAGAACTCCTCCCACAGCCACTGGCCGAGATCGCTGAGCCGCCAGCGCACCAGGCCATGGACCGCCGGGCTCGTGCCGCGGTCGATCTGCGCGGCCATCGCCTGGCGCTGGTCGCGCAGCCCATCCGGCCCCTCGGCGTTGAACCGCATCATCCAGTCCCGCTCAATCTGCAGCGTGACGTTGCCGAACCGCGCCGCCTCCGTGGGCCTGCCACCATCGTAGATCGCCGCCAGGGCCAGCAGCCGCCGGGCCTGAGCGGCCTCCTTGCTGCGCCGCGCCAAGCGGCGAAGGATGGGGGCGTCAAAATCAGCGCGAAGGGCGATCGCGCACGGCATGATGCGGTAGGATGTCGATCAAAGGTTGGGTCACAAGAAGGGAACGCGAATGACCTATCGCGTCGGCGTGGATATCGGCGGCACGTTCACGGATTTTTGCGTCTTCGACGAGGCGAGCCGCAGGCTTGAAACATTGAAGGTGCTCTCGCGGCCGGACGCGCCGGGCGCGGAGGTGCTGCAGGGGCTCGACGAGCTCGCGCGGCGATTCGGGGTCGCCGCGTCATCGGTGACTTATTTCACGCATGGCTCGACCGTGGGGGTGAATGCGATCATCCAGAAGCGCGGCGCGCGGCTGTGCCTGTTCGTGACCAAAGGCTTCCGCGACGTGCTGGAGCTGGCGCGGCTGAAGATCCCGGACCCCTACGATCTGTTCTCGCGCCGACCACAACCGCTGGTGCCGCGCGACCGGGTGATCGAGATCAGCGCGCGCATGAACCCGGATGGCAGCACGGACCTGGCGCCGGACGAGGCGAGCGTGGTGGCGGCGCTGGCAAAGGCGGAGACACTCGGGACGGAGGGCATCGTGATCGCGCTCCTGCATTCCTATGCCAATCCGGCGCATGAGCAGGCGGTTCGGCGGATGATCGAAGCGGTGCGGCCGGGTTTGCCGGTGTTCTGCTCGGCGGAGG
This sequence comes from Pseudomonadota bacterium, assembly GCA_021847175.1. Classification (GTDB taxonomy): domain Bacteria; phylum Pseudomonadota; class Alphaproteobacteria; order Acetobacterales; family Acetobacteraceae; genus JAJXXT01. Next base: position 1,418 of record JAJZUI010000173.1, read on the forward strand.
TGTGGCCGATCGTGCGCGAATACGAGCGCAGCATCACCGCGTGTATCCATGGCTCGGTGCAGCCGATGGTGGCGAACTACATCACCCGGCTGGAGGCGGCGCTGGCGGAGCGCGGGGTGCCGGCGGCGCCGATGATCACGAAATCCAACGGCGGGGTGATGACGGCGGCGGCGGGCAAGGCGCGCAGCATCGAGATGCTCCTTTCCGGCACCGCTGCGGGGGCAATCGGCGCCGGGTTCGTCGCGCGGCAGGCGGGGTTCGCGCGGGTGATGAGCCTTGATGTTGGCGGCACCAGCGCCGACGTGGCGTTGCTGCGGGACGGGTTGCCGGATTTCCGCAGCGGGGAACTGGTCGGCGAGTACCCGATCTACCTGCCGACGGTTTCGGTCTCCTCGATTGGAGCGGGTGGTGGATCGATCGCGACGGTGGACGCTCTGGGCGTGCTGCGGGTGGGGCCGCGCAGCGCGGGATCCGTGCCCGGGCCTGCGTGCTACGGGCGCGGCGGGTTGCAGGCGACGATCACGGATGCGTTCGCGGTGTGCGGCGTGCTGGGAGCGGGCGAGCTGGGCTACGGGGCGGTCGCGATCGATGTTGCCGCGGCGCGGGCGGCGATGGAGGCGGTGGGCGCCGCGCTCGGGCGCGATACCGTGGCGGCGGCGGAGGCGGTGATCGCGCTCGCGGTCGCCAACATGTATCGCGAGGTGAGCCGGCTGTTCTCGCAGGTGGGCGAGGAACCAAGCGGCTACGCGCTGCTGGCGTTCGGCGGTGCGGGGCCGATGCTCGGCTGCTTGCTGGCGGAGGAGCTGGGCATGGCGGGGGTGATCGTGCCGCGGGCGCCGGGGGTGCTGGCGGCGCTGGGTGGGCTGCTCGCGGATCTGCGCTCTGATTTCGTGCGTGTCGTGTTTCTCGACGTTGCTGCGGAGGCGATGGGGACGATGGCGGCGGCGCTCTCGGAGCTGGTCGCCGAGGCGCGGGGATGGTTGCGCGAGAACCAGGGAGATGACGCGGCGGCGGCGATCGCGGTGACCGCGGACATGCGCTATCGCGGCCAATCCTACGAGCTCGAGGTGCCGGTCGAAGCGGCGTGGATCACCGGTGCGCAAACGCAACGGATCGCCGATGCCTTCCATGCGCGTCACGAGGAGGTCTATGGCCATGGCGACGCCAAGGCCCCGGTGCATCTCGTGGCGCTGCG
>JAJZUI010000173.1:2712-8673 GCA_021847175.1 Pseudomonadota bacterium
GCCGGGTTCGTGTGCACGCACGCGCCGGACATGCATCTGTGGATGCCGGTCTTCGCGGGCGAGCGGCTGATGTGCTTCGCGGTGGGGCATATCCACAACACCGACATGGGCGGCGCGGTACCAGCCTCTCTCTCGCGCACACTGACCGAGGTGCACCAGGAGGGGATCCGCATCCCGCCCTGCAAGCTGGTGGAGCGGGGCGTGATGGACGAGAAGCTGCTCGCTGTGATGCTGCGCAACGTGCGGATGCCGGAACAGAATTGGGGCGACCTCAAGGCGCAGATCGCCTCGCTCAAGACGGCGGAGCGGAAGATCCACCAGGCGATCGACCGTTTCGGGGCAGACACGGTGCACGCCGCGATGTACGGCGTGCTCGACCTCGCGGAGCGGCAGGCGCGGCGTCTGTTCGCCGCCATGGCGGACGGGGAGTACGTGTTCAGCGACTACATCGACGAGGATAGTCCCGGAGGCGTGCCCTGCCGGCTTAAGCTCGCGGTGCGGATCCGCGGCGAGGAGGCGGAACTCGACTTCACCGGCAGCGACCCGCAATTGCAGTCCTCGCTCAACATGCCGACCGGGGGGCTGCCGCGGCACATCCTGCCGCTGGTCGGCTACAATTACGTGATGTACTCGCTCGATCCGACGGTGGCGCTCAATTGCGGTCTGTCGCGGCCGGTGCGCTGCGTGCTGCCGGAAGGCTCGGTGGTCAACCCGGTCTATCCCGCGGCGACGGGGATGCGCAGCCTGACCTGCGCGCGCATCCAGGGCATTGTGATCGGCGCGTTCGCGCGCGCGATGCCGGAGCGGCTGCCTTCCGGGCCCTCGGGCGGGGGCGGCATCCTCAACGTGCGTACGACGGATACGCAGACCGGGCGGACGGTGATGGCCTCGATCAACCCGATCACCGGCGGCGGCGGTGGCGACGCGCATGGCGACGGGCTCGACGGGTCGAACTCTTTTCTCAAGAACACGCCGGTGGAGATCACCGAGGCGGAGGTGCCGATCCGGGTGATCAGCTACGGACTGATGGCGGACAGTGGCGGGCCGGGGCGTTATCGCGGTGGGCTCGGGACGCAGATGACGTTCCAGGTGTTCTCGCCCAATTCCGTGGTGACGGCGCGCAACCGCGACCGGGTGCGCTTCGCGTCATGGGGCGTGCTGGGCGGGCGCGCGGGAGCGACATGCGGCTTCTGGCGGAACAAGGGCACGCCGGGCGAGGAGGACCTGGGTAACGACGACGTGGTGCGCTGCGCACCCGGGGATGTGCTCACGATCAGCGCCTCGGGCGCCGGGGGGTGGGGCGATCCCTTCCTGCGCGACCCCGAGGAGGTGGCGCGCGACGTGGCGCAGGGCAAGGTGAGCGTGGCGTCGGCGGCGCGCGACTATGGCGTCGCGATCGTGGACGGCATGGTGGACGCGCCGGCGACGGCACGGCTGCGCGCACCGGCGCGACCACCGGCGGCGGAGATCGTGTTCGGGGAATCGCGCATCGCGTTCGAGAAACTGTGGTCCGAGGCGGCGTGGGACCGGCTAGCGGCGCTGTTGTTCGCGTTGCCGGTCGAGTGGCGTTTCTTCATGAAGCACCAGGTCTTCGCACTGGTGGAGCATGATGCGGACGCGGCAGCGGACCCGGTGGGCGCGGTGGAGCGCGCCTTCGCCGCGGCAAGCTCGCGGCACGGGCGGGTGGCGGCCGATGGTCAGAGGGGTACTTCCGTACGGTCCTTGCGGCGGTAGTGGATGAGGGCGAGGCGCGCGGTGCGGCGCACGAGGGGATGTAGGGGCACCGGGGTCAGCGGCGCGGGAGCAAGCGCGAGATCCTCGTCGCGCGCGCCAAGCACCGCGTCGCGCAGCACCGCGCCCATGCCCATGGCGAGCGCGAGGCCGCGGCCGTTGCAGCCGATCCAGCCGATCAGCCCGTCCGGCGTGCGATGCAGGCGCGGCAGGCGGTCCGTGGTCATCGCGATGCGCCCACCCCAGAAGAACGGGAAGTCGGCGCCGGCGAGTTCCGGGAACAGCTCGGCGAGCCTGGCGCGCACGGCCCGCTCGAGGCGCGGGCGCGCGACGGCCTGAATCGCGAGCGCACCGCCGGTTACCAGGCGGCCCTCCCTGTCCTTGTGGAAGTAACGCAGGTCGTTGCGCGTGTCCGACGCCGCCTCGTTGCCGGGGAGGATGCGCGCGGCGACAGTGGGCGCGAGCACGTCGGTCGCGAGCTGGTAGCTGGTGACGGGCACGATGGTCCGTCGCAGGCGGGGCCAGAGCGCGTCCGTGTGCGCCGCGGTGACGACGACCAGCTTGCGGCAGCGGAGCACGCCCTGGGGTGCCTCGACGCGCCAGCCGTCGGGCTCGCGCACGAGGCGGCGCGCGCGGCTGTGCTCGTGGATGCGCGCGCCCTCCTGCTGCGCAGCGCGGGCGAGGCCGCGGGCAAAGGCGAGCGGGTTGATGTGCCCGCCGCCGGCATGGCGCCAGCCGCCACAATAGGCGGTGCTGCCGAGACGCGCGGCGAGGGCTGGCGCGTCAAGATATTCGGCGGGGGCGCCGCGGGCGGCCCATTGCGCGGCACGCCTTTCCGCGAGGCGCGCGCGCCCCGGCGTGTGGGCAGGCTGGATCCAACCGGAGCGCGCGGCATCGCAGTCAATCGCATAGCTGGCGGCGGTGTCGAAAAGCAGGTCCGCCGAGGATTGGAGCATGGCGAGGAAGCGCTCTCCCCTCGCCTCGCCCATCGTCTTCAGCACCGCCGCGGGATCGTGGCGGGTGAGCGTGGGGATGACCTGGCCGTTGTTGCGTCCGGAGGCGCCGGCGCCGATGGTCTCGGCCTCGAGCAGCGTTGTCGCAATGCCGGCCCGGCGGAGCGCGAGCGCGGCCGCGAGCCCGCCGATGCCGCCGCCGATGACCGCGACGTCGGTCTCGGCGGCGCCCTCGAGCGGCGGGGCGGAGAATGTCTCCCGCGAGAGACGCGTGTAGAGGGCGGAGGGCGGAGGGCCCAGCATCGGGCTAGGATAGTCGGGGCCATGGCTCCCGACAAATTGCGCAGCGGCGCAAGGGCGGCGGACCGTATCGCAAGCGTTCCGTCGCGCCGCGCCGCGCACGGCGTCAAGAAATACCTTGTGCAGAAGGCAGACGGTTGTAAAGTCCTGGGCTTCGTCGCGGGCGACGCGACGGGCGGGAGAAGCGCCGGCACGGCAGCACGGCGCCATGCAGTGAGGGGGCTGACCATGGAAGACGAGTCGAGGGAACAGCTGGTCCTGGGTCGGCGCGGTTTGGCACTCGGTGCCGCCACGCTGTCGATGGTGGGGGCGACACCGGCGCTGGCCGGAGGAACAGGAAAGTTCGTTACGGCGAATAATAACAGTTACGATACGCTCGATCCGCATGTGGTCTTCGATATCGGGCGCATTGCATCGCGGCTCAACCTCTACGACGCGCTCGTGCGCTGGACCGATGATCCGGCGAAGCTCAACATGTGGCTCGCCGAGAAGGTGGACATCTCGCCGGACGCGCTCACCTACACGTTCACGCTGCGCGATGCGAAGTTCCATGACGGCACGCCGGTGACGGCGGAGGACGTGGTCTATTCCATGGAGCGCATCCTGGCGCTGAAGAAGGGTGCGTACGGGCTGTTCTCCAGCGTGGTGAAGCCTGGGACGACGAAGGCGATCGACGCGAAGACGGTACAGTTCAAGCTCAGCGCGCCCTACGCCGTGTTCATGGCAGTGCTGCCCGAGATGTGGGTGGTCAACGCCAAGATGGTCCGCGCGCACGAGAAAAACGGCGACTGGGGGGGCGCATGGCTGGCGCGCAACGAGGCCGGGTCCGGCTCCTTCCGCCTCGCGCATTACGACCCGGCGGTGGGCTTCTCCGCCAACCGCTTTCCCGGCCATTTCATGGGCTGGGGACCGGAGTACCTCGACACGGTCGAGTTCCGCGGCATTCTCGAGGTGGCGAGTCGGGTGCTGGGTCTGGAGAAGGGCGAGTTCGACGCGCTCGATGGCTTCACGCCCTATGACCAGATCAAGCGGATGCGCGGCAAGCCGAATGTGCAGATTTTGGCGAAGCCCTCGCTGCGGACGATGTATTTCATCATCCACAACCGGCGCGCGCCGCTCGACGACGTGAACATGCGCCGGGCGCTGTGCTATGCGTTCGACTATCACGGGTTCATCAACAACCTGCTCGACGGCTCGGTGGTGCGCAATGCCGGCATCATCCCCGATACGATGTGGGGAGCGCCGAAGAATCTTGCAGGCTATACCTACGACCTCGACAAGGCGCGTGCGGCGCTGGCAAAGGTGAAGGGGCCGATTCGCACGCTGACCATCAACGCGCTGGCGGGCTATCCGCAGAGCGGGCAGGCAGCGGAGCTGCTGCAGAGCGGGCTCGCCAAGATCGGCGTCAAGACGACGATTCTGAGCCAGCCATGGCCAGTGGTTGCGGCGAAGCTCGGCAACGAGCAGCTGAGCGCGGACCTAATTCCGCTTTGGCGCAGCGCCTATTTCGCCGACCCGCACAACTGGACAGGCTATATTTACAACAGCAAGCAGATCGGCAAAGGCAATCTCAGCTTCTTCAGCAACAAGCGCTTCGACGAGCTGACCGACAAGGCCCTGGTGCTGGTGAAGCAGGCGGACCGGCAGCCACTCTATGAGGAAGCCTCGCGCATCCTGGTGGACCAGGCGGCGGGGCTGTTCATCTACAACACCAACTATTACGGGGCGTTCGACAAGAAGGTGCGCGGAGTGCGCTACTGCCCGATCGGCGACGCTCAGGACATGCGCTGGCAGTGGCTCGCCTGAGCAAGAGCCGGTGCGGCTGCTCGGGCTGATCGCCCGCAGGCTGGTCTGGGTCCCCGCGACCCTGATCGGCCTGGTCGTGCTCGTGTTCGTGATCTCGCACCTGATGCCGAGCGACCCTGCGCGGATCCTCGCGGGTGAGAACGCGACTACGGCGCAGGTGGCGGCGCTGCGGCATAAAATGGGGCTCGACCAGCCGCTGCCGATGCAGTTGTTGCACTATTTGATCGATGTCGCGCGCGGCAACATGGGCGTTAGCCTCTACACGCAGACGCCGGTCGCGAGCGAGATCTGGCGGCGGCTGCCGGCAACGATGGAGCTAGCGTTCTATGCGATGCTCCTCGCCGTGCTGCTCGGGGTGCCGCTGGGCGTGGTGGCGGCACTGCGACGGAATTCGTGGTTCGACCATGTGTTGCGGGTGGTGACGGTCTCCGGGCTCGCGATCGCCGCGTTCTGGTTCGCGATTTTGCTGCAACTGCTGTTCTCGATGTGGCTCAACCTGACGCCAGTGCAGGGCCGGATCAGCGATTTCGGACCGAGCGGGGTGACGGGGTTCTATACGATCGATGCGGCGATTTCCGGCGACTGGTCGACGGAAATCGACGTGCTGCGGCACCTGGCGCTGCCGGTGATCACCCTCGCCTTCCCCGCGATGGCCACGATCGTGCGGTTTACCCGTGCAGGCGTGATCGGCACGCTGGGCAGCTTCTTCGTCGACTACCAGCGCGCGATGGGCGTGCCGTGGCGGGTGACGGTCTGGCGCTATGTGCTGCGCTCCGCGCTCACCGGGACGCTGACGCAGATCGGCCTCGTTTTCGGCAACCTGCTGGCAGGGGCCGTGGTGGTGGAGGCGGTGTTCGACTGGCCGGGGCTGGGACAGTTCGCGGTCAATTCGATCCTGCAATCAGATTACAACGCCATCCTCGGCTTCACCATCTATGTCGGCGTAATGTTCATCGTGGTGAACCTGCTGATCGATGTCGGGCAGGTGCTGCTCGACCCGCGCGGGCGATGAAGCTGCTGCGCCGCATCGCCCGCGACCGCGTGGCGCTCGCAGGGTTGATCGTGCTCGCGGTGATCGTGCTGGCGGCGATCTTCGCGCCCGTGCTCGCTCCCTATCCGCAGGACGTCAACACCTACCACACGGCGCAGCGGCTGCTGCCGCCGAGTGCCG